>CAYGWX010000004.1:0-30510 GCA_964353855.1 uncultured bacterium | reverse complement strand
AGGGCCTCTCCGTACTCCCCGAGATTATCGTGTGCCATGCCGAGGTTGTTCAGGCTCGAGGCTTCGCCCCAGCGGTCCCCGAACTCCTGCTTGATCGCCAGGGAGCGGCGGTGACAGTCTAGGGCTTCTCCATACTCCCCGAGATTGTTGTGCACGAGGCCGATGTTGTTCAGGGTGCTGGCTTCGCCCTGGCGGTTTCCCATCTCCCTTTGGATTGCCAGGGCGCGCTGGTAATGCTCCCGGGCCTTCCCGTACTCCCCGAGATAGTAGTTGAGGTTCCCCAGTGTAATCAGGGAGGCGCTTTCTCCATTTCTGTCATGGAGGGACAGGGAAATCTCAAGGGCCTGCTCCGCGGCCTCCCGGAGCTCAGGGTATTTCCCGTGAAGGGAGTAGACCTTGCACTTCGCGCGCAGGCAATCGAGCTGAAGCTGCTTCCGCATCGCAAGGTTTCCGACCTCACCGATCATCGCCCAGGCCCGTTCCGCGTCCGCCAGCGCCTCACTCCCCCGGCCGAGAAAGGTGTAGACCTCGGCCCGGGAACAGAGGATACCGGCCTTGCCCTGGGGGTTGTAATGCACCTGCTTAGTCATGGCGGAATTATAGCCCAAAACAGGGGATGGGGAATGATGGTGGTTTTATCCCATCAGGATGTTCAGCATCTTTTTGTAGTTGTTCAGGAACTCCCTCGCCGTGCGGTAATGCTCGGTCTCCTCGTACTGGGTCTCTAAGATGCCATCTTCGGTTAAGGTGTAGATTTGCGCCTGGGGATAGGCCATGATGATCGGCGAATGAGTAGCAATGATGAATTGCGAGTTCTTCATCACCAATTCGTGCATCCGGGCCAGGACGGTCATCTGTCGGCTCGGGGACAGAGCCGCCTCCGGTTCGTCCAGGATATACAGCCCGTTGCCCTTGAGTCGGTTTAAGAACAGAGCTAAGAATGATTCCCCGTGGGACTGTTCGTGCAAGGACACACCGCCATAGGATTCAATGATAGGAGGTCCTCCTCCTCCTTCATTGTCCAGCCGTTCGATTTCCGTGGCTACATTGAAGAAGCTTTCGGCTCTTAAGAAGTAACCGTCCTTTGGACGGACGACCCCTCGGGACAGCCGGATGTTTTTCTCCAATTGCGAGTGTGACGCCCGTGTGGTGAACTTGAAATGTTTGCTTCCGCCCTCCGGATTGAACCCCCATGCCACGGCGATGGCCTCCAGGAGCGTGGACTTCCCCATCCCGTTCTCCCCGATGATGAACGTCACTGCTGGGTGGAGCTTCAGGGTCTGCAGGTTCCGGACCGCGGCCAGGGAAAAAGGATAGGCCTTGAACGAATCGATCTCGCTCCGTTTTAACGAGATCTCTTTCAAATTATATTTTTCGTTCATCCCTCTAAGTTCTAATTTCTGTCTTTAAAGAGGGCGGTCTTGGCGGCTTGAATCGGAGCTTCGGCATCAGGAGGATTCGATTCATGGTGCCGGGACCCAGCCCGAGGGTTTTAAGCTAAATGTTGAAATATGTTTGCAAGTTGAAATGTAATTCAGCACAATATACCTCGATATCTCTTATTATATAACTCCTTTGCTTCAGGCCATAATTCTACCAATTTCCAGGGAATCAATAGTCTCTCTTTAAGATCATATTTCAAAATATTTTCCATTTCAGTTAATATTGCTAATAGCATAGTTACGTTTTGGAACATACAAACTGAACGTAAATGCTTGAGAGATGGTTCTCTCATGTCACCAAGTTCAGGTATTAATCCCTCTCCAATTCTTATTAGGCCGTTTAAGCTTAAATGTGCTACCTGTGAGAACTGTTTATAAAACCAATCATCAAGGTATTGTAAGTATTCTTTTAATTCTGGTTTTTCGATTTTCTTTATCATCTGACTGGGGATTGGCCAATAATCGATTTGTTTAAGGTTAGAGGTTTGATCCTGAGGTATCCCATATAAACTTCTTGTGCTATCTAAATATTTATTAAAATATTCCAGCCATTCAATCCAATCCTGTTCTTTACCGTAACGGGACGATAATCTATCATATTCTTCTTTCATTTCCCTCCACCCGCCCTGGTAATACCATTGCATTTTATTTGGTAAATCTTCCGAAATAAATACTAATGTGAATATTTCCTCTAAAAGGATTCGCAGGAGCGGCATGGCTGATATAGAGTATTCGATTTTCCTAAAAGGGTCTTTTGCTGATTCAGCGCATAGGAAAACGATGCTATTATAAGTATTTTGGGCGATATAGGCTAACCTTCTAAATATTACCTGGGCACCTTCAATTTCCTTATAAGGAAATTCTCTTTCTATTTTATTAATAAAACTCAACATGAGATCTTTTAAAGGTCCTTTAACATCCTTATAATCCAATGTTCTCTCTTTAGGTATTGCATCAAAAAAATCATTGGGCATATTATAACCTTCCCTCTGTGCAGGTTTGATTCTAAATTAGGTTATAAACGAAATCCACCGTAGTTTGGGCGTTCGGTGTGGTCCGTTAGGTTATTGCCTGTGTATGTATTTTCTGAGGTATTATAGGCCATAATGGGGTTAAAGTCAAGGGGGGTGAGTGGTTCTTTATTTTCCCTTCCTGGGATGGGTGCTTGGTGGGCTTTTGCTGTTCGTTGGATGGTGGGGCAGGGGTGCCCGGCAGGTGCCGGGGAGGGGTGTGTAAAAGGCTGGAGAAAACGGATTTGGTACGGATTTGGTTGGTATTTGGTAGGGATTTGGTTGGGGTTTTATTCTTCTATTTTGGAGGGTTTTGGGAGTAGTTAAGGGGTGGGGGGTGGTTTTATCCCTTGTCCCTCCATATATATAGCACAGAAACGGCATTTTGTCTGCTGCTCAGGGCGTTTTGGAAGGGCGTAAGCCGAGTGTTATCAGGGCGATATTAAAATTATTTGCCTTCTTCAGCTACGGGGAATTGGGTGAAATGGGGGGATTTCTTGAGCCTCAGGCCCAGGAGCAGGGCGGTCCAGCCCTTCATCCCGTTGGTCTTCAGCTTATATCCCAGCGTACCATACTTGGTGTTCCGGGCGACTTCCCCGGGTTGGGTCGTCGCTTGGGAGGGGTAATAGATAAAACACTTCACGGTCCCAAAGTCCTGGCAGGCCTCCTCGTGCTCCACCAGGTCGTGCTCCTTCAGGATATGGACCTTGCGGTGGGCGGCCTCGGTCAGGAGGACGTACTCCTTCTCCTTGACCGAATTCTTCAACAGCCGGTGGATCAGGATGACGTCCACCCCGGAGAGCTCGTGGAACATCCCGATCTCGTAGAACAGGGCCTTGCCGTAGTGCACCAGGACCTTGAGCTTGAGCTCGCGCATGTTCCGGCAAGCCCCACAGGTGCAGATGTTGGACCCGGTGAGCTCGGACATCTTCTCCTCGAAGGCCTGGAAGAAGCGGAGCATCTTGTCCCCGATCCGCTTGCGCACGTCCTCCCAGGAGGTCTCGTCGCCCTCCTTCACGGCGTACAAAAAGATCGCGTCCCCCTCCAGCTTGGAGATCTCCAGGGGGATCTCCACCTGGCGGATGACCGCCTTGAGGAGCTCGGTGATCACCACCTGGCCGTGCACCCGGTCGGTGTGGCTGGCGATCATGAACCTGGTGTACCCGGAGATGTCCGCGAGCAGGAGGACGACTTCCTTTTCTTCATTCCCCATGGGTTTTCTCCTTGATGGCTCAGGCCCGGCGGCGGATGAGCAGGCTGTAAACGTGGGTCAGGAAGAACAGCGCCACGGACCCGAGGATGATCGTGGCCCCGGTGGCCGAGTCCCAGTAGAACGAGGCGATGAGGCCCCCGATGCCCGAGATCAGGGACGCCAGGATGGCGAACCAGAACAGGCTTCCCGCGCTCCTGGCCAGGTTCCGGGCCGTGGCCGCTGGAACGACCAGGAGGGCCGTGACCAGGAGCAGTCCCACGGCCCGGATGCTCACCGTCACGACCAGGGCCAGAAGCAGGGCGAAGGTGTACTCGTAGGCCGCGTTGGGGATGCCCCGGGTGGCCGCGAAGCGCTCCGAGAGCGCGATGAGCATCAGGCGGTTGTAGGCCCAGGCCAGGAACAAGGCCACGAAAACGAACAGGGCCAAGTAGAGGAATAGCTCCCGGTCGCTGATCGCCAGGATGTCGCCATAAAGAAAGCTTTGCAGGTTGCGCGTCAGGCCCTTGCGGGCGCTGATCAACACCACGCCCAGGGCCACGGCCGCGGAGAAGAACACGCTGATCACCGTGTCCGTGGACAGGGGCGAGCTCCGCTTCATCCGGGTGATGGCCAGGCCCACTAAGAGGCCGAACAGGACCAGCGAGAGCCGGGGGTCGATGCCCAGCAGGAGGCCCAGGGCGATGCCGGTGAACGCGGAGTGCGAGATGGCGTCCGAGAAGAAGGCCATGCGGTGCGAGACCACCAGGACCCCCATCCCCGCGCACATCGGGGTGAGCAGCAGGGTCGCCAGCAGGGCCCGCTGCATGAACAGGGGCTGGGCCCAGGAGAAGGGCAGGAGATGGGCCAGGAACGGGTACAGCGGGCTAAGTGGGGTGACCATGCTCCGCGCACCCTTTAAGGTCACCGGCATGGCTGTACAGCCCGGTGTGCAGCCCGAACACGGCCGCGAGGTTCTCCGGGGTCAGGATGTCCACGGCCCGGCCTTCGCACTGCACGGTCTTGTTCAGGCAGATCACGTGGTCGGCGTGCCGGGTCACGATCTGCAGGTCGTGTGAGATGAGGACGAGGGTGAAGCCGGCCTCCTGGCGGAGCTTGTCCAATAGCTCGCAGAACAGCTCCTCCCCGCCCGCGTCCACCCCGGACACCGGCTCGTCCAGGAGCAGGATGTCGGGCTTGGGCGCGAGGGCCAGGGCCAGCATCACGCGCTGAAACTCCCCCCCGGAGAGCCTGCCCAGGGGCCTTGCGGCGAGGTGCGCGGCATTCACCCGTTCCAGGTTCCCCAGGGCCTCGGTCCGGGCCCGCTTCCGGGGGCCGAACCACAGCGGCCGCCTCTGGGTGGAGAGGCAAAGGAACTCCAGCGCGGTGACCGGGGCCCCGCGGTCGAAGTCCAGCTGCTGGGGCACGTAGTTCACCCGGGGTTTTCCCCCGCCGTGTTCCAGGCAGGGGCAGAAGCGGATCTCGCCCTGGTAGGGCACGAGCCCCAGGATCGCGGACAGGAGGGTCGTCTTCCCGGCCCCGTTGGGCCCGATGATCGCGGTCACCTCCCCGAAGACGATGTCCGCGCTCACTCCCGCGAGGATCGGGACGCCGCCCAGGGTCACGCTCAGATCCCGGATCTCCAGGGCGTGCTCTTTCATTGACTGTAGACCGTTGACCGTGGACTGTGGACTTAAAGACATGCGATTTAGAAGTTATTCGGGAGGAAGGTTAGACCGTACCACGGTTGATGTCACAATACATTACCATGCGTTACTATTTATTGCTTTTCGTTATCTCAATCGCCTTCTTCAGCGTCTCCAGGTTCTTCCTCATCCCATCCATGTACGCCGTGGGGGTCATCTCCCCGGAAGCCACCGGGTCCAGGACGTAGACCGGGACCCCGGATTCCCCGGACAGGACCTCGGCCACCTTCCCGGGGTACTGCGGCTCGGCGAAGATGCCCAGGGGCCTGGCTTCCTTGATTTTCCTGGCCAGCTTGGCCAGGTCCCCGGCCGCGGGCTCCTGGCCCGGGGTCTCCTCGATCACGGCCACGACCTCCAGGCCGAGGTCCTTGGCGAAATAGGCGAAGGCATCGTGGAAGGTCACGATGCGCTTGTCCGGCGCGCCCTTCAGGGCCAGGAGGAAGTCCGTGCGCAGGACCATGAACTCCGCGGCATAGGAGGCGCCGTTCTTCTTGTACTGAGCCGCGTTCTTGGGATCCAAATCCGCCAGTCCGAAGGCGATGTTCCGCACCTGGGAAAAGGCGTCGGTCAGGCTCACCCAGGCATGGGGATTCGTCCCGTGGCTGTCCGTGATGGGCGCGAGCCCGTAGCTGGCGTCGATCACCTTGAGCCTGGGATTGGCCCCCAGCGCGGGCTTGGCCAGGAACTCCTCCAGGCCCAGGCCGTTCACCACCAGGACGTCCGCGCTCATGATCTTCTCCATGTCCCCGGGGGTCAGGCTGTAGTCGTGCGGGCATCCCAGGCTGGCCGGAAGCATGAGCTCCACGGCCACCCCGGGGATATCGCCCACGATGTTCCGGGTGAACACGTACATCGGGAACACCGTGCACAGGATCCTCAAGCCCTTCTTCTCGGACGGTTTCGTCCCGCACCCGGGAAGGAGGATAGCCAGGCCGAGAAGGATCGTTAGGACTCTTGATGCTCTGTTCATTTCATCCTTTCGAGACAGGAGTCGCCTTCGCCCCGCCCGGGCCGCAGGAACCCCTGCCGGTCTCCGCTCCGCGGGCGTGTCCCTGTTCCTCCCGGGCGCGTTCGACCCGGGTGCCCTGGCATTTCGGGCAGGCCGCTGGCCTTCCCGCGGTGAAGTCCACCCCCCAGGTATATCCGCAGTCCAGACAGTAATAGGTCCTTTGGGCCATGAGTGTCCCCTTCTTGGGTTTAGGTCTCTTAAAAGGATACCAGAAACAACCCCTGTTTGTTAAGACCCCCAATGAAGAAAGGACGGCGGATGCCGTCCTTTCAGGGTTCCTGGACGCTATGGCTCCTCGATGCGGTAGCTCGTCTCGATACGGGCGGTCTTGGAGAGCATCGCGGCCGCCGAGCAGTACTTGCTTTCCGAGAGATGGATGGCCTCCTCCACGGCCTTGGCCGGGATGCCCTTCCCTCGGAAGATATGGGTCACTTTGATCCTGGTGTACACCTTGGGATAATCCACGGCCTGCTCCCCTTCCACCTCCACCTCGTACCCTTTGAGGTCCAGCCGCTTCTTCTGAATGATGTTCACCACGTCCGTGGCCGTGCATCCCCCCAGCCCCAGGAGCAGGAGCTCGATCGGCGAGGGCCCGCTGTTCTTCTCCCGGTCGGCATCCAGCCGGAGGGCGTGTCCGCTCCCGGCCCAGGCCTCGAAGGCCTTCTCCCCTTTCCAGGAGATCCGGGCCTGCTTGATGGTCCCCTTGGGTTCCTCGATCATGGGTTTAGAGGGCCTCATCCACGATGCTGGTGATGACCTTATCTACCTCCTGCGCGGTGGCCTCGATTCCGGAGTTCGGGAAGAACTGCGGCATGGCCGCGGGCCGGAGAGCTGAGAGATGGGTCTTTCCCCCCTGAGTGAACACGTTGATCTTGCAGGGCAGGAACAGGCTCACCTTCATGTCCTTGGAGAGCACCTGGTGGGCGAACTTGGCGTTGCAGACCTCGATGATCACGAGGGGCTCGCGCTGGAAGCCTTTTTCGGCCAGGGTGGCCTGCACATCGTGCACGTGCAGAACCCGGAAGCCTTTCTCGGTGGTCTTGGCCTCCACCGCGGCCACGGCTTCGGGGAATGATTTTTTGCTCTCCACGCGATACTCGAAATCCATGATTCCTCCTTTTCAAGAACAGGAGCCCACGGCTCCCGCGTCATGTCATCAGGTGCAGGGCGAACCGGTCCTGAGCCCGCACAGGGGGCAGGCTAACTCTTGGTCCGGGGTCAACTCCAGCAAGGCCATCCCGCAATGCGGGCAGGTTTGTCCAGGACGGAGGAGCTGAGGCTTGTGTCCTATGGCGGGAAGGCACTCTGTCGCCATCATCTTCCTTATGGCTTGATCTCCACCTTGGTGCCGATCTTAACGACCTCGGCCAATTCCTTCACGTCCGAGGAAAGGAGCGAGATGCACCCGAAGGTCCAGTCCTCTTTGGCCTTGTTCGCCTCGTCCGAGGCCGTGCCGTGGATCCCCACGCTGCCTCCGACCCCGGGGACCTGGCCGTTGACGACGGGAATCCGGTTCTCCTGCTTGGCCTTCTCGTAGGCCACCCGGTCGGAATCGTTCGGATAGGAGATGCCCATGAACCACTGCCAGCGCTTGTGCTTATACTTGCTCGAGATGACGTACTCCCCCTCCGGGGTGCGGAAGTCCCCCTCGTGGAGCTTCCGACCGCCCGGATTCAGGCCCAGGACGACAGGATAGTCCTTGATCTTCTGCGAGCCGGACCAGAGGGTGAGGGTCCGGGCCCCCTTTTCGATTACGATTCTGAGGCTGTCCAGAGGAGCGGGAACTGCCACAGCCGCCTGCCTGACCTCCGTCCTCCTTCCCATGGCCTGGGAGGATGAGGCAAAACCACAGAGGAGAGGGAGGAGCAGCAGAGAGGAGCGGACGAGCCGTTTCACGTTCTCTTACTTCTTCCTCTCCAGCACCCGATGGGCCGCGGCCGCGATGTCCGTGTCCATCATCCCGAAGGCCTTGAGGAGCTCCCAGGGCTTTCCGGACTCCCCGAAGCGGTCTTTCATTCCCACGAACTCCATGGGCACGGGATGGTTCTGGACCACGACCTCGGCCACCGCGCTCCCGAACCCGGCCATGACCTGGTGCTCCTCGGCCGTGACGATGGCCCCGGTCTCTTTCGCCGCCTTGATGATCGTCTCTTTATCGATCGGCTTGATAGTGTGGCAGTTGATCACCCGGGCGTGAATCCCCTCCTTCTCCAGGGCCTGGGCCGCGAGCAGAGAGAGATAGACCATCACCCCGCAGGCGATGATCGTCAAATCCTTGCCCTCCACATAGGTCTCGGCACGGCCGATCTGAAACGGTGTCTCTTTGGTCGTGAGGATGGGCACGGCTTCCCTTCCGTAGCGGATGACCACGGGTCCCCAGAACTCGGCCACGGCCTTCACTGCCTTCTTGGCCTCCTCGTAGTCGCAGGGCGCGATCAGCTTCATCCCCGGCAGGACCCGGGCCAGGGCGAAATCTTCCATCATCTGGTGCGTGGCCCCGTCCGGGCCGACCGAGATGCCGCCGTGCATGGCATTGATCTTCACGTTCAGGTTCCCGTAGGCCACCGAGACCCGGGTCTGGTCGAAGGTCCGGCCCACGGCAAAGGCCCCGTAGGTCGCCAGGTAGGGGATCTTGCCAACCAGGGAGAGGCCCCCGGCCACGCCCATCAGGTTCTGCTCCGCGATCCCGATGTTGAAGAACCGCTCCGGGTATTTCTTGGCGAAGAGGTTCGTGGTCGTGGACTTGGAGAGGTCGGCGTCCAGCACCACGACATTGGGGTTGGTCTCGGCCATCTCCAGGAGGCCTTCCCCCAGGCCGAAGCGAGTGGCCTTGCCGGTCTTGATGAGGTCCGGGGTGATCTCGGGCACGAGGCGCATGAATTCGAGGGTCTTCATAGCGCCTCCCTCTCCTTCTCCAATTCGGCCAGGGCCCTTTCTCCCTCCTCCTTGTTGGGGGGCTTGCCGTGCCAATCCACCTGGTTCTCCATGAACGAGACCCCTTTGCCCTTGATGGTGTGGGCGACGATGACCGTGGGCTTTCCCCTGGTCCGCCCGGCCTCGTCCAAGGCCTTGATAATGGTCTCGATGTCATGGCCGTCCACCTCGATCACGTGCCAGCGGAAGGAGCGGTATTTTTCGGCCAGAAGCTCCACCCCCATGACCTCCTCCACCGGCCCGTCGATCTGCAACCGGTTATCATCCACGATCCCGCAGAGGTTGTCTAACTTATAGTGTCCCGCGCACATGATGGCCTCCCAGGTCTGCCCCTCCTGGTGCTCTCCGTCGGACATCAGGCAGAAGACCCGGTTGGATTTCTTATCCAGCCTCAATCCCAGGGCCGCGCCCACGGAAAGCGAAAGTCCCTGGCCCAGGGAACCCGCAGAGGACTCCAGGCCCGGGGTATCCAGGCGGTGGGGATGGCCCTGCAGCTTCGTCCCCAGCTTGCGCAGCGTCATCAGCCATTCTTTGGGGAAATAGCCGCAAAGCGCCAGGACGACGTATAAGGAGGGGCAGGCATGCCCCTTGGACAGGAAGAAGTAGTCCCTTCCCTCCCACTTGGGGTTTTGGGGATCGTGTTTCATCCGCTCCCAGTAGAGCACGGTCAGGATGTCCACCTGGGAGAGCGGGCCCCCGGAATGCCCCGACCCCGCCTCCACCAGGGCCGGAATCAGAGTACGCCGCACTTCATTGGCCTTGGCCTTCAGTTCTGGAAGCGACAATTTAACCATGATATCTCTTTCGGAAGGGAGTAAAATAAGGTTGGATGTAACACCTTGAACTAATATAACATAAACACTTTCAACCTGTCAACAGTTCCGCCCAAAGGCGCGTAAGAGGTGAGACGTGAGAAGTGAGGAGAAAAAGACCGGATGGTGGATAGCGTGTGGGCGATGCCTGGGAACAGCAAAGGAGATGTGCGGGAAGGCTTCCCGCCATGTTCCGTCCAATTTATCGCCAATTTAACGCCAACTTAACGCCAACTTGACGCCAATTTAACACCAATTTCACGCTAATTGAACGAGCAGGATGGGAGGAGGGAGTCCGTAATGCTTAAGAGGCTTAAAGGAAAAGACTTACCGCAGAGGACGCAAAGAAGGATTTTGAAAGGGCGCAGAGAAAGACGAAAGAGGATAAAAACTCACCCCGGATAAATTGCCCGGCGGCAATTCCGCTATGGGGGCAAGCCCCCCTTCGGCGCTCGCCTGGAAAAACCCCAGACTCGCTGAGCCCCCCCGGACATGGGGGAGCCTCTCCCCCATCCCCCTCCTTATCCGGGAAAGTACCCCCGGATAAGGGGTCTTTTTCAAGTTTGTCTCGTAAGTATCTCCGACAAGCCTCGGTTACCGGCCCGGAACGAAAAAGCCCCCCAAACCGGGGACCTCCGAAAGGCCTATGAAATCCGGAAGGGGTTTCCGAGGTATTCACGAGGTACTCACGCCGTATTCACGCGCTCCCCTCCCCCTTGCCCGTTTTTTGAACCAAAGATTTTTGAAGATTTTCTACTGACCACAATATGCAGGGACCCACCCCGAAACTCCCACAAACCTAAAAAGCAGCCCAAAAAGGCCGCTTTTATTTGAACAAGGGTCAAAAATCAACGGAGCAAGACGAACTTGCGGGTCAGGCTCGACTTACCAGCCTCAAGACGCAGGAAATAAACCCCGGAAGGTATCTTCAGAGGAGCCTTAAGCTCATGCCAGCCGAAAGGCTTAACCCCCTCATCTAACATAGCAACCAGGCGCCCGGAAAGGTCATATAGAGATATTTTAGATTTCAGATTTTGGATTTTGGATTGAGGCAAGAAGTAACGAACAACCAACTGCGAGCGGACAGGGGAGCGGACGGAAAGCTGCAAACCCTCACCCCTCGGCTCAACCGGCCTTTCTACCTCCACACCACTGGGAAGAAGGGGCAAGCGCCAGTACATCACCCGGTAGCCGCTTCCCGAAGGATTGTTCATCGTCCAGATCAAGTCCACCCCGCTGTCCGACACAGGAAAGCCAAGACGAGGGCTATAATCGCCATACGCAGTATCATTTCGCAGCCTAACCGGAGCCGACCAAGACGTTCCATCGTAGGTGGCATACCAAAGCTTCGCTTTTGACTCATAACCTACCCAGACGACATAAAGATGGCCATACTTATCACAGGTAATGCTCGGCCCACCGCCCAGAGAGTCGCCGCTAATATAAAATGGAACCGTCCACCCAGCACTATCCCGCCTAACATAGGCAACTCGTCTAGTCGTATCCGAATAAGCGACATGGGGCCTTAAATACAAATCCGTTGCGACACAGGGACCCCAACCCCGGATCGGGGAAGCCAGCTCCCTGGGCTGCCACACCCCCCCGGAGCGCTTCCAGTAATAAATTTCCCAGGCCTGGTTGACCAAGTGAAGATTATCTGACGTATCCGCACACATCGAAGCCACCCAGGAACCAGAACCCTGAGTCAAATTCTCAGGTGTGCTCCATGCGTTGTTCGTGTAGTAGCAGTACCATACATCCAGACCAGCACCAAGCCAGGTTAAATGAGGAACACCTCTACCATCAATGGCAATGGAAGAGGACTCAGTAGTTCCTGTGATGTGCTGGTTGCTGACATTAACCTGGGGAGTCCATGACACGCCATTGTATTTGCTGAAATAAATATCCCACCCCAAGGTATCTACGTACATCCTTTCCCAATTCACATAAATCGAATCACCACGGTCGATAACAATGTTCGGACAAATGCTCCAAGGGTATTGGAGGAGAGAAAACCGGGACCATGTACGCCCGTTATCCGCGGAGCGAGACAATTGAACAAGATAATTAGTATCCATGGTATAAACCGCATATATCCAACCATGGCTGTCCCGAGCAGTACTCCGGCCCCAATTGCCACCCGTTCCTCCGGTTGGGGTATAGTCCACCACGACCGGTGAATCTAGGGGCAGGGGGGTGAAAGCCCAGATAAAAGAAACCCAGAGACATAAACAACTCAGGATAACTATGAACCTTTTCATTTCTCCCTCCCGGTGGGACGGCCTTATTAAAAGGCCGCCCCACCGTTCTGAAGCTACCTCAACAAAGTTGCCCTTTTCGTGAACACTACATCACCAGCAACCAAGCGCAAGAAGTAAACCCCACCGGGGACAATCAGCCCCGAGTCGCTCTTACGGTTCCACGTGAGGGTGTAACGACCGGCGGACTTCTCCCGTTCAAGCAAGGTGCAGACCTTCTGACCCGAGACGTTGTAGATACCCAGGGAAACCCTGGCTGGTTGAGCGAGAGCAAACGTGACCTCGACATCACCAGAGGCAGGATTGGGAGCAGGATCGTAAAGCAGGGCTTTGGCACCCCGCAAATCAACCCTAAACGCATCCTGCTTTTCCCCCTCCACCCCACTGGGCAGGAGGGGCAGGCGCCAGTACATCACCCGGTAGCCGCTTCCCGAAGGATTGTTCATTGTCCAGATCAAGTCCACTCCGCTGTCCGAGACGGGAAAGCCAAGACGAGGGTTATAGTCCGCATAGGCCGTATCGTTCCGCAGGCGTACAGGAGCCGACCAGGTCATCCCATCATAGGTCGCATACCAGAGCTTTGGTCTCGCCTCGTAGCCTACCCAGACGACATACAGATGGCCATATTTATCACTGGCAATACTCGGACCCCAGCCAAGGGAGTCTCCGCTAACATAATACGGTACGGACCACCCAGTACTATCGCGTCTGACATAGGCAACGCGACTGGTTGTATCCCTATAGGCGACATGAGGCCTTAAATTTAGATCAGTAGCAACACAGGGACCCCAACCCCTAATCGGGGAGGCTTGCTCTCTTGTCTGCCACACCCCACCCGAACGCTTCCAGTAATATATCTCCCAGGCCTGGTTGACCAGGTGAAGGTTGTTCGCAGTGTCGGCACACATCGAAGCCACCCAGGTACCAGACCCCTGGGTCACATTCTCGGGGGTGCTCCACACGTTATTCATGTAGTAACTATACCAGATGTCCGGCCCATACCCAAGCCATATCACGTGGGGAACTCCATTCCCATCGAGAGTGAGAGAGGACGATTCGAGAGAACCCTGTATGTGCTCATTGCTCACATTGATGGGAGGAATCCAGGAAAAGCCGTTATACTTAGTGAAATATATATCTCTCCCTATGGTGTCCACAACACCCCTTTCCCAGACAACATAGATAGAGTCTCCCCGGTCTATGACGATGTTCGGGAACAAACCCCAATCATTAGTTAAATCTGCAAACCACGACCAACTACGACCGTTATCTGTGGAACGCGAACACCGTATACTCCAGCGATTCCCAACGGCGTAGACAGCGTAAACCCAACCGCGGCTATCTCGAGCCGTGCCCCGACCCTGATTGGTACGAGTAGAACTACCCACCTCTGTGTAGTCTACGACAGCCGGAGAATCGAGGGGCGCAGAGATAAAGCCGTAGCTTAAAGAGAAACAGGAAATTACGCAAGAAAGCATTATTAAAAATTTACGCATGCTTTTACCCTTAGTGGGGTGGCCTTTTGGAGGCCACCCCACCTTTCAAAGGTTATCTCAATAAAGTTAGCTTCTTGGTGAACACTTCACCCCCGGCCTGCAGACGGCAGAAGTAAACGCCATCAGCCACCCGGTTTCCGAGGTTGTCTTTCCGGTTCCAGGACAGGGCGTAGCGCCCTGAACCCTGCTCCTGGTCCAGCAAAGTACGGATCTTCTGACCGGCGATGTTGTAAATGGCGAGAGAAACCCGACCCGGGAACGCCAAGGCGTAGGTAACATCTACCGAACCAGATGCAGGATTGGGAGCAGGGTCGTAAAGCTTCGTACTGGCCCCGCCAAGGGCACCCCTAAACATTTCTTGTTTCTCCGCTTCCACCCCGACCGGCAGGAGGGGCAGACGCCAGTACATGACTTTGTAACCTGAGGGAGGGTTGTCCGTGGTCCAGATCAGATCCACCCCGCTGTCCGAGACGGGAAACCCCAGACGAGGGTCGTAGTCTCCATTGGCCGTGTCGTCGCGCAGGCGAACAGGAGGAGACCATGCAGAACCGTCGTAGGTAGCATAGTATAGCTTACCTTTGGCTATGTCCGGGCCATACCAGACGACGTAAAGGTGACCATACTTATCACAGGTAATGCTTGCAAAATTACCGAGGGTATCGCTTATCCGCCGTGGAGGGATCCAACCAAAACTGTCGCGTATTGTATAGGCAACGTACCCCGAATCAACGAAAGTGACATGTGGACGGCATTGCATATCTGTAGCGATACATGGTTGCCCACCCCGCATAGGCGTTGCCTGCTCGGTCGGCCCCCATACCCCGCCGGAACGCTTCTTGTACTGAATCTCCCAGCCCTGCCAGGCCAGATGAAGGTTACTCGCCGTGTCGGCACACATCGAAGCCACCCAGGAACCAGACCCCTGGGTCACATTCTCAGGAGGACTCCACACATTGTTCGTGTAATAACTGTACCAGATATCCGGCCCATACCCAAGCCATATCACATGGGGAAGTCCGTTTCCATCAAGAGCGAGAGAGGAGGAATAAAGAGAACCCTGTGTATGTTCGTTGCTGATATTCACAGGCGGAGTCCAGGAAACTCCGTTATATTTAGTAAAATAGATATCGTGCCCTATGGTATCAACAACGGCTCTTTCCCAGGTTACATAGATGGAGTCTCCTCTATCTATGACGATGTTCGGATACAAACTCCATGGGTTATTGAGGAGAGCAAACCGGGACCAAGTCCGCCCGTTATCCGTGGAGCGAGACAATTGAACAATACCGTTGTTATCCATGATATAGACCGCGTAAATCCAGCCGTGACTATCACGAGCCGTGCCACGACCCTGATTGAGCCCCGTGGAGCGCGGGATCGGTGTGTAGTCCACGACGACAGGAGAATCGAGAGGCACGGGAACAAAGCCATAGCTAAATGATGAGCAGAAAACAACGAGGCAAAATAACATCATGAATTTTCCCATTCCATTTCCTCATTAGAGGGGCGACCTTAAAAAAGGCCGCCCCTCTATTCCGTAGGTTACCTTAATAAGGTTATCCTTTTGGTAAACACAGCGTCCCCGACCTGCAAACGGAAGAAGTAAACTCCACCTGGAACAATTTGACCTGTGTCGTCCTTACGGTTCCAAGTGAGGGTGTAACGACCCGGTGACTTCTCCTGCTCAAGCAAGGTGTGGACCTTCTGACCCGAGATGTTGTATACTCCAAGGGAAACCCTGCTATGGGAGGCAAGAGCGAAAGAAACCTCCACGTTACCGGAAGCAGGATTCGGAGCAGGATCATAAAGCCGGGCCTTAGCCCCCTTTAGGTCAACCACCCCAGCGCTCTGCGGACCGCCACCCTTAAGATAGGTCTTGTAGAGCCAGAGCTGAGCAGCGACCGCATTCGGACCTCGCTCCCGCACCAAAGAGACCTCGATGACTCCGTCCCGGAAAGTAGATTTGGGCACGAGGTAAACCATCTTGGCTGACTTACCCGGAAGCAGGCTTCGGCCATGTACCCTCATCCCGTCAATGAACAAGGATTGTTCCCGAAGACGGGAGGGACTGTTTTCAAAGTAGCCCACGCCGAGGAGGTAGGAAGAGTCGGAAGACAGCCCTGCGAAGCGATAGACCAGGCGGTCGGGGTCGTAATCCACGGTGCTGTCCGGGGTGTTTCCCCAAGCGAAGAATCCGGCACGGCGAACCGTGTTCGGAGAGGGCGTCGGATCGCCCACGTCCACGGAGGCCAATTGGTCGCCCATGGCGCAACCGTAATAGAAGGCATACTCCGATGGCTGGCTCTCGTTCTCCCCTGCGTCCACGGCAGTGACGTAGTACGTGTAGCAGGAGAAGGGGTCTGCGGAAGCGTCGCTGTAATGGGGATCGGGCACGGGCTGGGGCGTGATCTTCTGGAAGATGAGGGGAGGCATCACGCCGTCTGCCCTGTAGACATTGTACCCCGCGGCATCCGGCACCCCGGTCCAGTAGAGCTCAACTCCCACCATTCCCCAGAACACCTGAAGCCCGGTCGGAGGAGCAGGAGCCTGATTATCCTGGGTACGCTTGCGATACATGAGGGAATATGATCCGCTGCCCAAGGAATCCCAGACCACGACCTGGTGGATGCCGTCTGAGATGATGTCGGGCAGGGCACATTGGTAGGGTGGTATTGGTGGAAATTCGTTCCGGGAGATGAGCCGATTCCCGATAGGCTTTTCTATCCACGACTGCCCCCCATCCGAGGAGCGGTCGTAGTAGATCTCGTTGGTTACACCTGGGTTTACTCGATCATCCATCCACACAGCATGGAGGGTGTCCCCAAGGCCGAGGACGAGGCGAGGGGCATGCTGGTCGAACACGTTCGCCATGTCCTGGGTCAAAGCCACGGGATTCCCCCCGCCCACCTTGCTGCAGTAAACGCGAAACCTTGTGGGACTCGTTGTCAGAGTTCCGGTGTACAGCACGTAGACGTTGTTCACGCCATCCCGGGCGGCCAGGGCAGGAGCAGGGGAAGGATAGTAGACCGCTTGAAAGACAGGGACATTCAGGGTCTCGGTGGTCCAGGTCACGCCGAAGTCTAAAGAGGAACGACATTTCACCGAGGGGATATCATTCACTAGGTAAGAGTACACGGCATAAAGCGTGTAAACCGGCGCCCCGCCGCCCCCGAGGTACTGGATGGCAACGGCCTGGGGATCATCACAACCGAGATCCAGCCCATCAACCATCTTGGGCTGCATCCACCACGTCCCAGACTGGAAATTGAAGCGGTTGCAATAAATGTGTCCACCATTAACCCAGAACACATTGATGCCGTAGGAGTCAACGGTCAGGGCCGGGGTCCAGCCATTTGAATCAAGGCACTTGAGTTGAGACCAAGAGTTACCCCCATCCGTGGAGCGAAGGTAGTAAACCCCTTGATACGGCGGACCAGAGGTGGGGCTGGCAGAAAGAACGACGTGAATCCCGTGAGCGTCATGGGCGATAGCGGTGTGGCGACGCAGGCCACCCCGCCACGGTTGAGCCTGCATGACCCTGAGGGATTCAGAGAAAGTTACTCCGACGTTGGGGGAACGCTTAAACCCGAACAAATATCCGTCGTTGAATCCTGGGTAAGCGTAGACAACGAAAAGAGAATCGAAGGGATTGCCGGGCGCTTTGCCCAGCGAGGCGTAGTAATAACCACCTGCATTCATCCGAGCGATGGATCGAACATCGTGCCAGTTGGGCGGGTTCTGGGCCAGGACCGAGACGACGCCCAAGAGCACCAATATGCTGATTACAAGCAACTTCTGCATAGTTACCATTTTACTACTCCTTCCCTTTAAAATCAAGCTCTTTTTTCCCCGGACCGTGTTGCACACCCTCAAGCTAACTCTGATCTTCACATGGCTCGTCCCTCCTCCTTAAAGGGAAATAAAAAACGCGCCTCCCCTGCGCATTGCGCAGGACAGGCGCTTATCGAGCCGACGAAAAGGGTGTACCTACAGAGAGAGAGAGAGAGAGAGAGAGAGAGAGAAGCCTCCCATTAAGTACACTTTTTGATTGTCCCGGCTGGCATGTTATTCTCCTTCACGTTCCTCCCCTGGGATTCTAACTCGGCCGGCCCCCGAAATACAGGACTCCGCCCCCCGGAAATACTTACCACGAGTATAGGATAATACAAAACCCATAGCCTTGTCAAGAGACCTCATTGGTTTCATCCCCCCAGCGAAAAGGGGAGAAGGGAAGGTACTGGATTCCCGCCGCCCCGATAGATCGGGATTTACGCTCCGCTCCAACGGGAATGACGGCCTTTCTTCGCCAAAGAGGGGGCGAGAACGAAAAAGTGACTTACGAAGATACGATTTTTCTCAAATCCAATAAAAACAACCCCTTAGGAAAGCCTTGTTCCACGTAACCTCACTTTCCGCACTTGAAAAAATGCCAAACCTGTGCCATATAATGGAGGAGAATAGGATAAACGGATTGCAGGGGAGCAAGGGGGCCGGGGAGCATGGGAGAAACGACGAGATCCCGAAACGAGTTCGGGATGACGAGTCATATCATTTCGGATTGCGAATTGCGAATTGAACGGCAAAAGCAGATCCTTCGCTGCGCTCAAGGATGACAACCTACCGGAATAACGCAGGGGGCAGGCTTCCGGAAAGCCTGCCCCCCTTTCCTGGTGGAGCTGATGGGATTCGAACCCACTACCTCCTGAGTGCGATTCAGGCGCTCTCCCAATTGAGCTACAGCCCCTCAGAAATGCGGATTTCGGAATGCGGAATGCGGAATTCTTAAGGCTTAGTCTCCTGCAAAGAGTACCACAAGGTTTACCGGTTTGTCAAACCCCGCTACTTCTTCAGCCGGGGCAGGCTTTCCTTGATCCGACGCAGGGCCTCCTGGAGGTTCTCCACGGAGTTGGCGTAGGAGAGGCGGAGGTAGCCCTCCCCGTAGGCCCCGAAGCAGGTCCCTGAGAGGCCGGCCACCCCGGCGTCGTTCAGCAGGTGGTCCTCCAACTGCTTGGAGGTCACCCCCAGCTTGGTGATATTGGGGAAGACGTAGAACGCGCCCAAGGGCCTCTTGCAGGAGATCCCGGGGATGGCGTTCAGCCCGTCCACGATCACGTCCCGCCGGCGGTGGAACTCCTTGACCATCTTCGCGCTGTCGTCCTGGGGCCCGGTGAGCCCTGCGATCCCGGCCCGCTGGGTGAACGAGGCCGTGCAGGACACGGAGTTGTTCATCAGCTTCATGATGTGGTTGGCCAGGACCTCGTTCATCACCCCGTAGCCCAGGCGCCAGCCGGTCATCGCGTAGGTCTTGGAGAACCCGTCCAGGATGATCGTGCGCTCGACCATGCCGGGGAACTGGGTGATGCTCTCGAACGGCCAGTCGTAGGTGATCCGGTTGTAGACCTCGTCGGACAGGATCCAGAGGTCGTTCTTGATCGCCAGGTCCGCGATGACCTTCAAGTCCTCCTTGGTCAGGATCCCCCCGGTGGGGTTCTGCGGGCTGTTGATGATGATCAGCTTGGTCCGGGGCGTCACCAGCTTGACCAGCTCGTTCACGTCCAGGCGGAAGTCCTTCTCCTCCCTTAAGGGGATGGGCACGGCCTTGGCCCCCACGTAGTTGATCATGGACTCGTAGATCGGGAACCCGGGATTGGGGTAGATGACCTCGGTCCCCTCCTCGGCGATGGCCAGGAGCCCGAAGAACATGATCGGCTTGGCCCCGGGGCAGACGACCACGTGCTTGCCCTCGACCTTGATGTTCCGGGTCTGGCTGATCTCCCGGGCGATGGCCTCCTTGAAGTCGGGCATCCCGGCCGAGGGCCCGTAGTGGGTCCAGCCCTCGTCCAATGCCTTCTTGGCCGCGTCGCGGATGTTCTTGGGAGTGTCGAAGTCCGGCTCCCCGATCTCCAGGTGGATGATGCTCCGTCCCTTAGCTTCCAGGGCCTTGGCCCGGGCCAGGACGTCGAAGGCCGTCTCCTGGCCCAGCCGGCTCATCCGGGTTGCGATGTGCATGTGACCTCATTGCCTCCTTGGGTTAGAGTGGATCGAAGAGGGGTTATCGCTTCGCTTTGCGGAAATCGTAAAGGTCCTTGGCCATCCGGGCGATGTGCTCGGCCGAGACCTCGAATTCCTTGATCAGTTCCCAGGGCGCCCCGGATTCCCCGAAGCGGTCCTTGACCCCGATCATGCCTGTGATCACGGGCTTGCCGTAAAGCTCCCTGGCCTGGGCGAGCACCGCGGCCACCAGGTTCCCCATGCCCCCGACCTGGTGCTCCTCGGCGGTCACGACGATCCCGGTGTCCAGGGCCGCTTTCACAATAACGTCCTTGTCCAGGGGCTTCAGGGTGTGCAGGTTCACGACCCGGGCCTCGATCCCGAAGTCCTTCTTGAGGATGTAGGCGGCCCGCATGGCCTCGGGGACCTCGGGCCCGCAGGCGATGATCGCGAGGTCCTCCTTCTCCGAGGCATACTCCGAGGCTAACTTCGTCTCGAAGGCCTCGATGAAGCTTGGGCCCTCCTGGCGGAAGCGGATGATGTTGGCCTTGCCGAACACGAACGGGTTCGCCTCGGTGGTCACGATCGGGGTGGCCTCCCGGGCGAAGCGGATGAACTTCGGCCCCTGGATCTCAAACAGGAGGCATTCCGTGGCCTTGCGGGTCTCGACCGCGTCGCAGGGCACGACCACGTTCATGTTGGGCAGGCCGCAGACCTGGAACAGGTCCTCCAGGGACTGGTGAGTGGCCCCGTCCGGCCCTACGGAGACCCCGCCGTGCGCTCCGGCGATGAGCACGTTGAAGTTCCCGTAGCACACCGTGGTCCGCAGCTGGTCCAGGGCCCGTCCGGCCGCGAACACCCCGTAGGTCCCGAACACCGGGATCTTCCCCTCCTTGGCCAGTCCCGCGGCCACGTTCGTCCCGCTCTGCTCGGCGATGCCCACCGAGATCCAGCGCGGCTTGCGCTCCGGGTTCTTCTCGTAGAACTGGCTGATGGCGATGGAACCCGAGATGTCCGCTCCCAGGCACACGATCCGGGGGTCGTCCCCCTTCTCCATGAGGGCCTTGCCGAACCCCATCCGGGTGGGCTCCATCTGGACCTTCATGGTCTCGGCCTTGTTCCAGAAGAAGTCCTGGCTGAACTTGGGCTGCTTGGCCTCCAAGTCCGCGCTCGCTTTGGCCTGAAAGTCACCGGCCTTCTTGAACAGCCGCTCCACGTCGATCTTACCCTCCAGGCCGAGCTGCTTGAGCCCGCTCTCCATCTGGGCCTTGTCCGGGACTTTGCCGTGCCAGCCGGCGACGTTCTCCATGAAGTCCACACCCTTGCCCTTCACGGTCCGGGCCAAAATCACCGTGGGCTTGGTTTTGGCCACCGCGGCCTTGTCGAAGGCCTCCACGATCTCCTTCATGTTGTGGCCGTCGCACTCCACCACGTTCCAGCCGAAGCTTTCGTACTTTTCCCGGAGGGGTTCGATGCTCATCACGTCCTTGACCCAGCCGTCGATCTGGAGCCGGTTCACGTCGATGACCGAGCAGAGGTTGTCCAGCTTGAAATGGCCGGCCTCCATGGCCGCCTCCCAGATCTGGCCCTCCTGCTGCTCCCCATCCCCGTTCAGGACGTAGACCCGGAAATCCTTGCGGTCCATCTTGGCCGCCATCGCGATGCCCACCCCTACGGACAGCCCCTGCCCCAGGGAGCCGCTGGAGATCTCGACTCCTTTCAGTTTCGGCCAATGCGGATGCCCCTGAAACGGACTCCCTAATTTCCTCAACGTGGCGACGTCCTCGACATCGTAGTACCCGGCCATTCCCAAACCCAGGTAGAGGTTCGGAGCCTTATGTCCGGTGGACCAGATGATCCGGTCCCGTTCCGGCCAGAAGGGCTCCTTGGAGTCCAGCCGGGCCACGTGCAAGTAGAGCGCGGCGGTGACATCCATCAGGGACAAGGTCCCCCCGGCATGGCCGGAGCCCGCGGCGCAAAGGGCCACGAGGTTCAGCCCCCGCATGGTGTTGGCCGCTTCCTCCAGGTCCTTCACGTTGTAGGCCTTGCGCACCTTTCCGGTCTTCGAATCCACTAACGGCATCCTGCCTCCCTTTTTGTTTTTAGAGGTTTGGTTTTGGATTTTGGATTACCATGCTACAAAATCGACCTTTCGCGCAGCTTTCCTGTCGAGGAAAGCCTTGAAGCCATTCCAATCTTGCACCCACACTGTTTAACTTTGAGAATCCGCGCCTGATCGGCCAGCGAATCCACGAATTCATCCTGTTTGGCTTTGCCTTTTGCCAGTCCGGAGGAAAGGGAGGTTTTGTGTTTATACCCTCTCCGTCTCATCTCGCGAACCAACGTCTCGTGCCGCCCATAGAGGGCTCGGAGCTTCCCTTTCCACCTCAGCGTCTCGGGATGACGGGCATAACCCTTCCTGCCTTCCGTGAGGATGGACCAGATGGCGTGGAGCTCGCGATGCTCGCCCAGCAGATGGTTGCGGCACAGCTTCTCCGGCCCGAGGTCCCAAACCCTCACTGAAGCGCCTCAGGCCTTCGGGATCTTCTCCCAGTCCGCCAGGAACTTCTTGATTCCGATGTCGGTCAGGGGATGGGCGGCCATCTGCTTGAGGATCCCGAAGGGCACCGTCGCGACGTGGGCCCCGGCTTGGGCTGCCTCCACCACATGCAGCGGGTTCCGCACGCTGGCCACGATGACCTGGGTGTCGAAGTCGTAGTTCTGATAGATCGGGATGATCTCCCGAATCAGGTCCATGCCCACGTGCGAGGCGTCGTCCAGGCGCCCCACGAACGGGGACACGAAGGTGGCTCCGGCCTTGGCCGCAAGGAGCGCCTGATTGGATGAGAAGACCAGGGTCACGTTGGTCTTGATCTTCTTGCCGGCCAGGACCTTCACCGCCTTCAGGCCTTCCGGGCACATCGGGATCTTGATCGTGATGTTGGGGTGGATGGCGGCCAGGGGCTGGGCTTCCTCGACCATGCCCTTGGCCTCCAGGCTCACCACCTCGGCCGAGATCGGCCCGTCCACGATGGTCGCGATCTCCTTGACCACCTCGACGAACTTCCGCCCCTCCTTGGCAATCAGGGAGGGGTTCGTGGTCACCCCGTCCAGGATCCCCCAGCTCGCCGCCTCCCGGATCTCGCTCACATTGGCTGTATCCAGAAAGATCTTCATGCCTGCTCTTTACCTCGCTTTGATTGGAGTGCTATGTTGCAACGAATGATACCGCTGAAGCTATGGACAGGGAATTAAACGGTTGTTCAAAGCCCGTCTGACTATCCTATGCTTTCTCGATTCTGACCTGGCTCGCGTCCTTGACCGTCTTGAAGACCTTGGGGTCTCCGAGCACTTTCCCGATGATGTTCACCGGGCTGTAGGGCCTTATCTCGCCCTCCCGGGAGGTCGGAGTGGGCCCGTAGAAGATGCAGAACGCCTCTCCCGGGGGCCAGTATCCGAGGTCGCCTTCCTGGACGAGCTCCCGCGGGTCCTCGGAGTCCATCGCCAGGCCGATGCCGAAGAAGATCTCGTCCCCCCGGAACTCCCCCTTGGCCTCGATGGGAAGTTTCTTCCAGATGGCCGCGGACGTCTCCGTGTCGTTCAGTTCCGCGAGGGCCTCAACACCCCCGACGATGATTTTGATTTTTTTGGCCACGAACTCTAATTCGCCTGAGTTTGTTTCAAGACCGTATCGGGCTGAGCCTTCGTCACCCGGTAGCGGATGATCGTGTAGTACTTCTTGGGGTCGCCCTTCCCGAACAGGCCTGGTCCCCGCAAGTATTCCTCCTCGTGTTCACCGATGACCTGATAGCCGTTCTGGGTGATGAAGGCCATCAACCTCCCGACCGTGGGCACTTCTTCGCTGTACAGCCCAATGTGCAGGATCTCGGCGACCGTCCCGTAGTCCCAGGTCCCGATCTTCACGAGAGGATCAGCCTTCTCCGGAAGGCCTTCCACGTTCGTTGGAATGGGCATTCCGTAAATCCCGACCCATTCTCCCTTGGGGGTATCCAGCGCCAGCGGCCAGCGCGCCCTCGGCGCAGGAGGGGGTCCGCCCTTCGGAACGCCTTTGATCTGATAATAAGTCTTGAACAGCGCCCCGAAGGCTTTGCCTCCTACTTGATTGGGGTCGCCCTTCAGCTCCACGACCAGCATATTCTGGCTCGCCATCATGCTGATCCGCGGCTCCCGCAGGGACTCGTAGGCCGAGAGGTCCGGCCCGCGCATCATCGAACGAAGCCCGATGAAAGCGATGACGATTAAAATGACCAGAATGGCAAGAACGATGAGAACGACCTTCTTCATGATCTTTCCTTAGCGTTAGATTTACATGGCGGAGAGACTGGGATTCGAACCCAGGGTTCCCTTGTGGGGAACACACGCTCTCCAGGCGTGCCCCTTAGACCAGCTCGGGCATCTCTCCGGCTATCGTCAAAACTGCGTCACTCCGGTGAAGTTGAACTTGTCGACCTTCAGGGCCGGGGCCACGATGCCGGCCGCGAACCGGGCGCCATACATCGTCTCCTCGCCTACCAGGACGGCATCCTTTCCGATGAGGCTGACGCAGGACAGGGCGTCCAGCACGCTCTGGGTGAACCGGAAGTTCCGCACCGGCTTGGTGACCTTCCCGTCTTCGATGAGGAACGTCCCGTCACGGGTCATGCCCGTGATGACCACCCGCATCGGCTCCAGCACGTTGGTGTAATGGAACCGGGTGACCAGGACGCCCCGCTTGATGGAGGTGATCATCTCCCGGACCGTTGACTTTCCGGGGAGAAGCCTTTGGTGCATGGGCAGAGGATAGTTCATCGGGGCGGCCAGGGCGTGCCCCGTGGACTCCCGGCCCTCTTTCCCGGCCGTGAAGGAGTCGTACACGATGTTTTTGGCGACGCCCTTCTCGATGAGGGCCAGCTTCTTTTTGGGAACCCCCTCGAAATCGAAGGGAAAGGGGTATCCTTTGATGTGATAGGCATCGTCCACGATCGTGATGTTCTCCCCCATCACCTTCTGTCCCAGCTTCCCGCACAGAAAGCTTCGCCCCTCCTGATAGGCCGTGGCCGAGAACCCCATCCAGGCCAGGAAACCCAGCATGTCCGCCACCGCCGCAGGCTCCAGGACCACCTCGTATTCCCCGGCTGGAAGGTCCACCGGGTTGCGGGAGTCCAGGGCTTTCTGGCAGGCCGTCTCGGCCATCCGGGCCGTGTTCACCCTGCGGGCGTCCCGGCTGGCGGCATGGGCGTACCCCGAGCCGGTGTCCGACATCACCACCGTGTTGCAATAGGCGTCTGTGGCGAGGTTGTAGGCGAGCGTCCCGTGGGAGTTGGCCACTCCGACCTCCGAGGTCCCGGTCGTAAACGCCCCAAAGGCCGAGAGCTTGGATTTCCTGGCCCGCTCCGTGATTTTCATCACGGCCTCCGCCCGGTCCCGAGGGGAGAACTTCGCGGTCGCCGGGACATAGTTGTTGACGGCCTTGGCCTTGGCGGATTTGGGCAGGCCCTTGAACTCCGGGTTCTCTTTTTGACGCTTGGCGATCTCCAGGGCCCGCTTGACCACTTCCTTGACCGAGGCGGCGTCCACCCGGTTGGTGGAGGCGCACCCGATCTTCCTGCCCAGGACCGCCCGCACCAGGAGGTTCTGGTTGTGCTCGCTCACGTTCTGGTGGATGGTGGAGTTCGCAAACCGCGTGAGATAGGAGTCCTCGGCCATCAGGATGGCCTCGGTCTCATCGGCCTTGGAGGCCTTGAGGACTTTCTTTAACAGGTCGGCGACGTTCGCTTTGCCCAGCATGATTTCCCCCTTGGATTATTTACGGAGTGAACCATATACTTTAACACAAATAAAGCCGGAAGTTCAAGAGGCCTGATTCCCCGTCTCAGCGACGCTCCAGGTAATCGGCTTCAACCTCCCCCTGGCTTTTTCGGAAAGCCTCCTTCATCGCCCCATCCAGATCTTTTCCAAGTCTTAGGTTTTCCAACAGGTTAAGGTAATTCTCCCGACCGTACGCCCGGACCAGGTATTCCACCGCCCAGCGCGCCTGGCGATAGGCCTCAAATGAGGTGTCTTTGTCCTTGAAAGGGTGTTCAAGGTCCTTTTCTAAGGCCGCCCAGGGTTGTTTCCGTTCGGGCTTTCTGGCAAACTCCCCGGCCAGGAAAACTGCCGTTCCTTCCTGCAGCCACCTGGGCCCCCGATCCCTGGTTGTCTCCCTCATCACCAGATGGGCATATTCATGGGTCAGGGTGGAGGCCAGGATGCCTTTGTGGTTGAGCACCCGCACGGGCTGGATCCTGATCTCGTTTCCCATCAGGACGCCCCCCACCCACCAGGGCATCCGGTTCGCGGCCGTGAAATCCCCGGTCCGGGCATAAGCTCTGACCACGACCCTTTCCTTCCGCCTCCCCAGGAAATCCTCTATGGTCTTCATCCCGGCGGTCATCCCCTGGACCAGGACTTCCTCCTCCTGGGTCGTGAAGGCCTCCGGTGCGATGAGCACGAGCCGCCCCCGCTGGATCATCCGGCCCTCGGGAAAGGCCGGGGAGGCGAAAAGAAGGGCGGCGACCAGCACCGGCGCTTGACTTCTAAAGCCGAAACCTGTTATCATATTTCCAAGAACGAACCCACCAAACTCAGAGGAGGAGGACGTCTCATGCATTCGCTCACGATTCGTCGCTTCAAGAATCCTTACGTCGCTTTTCTTTTGGCCTTCTGGCTCTTCGGGCTGTTGGCTTTTCCGTCCGTAGCCGCTGCGGCCCTGGTGCCTTCAAAGACGTCCGAAGGAACCACGCCTGCCGGGCGTGAAGCCGACCTCCAGGCCGTTCGCCAGACCTTGGAGAACAAGCTCGTAGCCCAGAAGTTAAAGGATTACGGGGTTTCCGCCTCCGAGGTCGAGGCCAGGCTTCCCCGGATGTCGGATGCCGACGTGCACCAGATCGCGCTTCTTTCCAAGAAGCTCCCCCAGGGAGGCGATGACGCGGTCGGAACCATCATCGTGATCCTGATCATCGTCATCCTGGTCATCGTCGTCATCAAATTGATGAACCGGGAGATCGTCGTCCGTTAAACATGCCTTTTCGGACTCCAACGGCCCCCTGGCGCAAGCTCGGGGGCTTTCTTCTCGTAAGCCTGCTTGCCCTGTCCTGCGCCACCGTCCCCCGTTTCCGGGACCTCCGGGAGGACCTGGAGGCCAGCGGGCATTACGTCCCGGGCATCCCTTTCATTCCTCAGGAGGAGAGCCGCTGCGGCCCCGCAGCCCTGGCCATGGTCCTCCAATACTGGGGGGCGAAGGTGAGCGAGGAAGGGGTTGCCAAAGAAACCTACCTCCCCGCGCTTCGGGGTGTCCTCATCTCCGACCTCAGGGCCTTTGCTGAACGCAGGGGCTTCCGGGCCACCTCCTATTCCTCATCTCCGGACGACCTCCGCTTCCGCATCTCGAAGAACGAGCCTCTGATCTTGCTTCTGGACCTGGGCCGGGGGTCCTACCAGAAGCCGCATTACATCCTGGCCATCGGGTTCCACGAGGGGAAGGGCGTCCTCATCGCCCACTCCGGACGGAACGAGAACCGGGTGATCCCGTTCGATAAGCTCATCTCCCAGTGGGCCAGGATGAACTACCTCGCCCTTCTGGTCGTCCCCCAGGACCACCCCTGAGCGAAGGAATTTCCCGATGAATCGGGGCGATTCGGCTGCTTCCTGTCTTTTTCGCCTCACGTCTTACGCCTTACTCCTCACGTCCGTTCTGTCCTGCTCCCATATCGTCATCCTTCACGACCCTCTGACTGCCGAGGAGCACAACGACCTCGGGGTCACCTACGAGCAGAAGGGTGAGCTAGACGCCGCCATCCGCGAATACAACGCCGCTTTAAGGAAGCGCAGGGACTTCCCTACCGCCCGGGTGAACCTGGGGAACGCCTATTTCAGCAAAAAGGATTACCCCCGGGCCGAGCAGCAGTATTCAACCGTCCTCCAGGCCGACAGCGCCAACACCGACGCTGGGAACAATCTCGCCACGGTTTATCTGGAGACCGGGAAGCATCTGGACCAGGCCCTCCGCCTCGCTGAGCGCTGCGTGCGCCTGGCTTCGCAGAACGCCCGTTACCACGACACCCTCGGCCTGGTCTGCGCGAAACTAAAGCTTCCGGAAAAGGCCCGGGACAGTTTTCAAAGGGCCTTGGGGCTCATCCCTCCGGACGACTCCGACCTCCGCCGGGAGGTCGAATCCCACCTGCGCTCAGTCCCTTAACTCCGGACCGAAAAAAGGTGGCGGCCTTCTGAGAGCATTCTCCGAAGCCCCGCCACCTCTTCGCTTTAATTAAATCCCAGCCCTTATTTCTTGGGCGCCAGCTCCTCGGCCTTTTTGCAGGCCGCTTTGGCCTTATCCATCATGTTCTTTCGGGTGTAGAGCCGGCAGAGGTTCTGCCAGACCGGCGGGGCATAGGCCGGGGTGAGGTTGCAGGCCGGAGCGGTGGCTTTTTCGTAGGACTCCAGGGCGCCCTTCTCGTCGTTGAGGTTCAGCGTGCTGTGCCCCACGAAGGCCCAGCCGTCGCAGTCCGCGGGGTCCTTGGCCACGACGCGCTTGAATTCCTTCAGGGCGCTGTCGTATTTCTCCAGGTTGAAATAGGCCAGGCCGAAGTTGAAGAAGATGTCCTTGTTCGTGGAGTCCACGGCCGTGGCCCGCTGGAATCCCGCCACGGCTTCGGCGTAATGCTTGAGGTTCAGCTGGCTCTCCCCCAGCCCGGCCCAGGCCCGGAAGATGGTGGTGTCCAGCTTGGTGGCCTCCGTGAATTCCTGGACCGCCTGCTCGAACTTCCCGTCGTTCTCGTACACCGTTCCCAGGCTGGTGTGCAGGATCGCGTTCTTGGGGTCCGCCTTCAGGGCCTCCCGGAGCATGGCGACCATTTCGTTGCGCCGTCCCAGCCGGTCGTAGAGCGCAGCCAGCTGCTCGTATGCTTGGGGTTTATCCGGGTCCAGGGCGATGGCCCCCTTGAGCTCCCGGAGGGCCAATTCATAGTAATCTCGGACCTTGGGGTCCTTGGGCTGGGTGGAAGGGGCCATGTTCCCCTCGCTGAACTTCACGTCTTTGCTTTTTTCCCAATACGTGAAGACGACGACGGGCTTCCTGTTGATGGTCCCCTGCCGGACCTCTTCGGGCTGGCCGTAATCCGCGATGGCCTTCTTCATGTGCTCGGACAGGGCGATGTCCGAAACCGCGACCTTGGCCAGGCCGCCCTTCAGGCGGAAGTCCGCCCCGGAGTAGAATGCCTTCTCCCACTTGCTGATCCGGCCGGTGATGTACCTTCCGTCTCCCTCCTCGATTACTTTTTTCTTCGCGGGAGCGAGGGCGATGGCCTCCTGGTACTGCTTCCCGGCCTCCTCGTAGCGCCCTACTGAGGCATAGCATTCCGCCACCATGGCATGGAGCTCCCAGTTCTTGGCCGCCCCCGCGTCCTTCAAGCCCTCCTCCCCCTGGACGATGGCCTTCTCGAAGCTGGGGGGATTCAGCTGAAGGTAGATTTTCATGCTGGTCACGAACTGGTCCCCGGATGCCGTGGGGCTCAGGGCCAAGAGGACGATTCCCAAAAGGATGACTGCCTTTCCAGCCCGCTTCATTCTGGTTTCTCCGATGTAAGGATTGTTGTTACTCATTTCACATATATTTTATCTCAATTTCGTCCCGCCTGTCAAGGTCGGGACCGGCTGGCCGAGACCGTTTAAACCCGGCTCTCCTTAATCAATACCCTGGAATGATTCTATTATTCCATGAGCCTTAGGTTCTTGAAAGAAAGGGGACTTACGTAGAAAAAGGAGCCCCATTGGAGGGCTCCTTTTGTAATCTTTCCGTTTTCTACCTTAACTTAACTATTCTCAAAGGCTTAAGGCTGCCCTGCTCTGGCCTGAGGAAGTAGATGCCGGGGGTGAGTCCTTCCCCGATCCGGTCTCCCTTGTAGGTTCCAACCCGCCTCCCCGCAATGTCAAACAGGCTGAACCGCTCGGCCTCATGCCCGGGAAGGGTGGCAAAAGAGGTGAAGGGGTTCGGTTTTGCCGTTATTCTAACCTCTGACCTCTGACCTCTACCCTCTGCCGTCTCCTCCACCCCTGTACTTCTTCCCAAACTATCCGTCTTGATAAGGTAGACCTGAGGGCTGTTCACGAAAAAATAGGTCCCTCCCGCGACGATGTAGCCCGTGTCCAATGTCTGTTGGACTGAGTAACCCCAATCGCCGCCCGTCCCCCCGTAGGTCCTGGTCCAGAGGGTATCCCCGGAAGCATTGGTCTTGATAAGGTAGACCTGGTCGCCGTTCCCGAAAGAATAGGTCCCTCCCGCGACGATGTAGCCCCCTTCAGAGGTCTGCTGGACGGAGTAACCATAATCGCTGCTCGTCCCCCCGTAGGTCCTGGTCCAAAGGGTATCCCCGGAGGCGTTGGTCTTGATCAGGTAGACCTGACGGGCGCTCCCGAAAGAATAGGTATATCCCGCGACGATGTAGCCCGTGTCCAATGTCTGTTGGACTGAGTAACCCCAATCGCCGCCCGTCCCCCCGTAGGTCCTGGTCCAGAGGGTATCCCCGGAGGCATTGGTCTTGATAAGGTAGACCTGGTCGCCGTTCCCGAAAAAATAGGTCCCTCCCGCGACGATGTAGCCCGTGTCCAATGTCTGTTGGACTGAGTA
>CAYGWX010000003.1:0-109028 GCA_964353855.1 uncultured bacterium | reverse complement strand
CGAAACATGGGCCCCTCGTCATGGAGAAAGCGTTACCCACTCCCTTGGGAGAAGAACCATTCTTTTTAGTAGAAAGGAGGCAAACGAATAGTAGAAAACGCTCCGATGCGCGCTCAACTAACGAACCAAAATGAGACGATAAGCCTTTGAGGATGCCATTCCATCGAGCTTCAGGAAGTAAGCGCCGTTGGGCATCCTGCGACCGCTCAAATCCCGTCCATCCCAGGAGGCAGTGTGCATCCGACCATCACCCTGCTCTTGTGCCAGAACTTTCACCAGCCGGCCGTTCAAATCATACACTTTTAACGAAATCGGCTGGTCCAGGGTGGCAAGATAACGGACAGAGGTCTCAAAGGCAAAAGGATTGGGTCGGACGTTCAGGAGGGTCTCTTTAGATTCACTCTTCTTTCCGGTAACCGTTGATCCGCCCTTATCCTTCTGAGTGATCCAGATATCCCAAGAGCCCACCCCGCCCTGACGGTCGTCGTCTGAAAAGTAGAGGATCGCATCCTCGTCCTTGTCGTCGTCAATGAAGCAAGGGCGGTCAGAACGATAGCTCCAGTTCACAATGAGTCCAAGGTTCTCGGGGGTCTCCCAGACGCCGTCCCTGCGCAGGGCCGTCCAGAGGTCAATGTGTCCAGAACCGCCGGGACGCATCGAGGTAAAATACATCCTTATCTTGTCGCACTCAATGGCGTCCTTGTCGGTAACGTGCGTGGTCAGGTATGGAGCCGCATCAAGGTAGCCCGTGTTCATCGGAGGGTCGAGGGAGACTGGGGTCTCCCAAGTGCCATTTGAACGGTGCGATTTCCAGATGTCCCATTCCCCCTGGCCACCGGGACGGCAATAGGATGCAAAGTAGAAGAAGGTGTCCCCATGATCAATGTACATGAAGGGACATTCCTCGCCGGACGAAGAATTGATCGGCTGGCCCATGTCTTCGGCAGGCTGCCAGACCCCACTGACCTTACGGGAGAAGTAAAGATGCCAAGGCCAATACCCACCGTAGGGGGAAGGTCGGTTGGAGCTGAAGAAAAGGAGGGTCCCGGTGGCATCTATCATCGGATCGTGCTCTTCATAAGAAGTATTGATGGCTGATCCCAGATTGACCGGGGTCTGCCAGACTCCACTGACCTTATGGGAAACCCAAAGGTCACGATCTCCCATGGTTCCAGGACGGTCTGAAGAAAAGTACATCGTTTTACCATCCTGGGTCACATAGGCCGAGTAATCCTGGTAGATAGTGGAGATTGGCGGGCCCACGACTGTTGGAGAAGTCCAACCCGCCAGAACTGATGAGGCTACCAGAAGAAGCAGAACGGTCACCGAGAAGATGATGTAACGATTCATTTTAACCTCCTTACAATGAAAACGCCCGGCCCTATCTTCAAATGAACGAATAGGTCGGGCTCAAAGCCTCAAACCAGTTGCAAACCAGAATCGCCACCGTGAGGCAATTCGGGCCTGGCCTAGTCGTCATTATTATACGAATTCAGGAAGAAAAAGTCAAGCACAAAATTAAATATTAATAAAATATATTTAACCCTTGACTTTAATTAACGAAATATGGTATATTTTTGCCAGAACATGACCCCGGAATAGGCCAGGCTAAGAGCAATCCACAGTTAGTTACTTTTCAGTCTGCGCCCGGCTTTTTAGCCGACCTATTCTTAAGCCAAAAGCCATACAAGGATAGGTCGTTTTCATTTAAAAGGAAAGGAGGTCAGTAATGGTTCGGACTTCATTCTCCTTTACAATCGCGTTGCTATTGCTCACTTTGACCGGCCTGTCCTGGGCCGGAAGCGGAGGGCCGGATACTGACGGATACCGGTGGATTGATTCCCGGGAACCCGGAGGACCGAGCTACTCCTGGGTCGAAATCTCACCCCGATGTGGGGGAAATGGCACCATCATCGCCCAAGGAGACGACAGAAACAGCGGGCTGATCCCCATTCTCCCTTCTGGTGGGTTTCGCTATCGCGGAACCCTTTTCACCAGCCTGGCCGTATGCTCCAACGGGTGGCTCTCCCTTTCAGACGGCGTAGATTCCAGCTATTCAGGGAGGGTTCCCGATTCACTTCCCCCGAACAACGTTCTGGCCCCGTTCTGGACCGATCTATATCCGGTTGGCGGTTCGTACGGGAACGCCTATTATTTCCAAGACACCTTGGGCGGGAGAAATCGGACCATCGTGGAATGGGACAGCGTCGCCGGGTTCAACTCCGGGACCTATTACAAACTCGAAGTCATCTTGGACGCGACCAAAGATGCCGTTTTCTTCCAGTACAAATATTCCGGAAACTGGACCGGACAGACCGCCGGGATCGGAATAGAAAACACCACCGGAAAAGTCGGCCTTGCAGTCGGCCAATCCAACCTGGCCAACGGCTACGCCATCAAGTTCTACACCGACATCCCGCACAACGTGGGTTTAGCCCGTATCGTCCGCCCCAACACCTTCGAGCCACCCTTGAGCACGCTGGTACCAGACGCCTGGGTCAAAAACTACGGCACCACCACAGACACCTTTCCAGCGTACTGCGCGATAGACTCTGCGGACACAAGAATCTACCTTTCGCAGCGCCAGGTCACCGGCCTCAGACCAGGGGATACCCTTATGGTTAAGTTCGACCCCTGGACCGTGGGGCCAGACAGCAATACTTACCTGGTCAGCTTCTACACAGCCCACCCAAGAGACCCTGACCCAACCAACGACACCCTGAAGGTAACCGTAGATAACCACGGACAACGCGGCTGGCTTCCGGCCAGAAGTTTAGGGGACAGCATCAATTCCCCTTCCAGAGATTACTGCCCGACCCTTACCGGAGACGGAAACCAACTTTTTATCGCATCTGACCGTCCAGGCACATACGGAGGGTTTGACATCTGGATGGCCGACAGGGTTTTCGGGTATATATGGAGAAGCCCGGTAAACCTGGGGTCGGTAATCAATACAACCAATGAGGAACAAGACCCCTGGATTTCACCGAACGGGAACCTCCTTCTTTTTTCATCTACGAGGCCTGGGGGGTACGGCATCTTCGACATTTGGTTGTCCCGAAAGATAGGGGGAAGCTGGCAAACTCCTGTCAACCTGGGCAACGTGATCAACAGTTCCAATTGGGAAACCACTTGTTGGATGTCCATGGATACTTTGAGACTTTACTTCGGTGCTTATCAACGTTCAGGAGGGTACGGCGGCTGGGACGTCTGGACATCCACAAAAGTGGGGGGGGTATGGACAGCGCCAATTAACCTGGGGCCCAATATCAACGGGCCAAACCTTGACGCCTCACCTACCCTTACAGCAGATGAGCAGACTCTTTTCTTTGATTCAAACAGCACCGGCAACGCGGATATCTATAGTTCGCGGAATGTAGGTGGAGTATGGCAACCTAAACAAAACGTTGGGCCTAATATTAACACAGGCTACAACGATTTCAGGCCCTGGGTGACTGGAAATGGCCTTAAGCTCTTCTTTACTTCAGACAGACCGGGTGGGAGAGGCGCTGAAGACCTGTATTTCTCGGAACAAGGGGTTGTAAGCACAGAAACCAAAACTCCACCAACAGAATTTTCGAGAGTCCTCAAAATCGGAACACCCAAACCGAACCCATCGAATCACTGCTTGAGCATTTCATTTGAGGTGCCGACACAAGTGAACGTAGAGGCCAGCATCTACGGTGTCACCGGACAACAGGTAAAAAGGTTAATCCACGGCCTGATGCCCATCGGTTCTCACGAGGTGATATGGGATACGCGCGACCAAAGGGGAAGGAAAGTGGCCGCCGGGATCTACTTTTTTAGGGTACTGGCCGGGGAGGAAAAGGTCGCCCGCCTAATAACCATCTTAAGGTAGGATAATTTCATCAAAAAAGCCCGCCCGCTCAGAGGCGGGCTTTTTGCTAACCTATTGACTTATCAAGCGATTTGTGATATAACTTTATTCATGAAGGTCCTACACGTGGTCACGGCCTTTCCCCGCTGGGAAGGCGATGTGATCACACCCTGGCTCTTTGAAACCCTTAAGCGCCTGCAAATAAAAGGGATAGAGGTCAAAGTCATGACCTCATCTTACAAAGGTTTGAAAAGTCAAGTGGTAAGTGGAATCCAAGTCTTGAGGTTTCGATACTTCCTCAAGCCCTGGGAGAACCTGACACACGAGGAGCACGCTCCGGACAGGATGAAGAAAGGAATCCTCTACAAGATCCTGCCCTTTTTTTATATCCTGGCCGGATGTGCAGCCACTCTTAGCGCAGTGAGACGAGAGAGTTTCGACATCGTGCACATTCACTGGCCCTTTCCCCATGCCTTGTTCGGATATCTCGCCAAGAAAGCGGGAGGGGTAAAAATCGTAACCACCTTCTACGGCGTGGAGTTGAGATGGGTCAAAACCAAGATGCCGTTCCTTAAGTCTTTTCTGAGATGGGGGATAGGGTTCTCGGACAAATTAACAGCCATCTCTTCCTATACGGCCAGGGAAGTTAGGGAGCTTGTCCCGGATGACGAAGTACCTGTGGAAGTCATCCCCTATACGATAACTGTAACGGCTAAACTCAACCAACAGCCCCAAGTTAAACCCCTGCTGCCTTTGGTTCTCTACGTGGGCAGGCTGGTAGAACGAAAGGGGGTTGAATATCTCATCCGGGCATTTGCCGAGGTCGTCAGGGAAGTACCCTCTGAACTGGTCATCGTAGGGAAGGGGCCCGAGCAAGAAAGGCTGCACCAGCTTACGGAAGGACTCAACCTCTCCCAGAAAGTCCATTTCAAGGGCTGGGTCTCCCAGGACGAGCTTGAGCAGCTCTACAATCAATGCAACGTTTTTGTACTCCCGGCCATCATAGATTCCAAGGGAGATACCGAAGGATTGGGCGTTGTGCTTCTTGAGGCGATGAGCTACATGAAGCCCGTGGTCGCGTCCAATTTGGGAGGGATCACTGACATCGTGAAGGACAGAGATACGGGCCTCCTGGTTAACGAGAAGGATACCCACGGCCTGTCCGAGGCAATCAAGTCGGCCCTTACAAATCCTGCCTTAGCAGAATCGTTAGGCAAACGAGGATATGAACACGTCCAAAAGCATTTCAACTGGGAGAAGATCGTGTCCCAATGGACGGCGCTATACGGAGGTTTGGCCTGAGCTCGGAAGCGGGAAGCAGAAGCTTTTACGAGAAATTCCTTGAGAGCGAGGACTACCGCGCATCAAGATATGAAAAAGCCGTTCTGGTTGCAGAAATCTTAGATGACGAACTACAAAGCCGAAAGCGGATCGTGGATTTGGGGTCCGGCAGCGGGTTGGTCAAGCGCCATCTTGAGGAGAAGTACCAGAAGCTGGTTCTGGGAATCGAGATAGACCTTCAGGTAATTAAAGATCCGGAATTCACCCTCGTGGGGGATGTCTGCGTCCTGCCCCTGAAGAGCAAAAGCATCGACCTCGCAATCTGTAATCACCTCTATGAACACATTCAAGGTCGGAATCGTTTCGCGGAAGAGCTTAGGCGAGTCCTGAGTCCAGGAGGAATTGCCTATCTAACTGTAGGCAATAAATTCCAATTCCGTGAACCCCATTACAGGCTTCCGCTGTTAAGCTGGTTTTCCGGACCCCTAGCCAACCTCTACCTTCGGGTTTCGGGTAGGGGGCGGGAATACTCGGACATCAGCTTTCCGACTTTCAGCCAGCTTCGCCGGGAGGCTGAGCGAGGAGGGTTGAAGGTTCGGGATATCACTTTTGATGTCCTCTCCGGTCATCCCGAGCGGATGGGCCGGAGACAGAGGATAGCGTTCAAACTCCTGAAGGCCCTCTCGGTTAAAATGCAGGCCCAGTTCATACAAAGGTTTTCCCCCCAATGGTTCGTGATCCTTTCGGTGTAGGATGGCAAGAATTGCATTTCTTATGGATCTGCCCAGAAACTCGGGCGCAGGGAGATACGCAATCGAGCTACAAAAGAGGATCACCAAACCCTTTGAAATTGACTACCTATATTTCGATTACGAACAACGGGCGTTGGTTCTCGATGGGGAAGTGGAGAGGCGAACCCTGGCCAAGACCTACAGCCCCCTCTTAGGCGACAATAAAGTCTGGTTTTGGCTGCGACTCAAAAAGCATATCCCGGAATACGACCTTTACCATTTCATCACGCCCAATTTGTCGTTCCTGGTGCCCAATGGTAAAAAGTCGCTGGTCACGTGCCACGACATCGCACCACTGTTCATTCCCACCAGCTTCTGGGAAAAACGGTGGCGACGCTATCTCTATTCAGGCCTAAAGAGAGCAGATGCCTTGATTGCCGACTCAGCCTCTACCCGGAGAGACCTTTGCCGAGCCTACGGCCTCTCGGAAGGGAAGATTCCGGTCATCCCGTTGGGGGTTGACCGTAACGTGTTCCGTCCTCTGGACAAAATCATCTGCCGGAAAGAGTTGGGCATTTCCCCCGAGCGAAAAGCGGTGTTGAACGTTGCCCTGGAACACTGGCGCAAGAACATTCCTGGGCTCCTCCGAACTACAGCGGTTCTTAAAAGAACCTACCCCGATATCCTTTTGATCCGCGTCGGAAAGGCTCGTAATAAGACTTTAGAATTAATCAAATCCCTGGATCTGACCGATAACATTCGCTACGTTACTGCGAACAGTGAAGAAGATCTCGTCCGTCTTTACAATGCCGCTGATGTCTTCGCCTTTCCGTCATTCTACGAAGGCTTCGGCCTTCCGGTCCTGGAGGCCATGGCTTGCGGAACCCCGGTCGTTGCCTCCAACCGGACTTCAATCCCTGAGTTAGTGGGGGACGCAGGGGTCCTTGTGGATCCGGAGGATGTGCGGGGATTCTCTGAGGCGATCAAGCGCGTGCTGTCAGAACCGATCTTCGCAAAGGACTTTTCTTGCCGCGGCCAGGACAGAACGACTCGCTTTAGCTGGGAGAACACCGCAAAGGCTACTGAATCGGTCTACGTCAGAATCCTTGGCCATGAATAGACCAAGTCCTAAACGAACCATTATTCGCAAGATCATCTCCTTTATCATCGTCGCTCTTCTTTTCTTCTTCATGGGGCGGATATTAGTCCAGAACTGGAAGAACATCCCGTTTGCGGAACTTCGCTTCAATGGCTTGTGGATTATTTTATCACTGATCTGCCTCTTTGCAAGTTTTGCTCTATCGGCACTAATTTGGGTGAAACTGCTAAAAGGGTTAGGAACTAACATTGGGCTCATCAGGGCGATGAAGTCCATCGCACTCTCTCAGGTTGGTCGCTATGCCCCCGGGCGGATCTGGTCATACGTCGGGCGAGCCGAATTAGGCAAGATGGATGCAATCCCAAGAACCTCGTCCGCCGTCGGCCTGTTTGTAGAAACAGAACTGCTGATAATATCTGCTTCCATCGTATTCCTGGGGGGTCTTGCTTTCAGTCTCGGTCAGTGGTGGGGTACCCTTCCCCACAGCCTTTATTTTATGCTGCTACTGATTCCCTTTGAAATCGCATTGCTTCATCCGATGATTACCAATGGATTGGCCAGCCCCCTGTTTCGTATTTTCCACCGGGAAGCACCCAGGGTCACACTTCAATATAGAATTCTTCTCATTCTTGTCTTTCTGTATGTGATCGCGTGGTTTCTGAGCGGCATGGGGTTTTATTTTATGACCAGGGCAGTTTACCCCGTCAAGTGGAGCGTCTGCGTTGCTATATCCGCAGCCTATCCCGCGGCCTGGCTGGTTGGGTTCCTCAGCCTGATCACCCCGAGCGGGTTTGGGGTGCGCGAGGGAATCCTCGTTCTACTTTTGACTCCACTTATTCCCACGCCGATGGCCATCACCTTGAGTATTTTAGCACGAATTTGGACGACGATTTTTGAGGGCATCTGTTTTTTGGCTTTCGTCCGTGTGTGACATGATGAACTCTCAAACCATTTCACCATCCAAGTACGAATCTTGGGGCGAGTACTTCGACCGCCCGATGACGATCAAAGACATGGCAAGGCGGATCATAGCTCACCTTGACTACCTGATCTTCAGTTCTACCCGTTCCTCCATTGTAGAAATCGGGACCGGTTCCGGTGCACAGGCGATCGTTTTAAGCTATTACCTTCACCTTGTCGTCAGCATTGACAACGATTGGGAAGTGCTTATACGGGCAAAGCGTGAGAACCAGCACCTTCATGGAAAACTGATTTTGGTCTGTGCTGATACCCGTTTCCTTCCTTTTAAGCATAATTCATTCGGCCTCTGCATATTACAAGGCTTCTACGAACACTTAAATTATAAGGATTTGGCCCAGATGGTCCGAGAACAATCCCAGGTTAGTTCTCTGGTGGTCGCCAGTGTACCCTCCAATTTCTATCCCCGCAGGGATTATGGAAACGAACGCCTTTTGACCCCTAATCAATGGCGCGAAATCCTAAAGCGTGAACTCCCGTCTAACCATCTTAGCATTGGTGTCCGTTACTACCATTTAGACCCTGAGGCCTGGCTTTACTCCATAAAAGCATCTAAATGGCTGGGGCATTTCCATGAAATGATCACCATTAAGAAGGATCCCCAAAAGTGAGCCCCAAAAAGAAAAAGCCGTCTCGTCCCGATGAAGCCAAAAAAGCACTCAAGGGGAGGCAACCCGAGTTGTCGAAAGAAGAAAAACCATGGAGCAAGTTGAAAACAGCTCTGGTTCTTACCCCATTGATAGTCATTCTGCCAATCATATTCCTAGGCAAGTCTTTAATGCCATCCTCAATGCTCTTCGGCACAGATTTCACTGCCGGGGCCTACATGAGCTACCGGTTTTGTGCCGAGGTCCTTTCTAAATATCATACAATTCCATTCTGGCAGCCCTATGTCTATGGAGGGGTCCCTTATGTGGAACCTACGGCTGGATATTTGTTATATCCTTTGTCATGGCCCCTGCGACTCCTTTGGGGCTCACCACAGAACATCCATACGCTTTCCCCGTGGCTCTATATATTACATTTCGCCTTGGCAGGACTATTGACCTATCTTTTCCTTCGCGAGCTTAACCTGTCACGTTTAGCCTCATCCGTTTCTGCCTTTGCCTATATGTTCACCGGCCAGATCGTCTCCCTGATCTATGCCGGACATGATGCGAAGATCTTTGTTAGTTGCCTTCTTCCGGGCCTTTTCTGGCTAATCCATCGGGGCATTAGGCTTTCACGATGGAGAGAATATGTTTTGGCTGGAGGGATTCTGGGTTGCGTTCTTCTGTCCCCGCACATCCAGATGGCCTACTATTCTCTTCTAGCGACAGGTCTTTTTTGGCTTGTACTTCTTATCTGGAAGTTGCGAAAGGAGAAAAAAGCGAAGGTTTTTATAAAAGCCGGGGTCGGTTTTGTGATTTTCCTTGTTCTTGGTTTTTCCCTTGCGGCTATCCAGTATCTACCTTTTTACTCTTACATTCCTTACTCCCCAAGAGGAGGGGGAGAAGGGAGGGGGATCGAGTTCGCCAAGTCCTGGTCCATGCCCCCGGAGGAGACCCTCAACGCCATCATCCCGGACTTCTCCGGCATGTCCATCGGCAACACGGCCTACGACACCTACTGGGGCCAGAACATCTTCAAACTCCACAGCGAGTACATCGGAGTCCTGCCTTTGCTCCTGGCGGTGCTGGGAGTCATTCTGCTTTGGAAAGAGAATAATTTAAGGAATTACCTCGCATTCTTCATTGGACTCCTGATCCTAGGTCTCCTCTTCGCCTGGGGAGCGTATACTCCTTTCTTTTCCTTATTTTACACCCTGCTGCCTTATTATAAAATATTGAGAGGCTCCGGGATGGCCTTCTTCCTGGTCTCTTTCTCCATAGCCTGCCTGGCCGGGTTAGGGGCAGAGGCCGTGGTAAACAGGAGAGAGGAGAGCAACAAGCCAGGCCAGAATAAACGATTGCTTTTAGGGTTAGGCATCACCGGCGGTGCGGCGCTACTCCTGGGGCTCTTCGTATCCGGAGCCCGGGAGGGACTCATCGCCTTCCTGGGCAACCATTTCGTCCACGAATCCCAGAAGTATCAGCAATTGCAGGCGAACTACGACCACTTCGTCAGCGGAACATTTATCTCGGCCCTGTTCCTTATCGTCCAGATCGTCCTGCTGGTCTTGATGCTTCGAAGGATCCTACCCAAAGCCTGGTGGGCGGGACTGGCCATCGGGCTCCTGATCTTTGACCTGTGGCGCATAGACTTCAGGTTCCGACAGATCGAGCCTCCGCCCCTCCAGTACTTCCATGCCGACGAGGTGGTCCGCATCCTGGAACAGGACCTTTCCCTATACCGTGTCTGGCCTTTAGAATATGACAAGATGGGGAATTATATGATGGTGTTCAACATTCAAAACGTCCGTGGTGAACATCCCATTCCGTTGAAGTGGTACAATGAATTCGTGGGCCCAGGAAAAACCAGAATGGTGGACTTTCATAATCTTCAAGACAAGCCCAATTACTTAAACTTGCTCAATGTGAAGTATCTGATCACTTACCATCGAGCCGAAGAATTTGCACAACAAGCTGGGTTCGTTTTCCCTTCACTCAAACTGCTCTCAGACGGAACCTTCAAGGTCTATGAGAACCTGGACGTATTGCCAAGAGCTTTCCTCGTCCAACGATATGAGGTGATCCGCGATCAGGAGGAAATTCTTACTCGAATCGGACAGACAGATTTCCAACCCGGAAGGGTGGCTATCTTGGAAGAAGACCCGGGCCTTTCTCTCGCTTCGCAGGACTCAGGACGAACTGAGGTCAGGATGACGAGTTACACTCCGAACGAGGTCCGCCTGAGCACCGAGACCATCGGTCCGTCCCTCTTAATCTTTTGCGAAAACTACTACCCTTCCTGGAAAGCATATGTGGATAACCGGCCGACCAAACTCTATCGAGCCGATTACACCTTCAGGGCGATCTTCCTACCTGCAGGCAAGCATGACGTAATCTTTCGATTCGAATCGAAGCAATTTCGTCTGGGTTTGATAATCAGCCTTCTGGCCCTTTTTACCTTAGTCGCAGTCTCGGTAACATCCCTCGTAAAAGGAAATTCCCCGGCGTGAAGCCCCTGATCATCATTCCGACTTACAACGAGCACGAAAACATCGGAAAAGTCGTGCCAGCGGTTCTGAATGCCGTTCCCCAAGCCGAGATTCTGATCGTGGACGACAATTCCCAAGACGGAACGGCTGAAGCCGTCAGAGCCTTCGGCGCGAGCACGGGCAAGGTCCACCTCGTTTCCCGGGAGAAGAAGATGGGGTTAGGGACGGCGTACGTCTCTGGCTTCAAATGGGCTCTCCAAAGGAACTACGAGGTCATCTTTGAGATGGACGCCGATCTCTCACACGATCCTGAAGCCCTTCCAAGATTCCTCGGGGAAATCGAAACCGCTGACCTAGTCATCGGCTCAAGGTATACGGATGGAGTCAACGTTGTCAACTGGCCGATGAAACGCCTCCTCCTGTCTTTCTTCGCCAACCTGTACGCCCGAATCGTGACCGGCGTCCCAGTCCGGGACCTGACCAGCGGGTTCAAGTGCTATCGCCGGGCCGTCTTGGAGGCCATCGATCTGGACAAGATACACTCCAACGGCTACGCCTTCCAGATCGAGATGCACTTCAAGGCCTTCAAAAAGGGCTTCCGGATCCGTGAAATCCCGATTGTGTTCGTGGAGCGAAGAATCGGAACATCCAAGATGTCACGCAAAATCATCTACGAGGCGGCCTGGATGGTCTGGAAGCTTCGCATCCTGGGCCTTCTGGGAAGGCTATGACTGCCATGGAAAGCTTCCTGGTCTCGGCCGTAATTGTAAACTTCAACGCCAAGGAATTCCTCAAGGACTGCCTGGAATCCCTGGCCAAGGAAACTACGGAGACAAGCATCGAGGCCATCGTAATAGATAACGCCTCCTCTGACGGTAGCGAGGAGGTACTATCCCATCCACCGCTGCCCGTCGCCTTCGTCCGAAACCCCAAGAACATCGGCCTGTCCCGGGCCAACAACCAGGGAATCCAAATGGCCAGGGGACGCTACCTGCTTTTCTTAAATCCCGATGTCGAGCTCATGCCCGGCGCCCTGGCACGGTTGGTCCGTTTCATGGACGACAATCCCGAAACCGGGATCGTCGGACCGAAGCTTCTTAATCCGGACCGCAGCTTGCAGTATTCCTGCCGGGAATTTTACACTCTTCCCACCCTTCTTCTCCGGCGCTCTATTCTTGGGCGGATTCCGCCTGGCCGCAGCCTTGTCCAACGGCACCTCATGACCTCCTGGGATCATGCCGCGATACGGGAGGTGGACTGGCTTCTGGGGGCCTTCCTTCTGGTCCGGCGGGAGGCGATGGAGAGCGTGGGGATGATGGACGAACGTTTCTTTCTTTACTTCGAGGACGTGGACTGGTGCTTCCGAATGCGGAAGGCGGGGTGGAAAGTCATTTACGATCCCGAAGCCGAAGCCATCCACCATCACTACCGCCACAGCGCAAAGAAAGGGTTTCGCCAGGCGCGGGAGTCGCACATCGGAAGCCTCGTGAAGTTCATCTCAAAATACGGAGGCCTGATTGGACGGAGATCCAAGGCCCTCTCCGTTAACCGGGGAAAAAGGCTTACGCATCCAACCCTGGCCAGCCGCTCCTGGTCGACCCTCTTCGGATTGCTGTCCCTGGGAGCGGACATCATTCTGTCCAGCGGGCTCTTCTGGATGGGCTATTTGGGCCGGCTCCTCCTCAAGCCCGAAATCTTCCCACACTACCTGACCTACTTCAGACTATATTGGATGACCCTCGCGGCACTCGTCCTGAGTCTGTTTCTATCCGGGTTCTATCGAACTGCGTCCCGGCTTCCTATCTACCACCAGATCCGTCTAACCCTTCGAGGCGTCCTGCTCTCTGGTTTTTTCATTTTATCGCTTTTGTTCCTGATCCGGGGGCTTATCTACTCCCGTCTGTTCCTTCTGCTCTTTTGGGCCATCTTGCTTCCCGCTATGATACTGGAGAGGTTCTGGCTGTACAAGTTTAACCTCCGGGCTCTGGAGAGGGGTTACGGGAGAAAACGAACCTGGATCTTTGGCGAAGACAAGGCTGGGCAGGAACTTTACGAACGCTTCCTGGAAACGCCGGAACTTGGGTGCGAGGTCGTGGGGTTTCTAAGCGAACGTGATCAAAATGGAGAAATCTATGGCGGTCTCCCGGTTTTCCCGGCTGTTCCGCAGGCCCTAAAATCTCTTGTCCAGGGTGAGGGCATCGAGCAGATCCTGATTCCCGGCTTGAACCCGAAGTCCATTCCTCGCCTTGGGAACCTAATGGCTTTCGCTCTTGAACATGACATGGACCTCAGGCTGGTGCATCCCCGCTCGGACTTTCTGGCAACCCAAACCCGCCTCTTCGATGTTCTTGGTGTTTCGCTGGTCGGCAAGCGCAGCCCGCTCTCTCGGCCCCTGGCCCAGGTCTGGAAGAGGATTTTCGATCTCCTTATCGGGCTTTTTCTCTTTGTTTTCCTTTCGCCTTGGATGGCGGGAACATACCTTCTCCTCAGGCTTAAAAGGGTTAATAAACCAGTGTGCAAAATACCCATCGTTGGGAAAGGGGAACGGAATACGGAAGTCCACAGATTTTATGCCCCTCCTGAATGGCGCGAACCCTTCCTTTCCGCTTCCCTTCCCGGGCTCTGGGATGTCTTGACTGGACGGATGAGCCTGGTCGGCCCCAGGGCTATGAGGCCGGAAGAGACCTCCCAACTCAGGGAGTGGGAGAGGAGGCGATTTAAGGTGGCCCCGGGTTTGACCGGACTGGCCCAGGTTCGAAGTCTCTGGGCGTTCTCCACCGAGGAGAAAATGCTCCTGGATTTATACTACATTGAGAACTGGACTCCGCTTTGGGACATCGAAATCCTCATGGAGACCCCGGCGGTGGTGTTTCTTAGGTTTCCCCGAGGGCTCTCCTTACTGTAAAAAAAATGACAAGGGGCTTGACCAAACCTTGCCTGAGATGGTAAACTTATGCCAAAAGGGATGGGATTGACGATGCGTCGGATGGTTTGTTTTCTGTTTCTTTTGAGCATCCTCCTGGGTTCAGGGCGAGGCTGGACCGCCTCTTCTCCAGGAGGAGGGCAAACCGAGCCAGCAAAAAAAAGTAACATGAAAGGGATCATCGCCGCAGGGGTTGTGGGGGTAGTCATTGTTGGGGGACTTCTCTGGTGGAGGTTTCACCAGGTTCCGGGAGCAGGAAACGAGGTGTCTGTCCGGAAGCCCCCGGGCGAAGCTCCCACCTTGGTGGTGGCTAAATTTCTGGACGGGAACTCCTCGGCTGAAAAAAATCATATGGGCGAGAAAGTTCGCGGGCTCGTTGTTGACGCCCTGAAACACTCCCAGGCTTATGTCCTTCAAGAGACCGCACCTTCAGGCGCGGCCGGGGATTCGGCGCTGGTTCTCTCTGCCAAGGTCACCACCCTGGCGAAATTTTCTCAAGGCGAGGTCGCGGTTTCGCGGAAAGGGGAGCCCATCTTTTTCCAAATCATCACCTGGTTCGAAGATCGCGAGCTCCACAAACAGGTTGCCCGATTGGTCGATCAGATTACTGAAAAGGTCAAGTAGATGCCCAGTGATGAAAAAGCACAGGTCATGGACGCCCGCACCCTGGACCGGGTCCTGTCGCGAATAGCCCACGAGATATTGGAGCATTCCAAGGGCTGCCCGGACCTTGCATTAATTGGGATCCGGACCCGAGGGGCCTACCTTGCCGAACGCTTGGCCAAGAAGATTCGCGGGGTCGAGAGCCTCGCACTGCCGGTAGGCGTCCTGGACATCACCCTGTACCGCGACGACCTGAGCAGTGTGGCTCACCAGCCCGTGGTGAAGCCCACTCAGCTGCCCTTCGATGTCCAGGGAAAGATCATCGTGTTGGTGGACGACGTCTTGTTCACAGGGAGAACCGTTCGCGCGGCCATTGACGCGATTCTTGACTTCGGACGGCCCCGTGCCATCCAGCTTGCCGTGCTCGTGGACCGCGGCCACCGTGAGCTTCCCATCCGCGCCGACTATGTGGGCAAAGTCGTGCCGACCACCCAAGGGGAGGAGGTAAGGGTGCGGCTCTTGGAGACCGATGGCATGGACCAAGTGAGCATCGAGAACTTGAAATCCAAATGAGCGAGCTCGTCCGACCCTGGCAACGGAAGGACCTCCTGGGCCTGGAGGACCTGAGTGTAGAGGAGATTCGGCTCATCCTGGACACGGCCGAGACCATGAAGGAGATTCTCCAGAGACCTATACGAAAGGTGCCCATCCTGCGTGGAAAGACCGTTGTCAACCTTTTCTTCGAGCCCTCCACCCGGACCAGCACCTCATTCGACTTGGCGGCCAAACGCCTCTCGGCGGACACGTTGAACTTATCGGCCAAGACCTCCAGCGTCCAGAAAGGGGAGACGCTTCTGGATACCGTGAAAAACCTGGAGGCTATGAAGCTGGACGTCCTGATCATACGCTCCCCGTCGAGCGGGGCTCCACATTTCCTGGCTAAGAGGCTTGCGGCCGGAGTGATCAACGCCGGGGACGGCAGCCACGAGCATCCCACACAAGGCCTCCTGGACCTCCTTACCCTGCGGGAAAGATTCAGCGATATGGCTGGGATTCGGGTTCTTATCGTGGGGGATGTCGCTCATTCTCGAGTGGCGCGTTCAGGCATCTGGGGACTGACCAGGCTCGGGGCCAGGGTTTCGGTGTGCGGGCCACCCACGCTCCTTCCCATGGAAGTGGAGCGCCTTGGGGTCCAAGTTTACACGGACCTTGATAAAGCCCTGCGCGAGACCCAGGTGGTCTATGTCCTGAGGCTACAGATGGAGCGCCAAGCGCGGAACCTCATTCCGTCACTACGCGAATACGCCCAGCTCTTCGGGATCAACCGGAAGCGGCTCAAACGGGCGAAACGCAGTGTCATAATCATGCATCCCGGGCCCATAAACCGGGGCGTCGAGTTGGATCCCGACGTGGCCGACGGGCCGTGGTCCGTTATTCTCGACCAGGTGACCAACGGTGTGGCCGTGCGCATGGCCGTGCTTTATCTTCTCTGCGGAGGGGAGGCTGTTAATGGCTGAGCGTTTTCTGGTGACCGGCGGCCGGGTAATCGATCCGGAAAGCGGGAGGGATGGGGAGGCCGATCTCCTGATCCAGGGAAACCGCATCATCAAGGTCGGAAACATTCGGAAGACCCTCGTCAAATCCTCCCAGATTGTGAAGGCTAAAGGGCTGCTCATCGCTCCCGGTCTGGTGGATATGCACACCCATCTCCGGGAGCCAGGCAGAGAGGATGAAGAGACGATCGAGAGTGGATCCCGGGCCGCGGCCCGGGGAGGGTTTACCGCGGTCTGCTGCATGCCCAATACCGAGCCCCCACTGGATGACCAGTCCAAGATCCGCTTGATTTACGATCGAGGGACTCCCTATGCCCGGGTCTTTCCCATAGGAGCCGTTTCCAAGGGCCGGGAGGGTCAAGAGCTGACCGAGGTTGGCGACCTCTTTCGCGCCGGTGCCGTGGCTCTGTCAGACGACGGAAGTCCGGTGGCCAATGCCGAGCTCATGCGCCGAGCGCTGGAGTACACCAGGCTTTTCGGTCTTCCGGTGGTTGACCACTGCGAGGAGTCGACGCTTTTCGCGGACGGCGTCATGAACGAGGGGTTCGTCTCAACCCGCCTGGGCCTTCGGGGGATTCCGAACGCCTCGGAGGTAGTCTTGGTAAGCCGGGACCTGCACCTCGCGGCTCTGACGGGAGGACGGCTTCACCTCCCTCATCTGTCTGCCAGGGAGTCCGTTTCGCTCCTCAGGGATGCCAAACGTCAAGGGCTTCCTGTGACCGGGGAGGTCACGCCCCAACACCTCACGCTCACGGAAGAAGCCCTTCTCAGCTTTGACACGAATGCCAAGGTGAACCCCCCGCTCAGGGCACAGGGCGACTTGGAGGCCCTTCGCGTCGGCCTTGCCGATGAAACCATAGACGTCATAGCCACGGACCATGCCCCGCACTCCGTGGTGGAGAAGGAAGCGGAGTTCGACCTAGCGCCCTTCGGGATGGTCGGCCTGGAAACTGCTCTGGGGCTGGTCCTGACCGAACTCGTGCACCCCGGCCACCTTGGGCTCATCCCAGCCCTTCGGGCCATGAGCCTGAATCCCTGCCGAATCCTGAAGCTTCCCTTTGGTCGGTTGATGGAGGGCGGGCCTGCCGACCTCGTCTGCATTGACCTGAATAAAACATGGCTTGTAAACCCGGACCAGTTCGCTTCCAAATCCCGGAACACGCCCTTTACCGGAAGGCGACTCAAGGGGAAAGCCGTGCATACCCTCGTGGATGGTTCTTTCGCGTTACGGGACAGCCGCTTGGATGGGAGTTGAAAGCGAATGACCAAGCTGCTTTCTGAGCCTGCCTTCAGAGAACTATTTTCGAATGGGAAGCTTCCCCCCGTCTCTCTCTGGATAGGGGAGGAGGACTTCCTGAAATTCGAGGCCCTCACCTTCCTCAGGATTGAGGCTCCCAAACAAGGTTTCGAGGTGGAGATCTTTTCGGCCGGAGAGGTTTCTCCATCAGAGGTCGTAGGCCGGGCCGCTACTCCATCCATTCTAGGCGGAAGAACCCTCTTGGTTTTGACCGAGGCTGAGCGTTGCGGATCCTCGGAACGGGCTTTTCTGAAACGCTATACGGAGGGTCCTCTCCCCGAGGTCGCCCTGATTCTAGTGTTTTCGTCCGGGTTTGATTCCCAGGAAGACATTATCAAGATCCTCGCCCTGCGTGCTGCTGTGGTGAAATATTCTTCACTGGAAGGAAGAGGCCTTTTGGACTGGGCAAGGAACCGGGCGAAGTCCTTCGGTGTGGAGATCGAGGATAATGCTCTCTCGGGACTCACCATGGCCCTAGCAGGCCAACTTGGCAGGCTGTCTTCTGAAATAGAGAAGCTCTACCTTCTCCGTCCCGAGGGCGGGCAGGTATCTTGTCGGGAAATCGAAGAGGTCCTCGGGCCTTCGGTCTGGGAGCCCGCTCAGAAGATCGCCAAAGCCGTAGGGAACGGCCGTTTCAAAGAAGCCCTGCAAGCCTTGGAGGAGCAGCGGTTATGGGGGGAAAGGCCGGAAAACATTCTTTCATCCCTTTTTTACGAGGTGGGGAACCGGCCGAGTGCCGAGGAGAACCTGGAAGCTCTGTATCAAGCGGATGTCACCCTTAAGTCCGGGGCGGCACCCGAAGCGGTAATCATGCCCCTGGTGATTACCCGAATAGTCCATCCAGCGCTTAGTATAAAGGAGGAGAAACCGGTATGGCTGAAGTGATTCGTGACCCCGAAGCCGTGGCCATGACCCAAGAGGCTGATGTCGTCGAGATCCAGCGTCTGCACAAAGAACGGGCCGAACTCAAGGTAAGGCTCCAGAAGCTTGACGAGAAGAAGGGGGCGGCTAAACCTGAGATCGTTGAAAAAGTCCGCAGGGACTACCAGACCAAGCTGGACCAAGCGGAAGTATCCCTGACTGAAAAAAGTTCTGGCCTCAAAGCTCAACTTGACCGGCTGGAAGATGAACGAAAGGGCGTTCTGGAGGAAAAGAGCAAGATAGACGACGCAATGGAAGAAGTAGAACTCAGGCATCTTGTTGGCGAATTTGTAGGGGATCTTAAAGAAACGCTTGAAGAGGCGAAGATGGCGGAATTAAAAGCCATTGTCTCGCGTCTCCAGGACCTTGAGCAAAAGATCGCCACGGTTTCCCAGCTTTTGAATCCGGAAGCCCCACCGCCCGAGTTCGAGAAACATGCCATTCCAGAAAAGAAGCCAACAAAGGAAACACCTTCCAAGACATCTAAGGAGAAAGAGGCTGTAGCTATTCAGGAAACCTCTGAGCCCGAGGAGGATGGTCAATCCATTAAGTGTCCAACCTGCGGCACACCAAATCGACACGACAACTGGTACTGTGAAAAATGTGGGAGGGAGCTTATAGGAGCTCAAACGTAGAAAGGGGGAAACTGCAGAAATAAGACAAGGCTTGGAAATCAGAGCCTTGTATTATATGAAGATATATAGACATAATATACGTTATCGGTATATTGTGTAGTAATAAAGACAGCTTGAAAGCTGTCTTTATTTTTTGTCTTTAAGCTGGTTTAGATGGTTCCGGAGGTTTTGGAGCCTCCCCAACCTTCGCCTTTGGGCGGATGATCAGCCAGACGATGAGGGCAACAATTCCGAAGAAAAAGGTCAGGATGAGCCAGAGGACTGCGTTCTGTCCCCGAGCCTTGGCATCCTTATACACCCAGATCATAAGCAGGATGGCAATGACGAAGGAAACCAGCCAGACAACCATACAGAGGCCACCCCCCAACAGGGCAGCAAGTGGGTTGGCAGAGGGCTCTGTAGTGGTTCCCTGAGCCAAGAGGGCTGCAGGAACGGACAAAGAACCGATGAGCATCCAGAGTCTCTTCACTGTGAACCTCCTTGTAGTCGAGAATCGTTAGAAGTTGAACTTCTCAGCGAAACCGCCTAAGACGGGCATCTTCCAGTACTTTCCGGTCGCAGACTGGATGATGCCGATGATCGCCATGATCCAAACAAAGATGTAACCCAAGGCGCCGACGATCCAACCCAAGATCGGAATCACGAACACGATCGAGATGATGATCTCAGCGATCAACAACACCAGCCCCTGCTTGGCATGGAACTGACAAAATTTGTTTTCCTTCTTTGCCAGGAGCGGAATCAGGAACAGGATTCCGAGGTAAGAAAGCCAAGCTAAAGCCTTACCGTCTTGGACATCTGGATCAACCGTTGCGTCTGCCACGAGATTTTCCTCCTTGTGGTTTGGTTAAAACTTTAGTCGTCTGGCATAGTACCACAGGAGCGGCATCTGCCAGAGATTGCCGCCCCAGGCGTTGTAGGCCCCGATGACCGAAAAAGCAAAACTTCCTGCCACCAGCATTCCCCAGAAAACCCAGAAAACGAGCACGTTGATGATGAAATTAAGGAACTCCCCGAGGACCGGAATATGAATCAGGATAAGTCCGAAGATCAGGTGTGTGAGCCAGAAGAGGATGACACCACCCACCCCTAAGACGACCTCCGCCGCGAAAAGAACCAGCCCCTGCTTGGCGTGGTACCTGGAGTACTTGTTGTTTGGCTGAAGAAGGAGGGGAATCAGGCAGAGCACATTAAAATAGCCGATGGCGGCCAGAAACGCCCCCTCGGAAACGTCCTGTCGGCTGTGAGGTTGTTCGATCGGCATAAGCCTTATGTTAAATAGGTTACCATAATTTGTCCCCTCATGTCAAGGACAAAGGATTTTGGAGGTGACTTCTCTCCTGGCGGCATTGCCCCCTTCAGGCAATCCACTGAGTTTCCCCTTGGGCCTCGTCAAAGGGCAGGATCAGGACCGGCTCCTCGGGATAACGCTCCTCTTCCCCACCCTCCAGGCTTATATCGAGGAAAAATGAAAGAGTCTTGCCAGAAGAGACGCCCAGGACTTTGAAGGGCACAGCGACCTCCAGAATCTTTCCCAGAGTCCCAGAGCAAGGAGGCTGGGCGTTCATTTCGCGAAGCAGGGGAAGTCGCATGGGGACGGGCTCGATAACTTCCAGAATTACGATAAGCCTTTCCTCCTCCTTCGGGCTCAGCCGGGAGAAAAACAGGCCCAGGTAGAGGTTTTCCTTATCCTTCCCGTAGAGGAGTTCGGTCAGGAGCCCCCGCGGGTAAGGCATCGCTCCCCCCCAACGGAGGTCGTAGCGTCCGGCTTCCTTCCACTCGTAGTAGTCGCTGACCTTTCCGTCCAGGACTGGGTGAATGGCCCCTCTTGGCTCCCGGTCGTGACCTCGCCGGACGTCGTGGGGACGGACGATGGGCTCGTAGAGTTCGGCGGGCGGAGGGAGCACGGCCTTCTTGTAGGCCTCGATCAAGTGATGCCGGAACAGGAGATCGAACTCCGCGAGGTGTGTGCTGGAATGTCTTCCGCTGTACCACCAGAACCAGTCGCTGCCCTCGGCCGCATACAAGGGTTCCCAGGCTTCCCCCGGACCTCCGGCCCGGACCACGGCCTCACGGGCCACCCTGAGAAGGGTCCAAGCCTGGTTGTGGGCCTCGCTTCCAATCCATGTGGAGAAGTCGTTGTTAATCCATGAACCGGGAAAAAGCCTGAAAAGTTTGCGCGAAGCCTGGGGTTGAACGTTAAGATATTCGCTGATTCTTACTGTCCGGATGTCTTTCTCTCTGCTTAATGCACGATACAAGGCGAGTAGAAACTCTCTTCCGTCCCGGGGATAGTATTCCCAGGCATTCTCGCCATCCAAGGCGATCAGGACGAGCGGGTTTTCCAGTTTTCCTTCAGCTTCCTGTCTTTGAATCTCCCTCAGGCGTTCCATGAAGTCTTCTACCGCCTTCTCGGTCGGCCAACGCGAATATTCAAACCCGATGAGGTCAGAGAGAGTTTTGTTCCGAAACAGGAGGGTCATTCTACCCTCCCCTACTTCCACATTCCAGGGGGAATAAAGGTCATCAGGTTTGAAGCTTCTTCCCTCCGGAAGGGAATTTCTCAGGATGTCCTCATCCGTGGCCAGCCAATCAAACCCTGCCTGGGAGACAAGGGGAAGGATGCCTGCGCTAACCGCGCCTTCCGAAGGCCAGAGTCCCGTTGGTCTCTTTCCGAAGATCTGTTCCACGGCCTTGGCTGCCCTTTCCAGATGGTGGAGAGCATCTTCGGGATGGGCGAACTGCTGGGGCAGCCTAGCCTGAGGCATACACTCTTTGGAGACATCGCTGTCAGCCAGGAGGGGCAGTATGGGGTGATAGTAAGGGCTGACAGTGAGCTCTAACCTCCCCTGTTCCCAGAGTTCACGGTAAGTCGGGAGGATTCTAACGAGGAGTTCCTGCTCCTTTTTTTGAAGCAGGAGCTTGTCCTCCTCGGTATATCCCTTCTCCTTGGAGATCAGGGAAGAAAGGTCAGGGTCGCCCGAGGCGTACCAGGGATCAAACCAGGCGAGTTGGGACCAGACCTGCAGGTCTCGAAGGTCCTGCTCCGAGAACCTGGCGAGCATCTCGCCAACCTCTCCCTCCAGTCTCCTCCCCCGCTTCAAGAAGAGCTCGCGGTACCGGGCATGGGGCTCGATCAGGGTCCTGGGGTTGGCCTGGAAACCCTCGCTGAGGAGAAAGCCCCTTTCCTCTTCGCTGAGCAAAAGAGTGGGCTTGTAGACGATATCGCGGAGGACCTCATCGGCCTGGCCCGAGGCGTAGGCCGAAAGCTGGGACAAGAGGCAGGGGGAGAAATTAAAGTTAAGGGCAACTTCCGGGACCTCCCCGAGGATGGCCGCCATGTCATAGTAATCTTTAAGCGCATGGAGCCGGACCCAGGGAAGAATCCAACGCCCGGAGAGCGGGTCGCGGTAAAGGGGCTGGTGAAGGTGCCAGAGGAAGGCGACCGAAAGGGTCACTCTGAGGCGGGCAGCATGGCCAAGGCGACCTTGGCGTCGTAGTTCCGCGGTGAGGTCGGGTAGCGGTCCAAGATTTCCTGATACTGTTTTTTAGCCGAGGCGAAGTCTTTCAGGACCTCGTAGCAGCGCCCGGAGGCAAGGAGTGCGCGGGCGGCGGTCAGGGGCTCCGGAGCGAAGTGTCTGGCCATCTCGGAGTAAAGCTTCCCGGCTTCCCGAAAGTCACCTTTATCCTCATAGCTGGCCGCCAGGGCTTCTTCCCCTGCGGCGCGGAGAAGGTCATTCTTCTCCCCCTTTCCCAGGAAGCTTCGAAAATAGGGTATGGCCTTATCGTAGGCCCCGAGTCTGCGGTAGCTGAGGCCCAGATAGAGCAGGGCCTTGCGACCAGAGGAGGTCCCCCCGTAGCGCTTGGAGATGTCCTCGAACTGGACGATGGCCTTCTGGAGGTCCTGGGGGCTGGTTGCCTGTAGGAAAAGCCCCTGAGCATTGTCGAATGGGAGCAGGGCTTCGGCCTCGGACTTCGTCTGGTTCTGGAAAAACAGGACTCCGGCCAGGATGATAATGACCACGGCCAAGGCTCCCCCGCCCACGATCTCTACGTGGGTCCGGGTATATTCCCAAGCCTTCTCCATGGCCTCTCCTATTTTATCCTCCCTGATCTCCTTCTTTTTCATTTTTGCCATCTCCCCTTCACCCCCTCCTTTTTGTTTATTTCTAACTTTTTAGGTCCCACCTCTAACTTTGGCTTTTTGGTGCCCCTGGCGTGAGTCGAACACGCGACAAACGGTTTAGGAAACCGCTGCTCTATCCATCTGAGCTACAGGGGCGGTTTCCGGATAATTTTAGCACAGAACCCCTGGCCGACGCAAGAGCCACCCTTAGAGCACCCCACCCCTTTGTTCTAAGGTCAAGCTATCCCGTCACCGCGCAGGTGGCCGGGTCGCCGAGCAGGCCGAGGTTCATCGGGCTATCAAACCCCGTCGCCTGGGAGTTCAGTGTTGCATTACAGAACACAATGGAACCCGGTTAACGTTTTAATAACCTTAATGCTTGTAAGGTAAAGGGGTTGTCAATATCGACCTTGCTCCGGAGCCCCACCCCCAACATCTTGTGGTCCACATGACCTTCCCGAAGCGGTCCCACAAGATAAAGGGGGAGGAGGGCGTGAAATGGGCGTGAATACGGCGTGAACACCTCGGAAACCCCCTCGGATTCCGGAGGTTTTGCGGACCTCCCTCCTTTTCTTCATCTCAATAGAAAACCTGCCTAACCGAGCTTTGTCAGACCCTCTTACGGCCTTTGGGAAAGGGGCCCTGTATCTTGTGGGTCTTCACCATTTAAAAAAAACGGCTCCAAGATATAGGGGTTTTGGGTTAGAACGGGTGAAGGAATCGAAAAGGGGACCCATTAGGCCCCCATAAGTACCGAGAAAAGACCTGTCTTGCTACTATCATGAAGACAGGTGAATTTTAACTGCGGTGCCTTGGCCCTCTTCGCTCTCCAAGCCGATCTGGCCCCCGTGGCTGACCACGATCTTCTGCACGATGGCCAGGCCCATGCCCGCGCCTTTCTCCTTGGTGGTGAAGAACGGTGTGAAAACCCGGTCTAGGGCGGTTTTGGGGATGCCACATCCGGTGTCGGTGATCGTGAGGGAGACTCCATCAGGGTCCCGACGGGTCTCCACAGTGAGGGTCCCCCCCGGACTCCCGGCCTCTTTCCCGGGCATGGCCTCGATCCCGTTCAGGATGAGGTTCAGGAGAGCGCGTTTGAACATTGCGGCGTCCAGGGAAACCTCCCCGATCTGTGGAGACAGGCACAGATCGAGAGTTACTCCGGCCTGACGGCACCGCTCTTCGCACGCTTGGCAGCATTCCGAGATCAGATCGTTCAGGCGGACCGGGGAGAGGTGCAGGGGCTCCGGCGAGGCGAACTTCAGGAACTGGGATACGGCGGCCTCCAACTGGTTAGCCTCGGCCACGATCCCCTCCACCACTTCTCTTCGAGGGTCGTTTTGCGTCGTTTTCTTGCGCAGCAGGGTCGCGAAGCCAGTGATCGCTCCCAGGGAATTGCGGAACTCGTGAGCGATCCCTGCCGAGACTTCGCCCAGGGTGGCCAACCGACCTTTGACAAGCATCTCCTCCTGCAGTCGCTTGATCTCGGTCAGGTCATTCAGCAGGAAGGTGGTTCCGATGGACTTTCCCTCGGCGTCCCGCAAAGGAGAGGAGGAAATTCCCATCCAGTGCCGCCTCCCGTCCTTGACCCATTCCACCTCTGCGGAGTAATCCCTTTCCTGTTCCCTGAGGGCGGTGAGGAAGGCCTTCAGGAGTTCCTCGTTTGACTGGTCCAAAAGGCTTTCCAAGTGCTTGCCTACTCCCGCCTCTGGGTTCTGGGGCGGGGCCAGGACTTCTTTGGCTGCCCGGTTCATATAGGTAACCACTCCCCTTTCATCGCAGTTCACCACACCCGATGCGATGCTTCCCAAGATGTACTCGTTATACCTGGCCAAGTCCCCTGCCCGGCGTTCGGCCTCGGCGTGAAGCTTGGCTAAAACCCTCTCTTTCTCTTGGAGTTGGCGGATCGTATCCTCGAAGGCTTTAACCACGAACTCCACGTCCTTGGAGTCCTCATTCGGGGATGGGACTACATCTACGGCTGCCTTCCGCATACGGCGATATGGCCTGAGGATAGCCCCGATGAAGAAGGACACGAACAGGATGGCTAACCCATAGCTGATGGTCCTGACCAAGAACTCGATCCGGGCGTCCCTATTCAGTCTCTGTAAATAACTCTGGTCCTTTTCCGCTATAATCAGGGCCAAGGTTGCCTCGAGTCCTGAGGTCTGGAGAGGGACCAGGTAGCTCTGATAGTCTCCTTCTCCAAGTCTGCGGTACATCCGGGATAAGGTTCCCATTCCGCTCCAGGCCCGTTCGACATCGTCAGTGGAGAGGCCGAGCCAGTCCGGCTTCTTCCCTATCTCCTCTAGCTGGGACGAGGAGAGAATCTGGTTGTTCCGACCCACAACTATAAGACGTCGGAGGTGATAACGAAGGGCCATGTCGTTACATAGCTGGTTCACCCTGTTTCTGGAGTCGGGGTCGAGAAGGCTCCTTGCATCCACAAGGATGCGGGTGCTTGCCAGTTCTCCTACGATCAGCAGCAGAGCTCCTTCCTGATCCCTCAGCCGGCTACTCGACCTTTGGAAAAGGCTGGAAGTTCCCCAGTTCACGAGGAGCATGAGCAGGATCAGGAGAAGGGCGAAAAGCCGGATCTCGTTTTCGTAGGACAGGAACAAAGGCTTCTTGCTCACGTCAGTTCGATTTCTTTTTTAATTCTTCCACTTCTTGTTTTAGAAGGGCGATCTCCTGAGCCAAACATTTGTTCCTATCTGTGAGATCCGAGACCAAGACGGAGAAGTTCATCAGAATGAGCAGGGTAAATCCGAAACCGATTAGAAAGAGGGCCGTCGGGGGGTAGTAGATGCCCATCAAGTTCGAGAAAATGTCCAGCAACGGACGAACCAGGGAAAGAAGAAGGAGGATAATTCCGGTGAGGATCCAGAGCAGGGAATGTTCCTCCCGAAGCCTGCGGTTACGCACGAGGCCGAGGATGATTCCGAGTAGAAGGAGGCTTCCAAGAATGGCCACGAGTTGAACCTTGTAATTAAGCCCCCCGGAGAGTATTCTGATCAAATTGTTCATGGTCGTTCTCCCATGGATGGGTCTTCAGACGGATGTTCGACCTTTCCGGACCGGAAAAGGCCGATGAAAATCGCTAATGGGACCTTGATCATGTAATAGACCGCTTTGAGCGAAGAGATGGAGGAGTCTCCCCCGACGCGTGGTTGCATTTGCACCGGGACTTCCATAAGTTTTAACCCGGCACGGTGAAGCATAACCACGGCCTCCACCTCGGGATAGTCTTGGGGATATCGCTCGGCATAGAAACGTATAACCCTTTGGTTGGAGGCCCGGAAACCCGATGTGGTATCCGTGATTCGTTTCCCGACGATGGTTGAAACTGCCAAAGAAAATACCCAGCTTCCGATACGGCGCATAACGGGGGATCGATAACCGGTCTCAGAAAGGTAGCGAGACCCGATGACGATATCCGCTTTGCTTTCAAGAACCGGATTCAAAAGAAGCGGAATATCCTTGGGATCATGCTGTCCGTCGGCATCAACCTGGAGAGCGTAGTCGTAGCCTTTCTCGGCTGCGAAACGGTAGCCCGTCTGCATCGCTCCTCCGATACCCAAGTTTACGGGCAGGTCCAGAACCATGGCCCCGGCTCTCCTCGCCACATCGGAAGTCCGGTCTAGAGAACAGTCATTGACAACGACCCTATCGGCTTCAGGCAGAACGGCTCTTATTCCCCGGAGAACGTTGGCAACCGATGCCTCTTCGTTAAAGGCCGGGAGGATGACAAGTACTCGACTCATGGAAACTTGATGGCAACACAGAGATGATGCAGGCTACAGGGCCATAGCCTGAAAGGTAGATTCCGTCCCCTGATGACCTTAAAACCCTCCCCCTCCAGGAGTTCCCCTATCTCCCTTGGATTCCACTTACGGACATGACCGCTGTCGTAACGGGCCTCCTTGAATTTTAGGGTTATCATTCGGGCCAGGTAGAAAAAATCATCATTGGGAATGACCAGAGCCAAGACCCCTCCAGCTTTCAGGGCTTGCCGAATGGATCGGATGAGGCCTTGGGAATCCGGAACGTGCTCGAGCACCTCGGATAAAAGGACGGCGTCCAGAGATCCGGGTTTAAAGCAGGGTGAAAGGGCATCTCCCTGCACCACCGGCAGGGCGTGTTTTTTGAGAATAGCGATGTTCTCCGGCTCAAGTTCAAGACCCAGAATGAAACTTCCCCGGAAGTGCTTGACCATGCGCTCCAGGGTGATCCCTTCCCCACAACCGAACTCCACGATGCGACGAGAATCGGCTAAGGGTTTAATCTCCTTTTCATCCTTGTAATCCCAGTACAGCCGCGTAAGCCAGCTCTTGGCATACTGCTCACGTTGATAAAGCATCCCCTCTTGGGGAAGGTTGACCCCAGCGGGCATTTTAACCTTTAGGCAGCGCCGAAGTGCATCAACCCGCCCAGGGAGCTCGCAAGGAGAACCCAGAGGGCCCAGAGCGACAGGACGATCTCAGCAGCCTTGGTGGCCTTCCAACGATAGATGACCGCAAGGCCTATGATCAACGCCCCCAATTGCCAGAGGGTGAAGAGATCGAAGTGACCCAGGAGGCGGTAGAGGAAGGTTTTAGACAGATCCTCTGAGAGGAGCAGGGCCAGGCTCGTTCCGACATGGATGGATTGCTGGGTCCACATCAGGATTCCTTTCACGATGCCCCCTAGGGAAGCGATCAGCCCAGCATAGGTGTAGGCCGAGAAGACCTGAAGAAATTTAGCTTTTCCACCGAAGAGGGAGCAGACCCCAAATAGAATTCCGGAAATGACCAAAATGGTGACAGGCGTTCCGAGGAGTGCGCCGACGATGCCGAAAATGGTCGATATAGGTCCTATCATGATCTTCACAGTCTGCTCGATTTGCTCATCGGTCGCTCCGCGATCCCGCATCTGTTCGGTGACCTGTTCGATCTGGGCTGGCATGACGACCTTGGGCACCACGGTGAGCGCGAACAAGATCCCAATAACGACCATGGCGATCATCGGCGCCAGCCAGTCGGGCTTCTCGGCGATAGCTTCAAATGCCTTCTTAGGGCTCGCGAACACGGCGATCATTTTGGTTCCAATGGTCATCTTCTCCTCTCCTTATCCTTTCCTCGGGACGACCCGGAAAGCACGTTCCGCAATCTGGATGGCATTGGTGGCTGCGCCCTTTCTGAGATTGTCAGACACGACCCAGAGGTGCAAGCCGTTGGCAACGAAAGGGTCCTCGCGGATGCGGCCGACGAAGACCTCGTCTCTGCCGGCACAATCCTTGGGCATGGGATAGGTCATCTTGACGTCTTCCTTTCCGTCCACGACAAGGACTCCCGGAGCCCGCTCCAATGCGGCCCGGGCCTCCCGGGCGGCGATTTTGCGTTCCGTCTCGATATACACGGCCTCGCTGTGGCCGACGACCACCGGGACGCGGACCGTGGTGGCGCTGACCGCGATGTCCTGGTCGTGCAGGATCTTCCGGGTCTCGGAGACCATCTTCCACTCCTCCGTGGTGAACCCGTCCTCGCGGAAGGAGCCGATTACAGGGATTACATTCAGGAGGATGGGTTCGTCGAAGGCTGTGGGCGGTGGGATGGGTCTTCCTGCGTAATGCGACTCGCCCTGCATTTGGAGCTCGCGCAACGCGGCTCCCCCGGCACCGGACACGGACTGGTAGGTGGACACGATGACGCGCCGGATGCGGGAAAAGTCGTACAGTGGCTTCAGGGCCACGACCATCTGGATGGTGGAGCAGTTGGGGTTTGCAATAAGACCTTTATGCTTCTGGATGTCCTCGGGATTCACCTCGGGAACAACGAGGGGGACCTCAGGGTCCATCCGGAAATCGTTGCCGTTATCTATTACCAAACAGCCTTTCTTGATGGCTTCCTTGGCATACGTCACTGCAGCACCCTTCTCGCCCTCGGTCCCGGCGAACAGGGCGAGGTCTACTCCTTCAAAGGCCTCTTTTTTGATCTCCTGAACCTCTATCTCTAGGTCCTGGAAGCGAATCATCCTTCCGGCAGAGCGGATCGTCGACAGGGGAACGAGCCGCTTCACCGGAAAGCAGCGCTCCTCCAAGACCCGAACCATCAAGCTCCCGACCAGGCCGGAAGCACCCACCACAGCCACGGTATAGCCTGCCATCAACCTCCTCCTTTCATTTGCATTATACCTGAAACATAAAGATTTATCAAGTGATATTTTAGTCCGAAGCCTCCTTTTGGATATGTAACCCCTTGGAACAGGAAGGCTTCCCTCGGCTCTCTGGCCCTATTCCCGCCCTTTTTCCACAGTATTCCGAAGGTGTTTTCTCGGTCTTTCTACGGTATTCTCTCGGTGTTCCTTCGGTGTTCTCGCGGTATTCCCTCGGTCTACAGGGGCTGACTTGGAAGTTGTTCGTATTATTAGTGTTGTACAACTACTCAGGATTCGGAGAGGGAAAATACTTTCAACGCTAACGAATGAAAAGAAGAGAATTAACACAAGGGGGATTGCAAAAGAAAAGGCACGCATTGAAATGCGCGCCTTAATTGGGCAGTTTGAGATGTTAAGAGGTGTCGTCAGCGCCTGGGCCCGTGGCTTTCAGGACGGCGATCGCGATTGCCACCCTCGCGACGACCCTCTCCCCTGCCGCCCCCCTCGCGTCGGGGCGGACGGGCTGTAACCTTGCCGTCCGAGCCGTCCAGGACGGCTTTGCGGGAGAGGTTGTTGCGGCCCATGTCGTCGATCTCGACCAGCTTGACCATAATCTCGTCGCCTTCCTTGACCACGTCCTCAACCTTACCAACATGCTTCACATCCAATTGCGAGACGTGGACCAGGCCCTCCTGGCCGGGCAGGAACTCCACGAAACACCCGAAGTTCATCAGACGCTTCACGATCCCTTTGTAGACCTTCCCGACCTCGGGCTCTTCGACTAAATGGAGGATGAAATCGCGGGCCTTCTCACCGCCCTCGCCCCCAACCGAGGCGATGACCACGGTACCGTCGTCCTCGATGTCGATCTTGGCGCCGGTCTCCTCGGTAATCTTACGGATCATCTTGCCTCCAGGGCCAATCACCGCGCCGATCTTGTCCTTGGGAATCGTGATCTGGATGATGCGCGGTGCGTACGGGGAGAGCTCGCTGCGGGGCTGGGAGATCGTCTTCTCCATGACATCCAGGATGAATATCCGGCCTTCGCGAGCTTGATTCAGGGCTTCGCGCAGAAGGTCCACGGTGAGGCCGGAGACCTTGATGTCCAGCTGCAAGGCCGTGATTCCCTGGCGGGAACCGGCCACTTTAAAGTCCATGTCGCCGAGATGGTCTTCCACCCCGAGAATGTCGGATAAAATCGCATGTTTTCCCCCTTCGATGACGAGGCCCATGGCAATGCCGGCCACAGGGGTTTTGATTGGAACCCCGGCATCCATCAGGGACAGGGTCGCACCGCAGACCGTGGCCATGGACGAGGAGCCATTGGACTCCAGGATATCGGAGACTACGCGAACGGTGTAGGGAAAGATGGAGTCCACGGGGATGACCGGGGAGATCGCACGCTCAGCAAGGGCGCCATGGCCGATTTCCCGACGGCCCGGTCCGCGGACCGGCTTTACCTCCCCGACCGAGAAGGGGGGGAAATTGTAATGCAACATGTAACTTTTAGTTGACTCCCCTTCCAGGCCTTCGATTTTCTGCTCGTCAGACCTCGTGCCCAAGGTGGTGGCAGAAAGGCTCTGGGTCTCCCCCCGGGTGAATAGAGCAGAGCCATGGGTCCGTGGCAATACGGCAATCTCGCAGGTGATGGGTCGAATGTCTTTCAAGCCCCGACTATCAGCACGAATGCCATCGCACAATATACGACTTCGCAAGTTGTTGCGTTGGATCTCATCAACCGTATTTTTAATCAACTTTTCCTGCTCCGGAAACTTCTCCCTTAACGCCTCCTGAGTTTTGGCCACGATGTTCTTCATCGCAGCCTGACGCTCCTCCTTGTGAGGAAGGCGGTTGGCCTGGCGTGTGGACTCCAAGGTCAACTCGGACACAGCAGCCAGAAGCTCTTCGTTCTTGGGGGACTCCACGACCTCCCGCTTAGGCTTGCCGGTCCGCCTGACCAGCTCCAACTGGGCCTCGCAAAGCCTTTTGATATGTTCGTGTCCGAAGGCGATGGCCTCTACAATTTCCTCCTCGGAAACCTCTTTGGCCCCAGCCTCCACCATGGTTACGTGGTCCCTGGTCCCGGCAACGATCAGTTCCAGGGTCCCGGCCTCGACCTGGGCAAAGGTTGGGTTCACAACGAGCTGACCGTCCACCTTGCCCACCCGAACCCCTCCCACCGGGCCGAGGAAGGGGATGTCCGAGAGGGAGAGGGCCGTGGATGCACCGACCAAAGCAAGGACATCGGGGTCGTTCACCCCGTCCGCGGAGAGGACCATGGCATAGATCTGGACTTCGCATTTGAAGGACTTTGGAAACAGCGGGCGAACGGGGCGGTCGATGAGCCGGGCGGAGACGACCTCCTTCTCCCGGGGGCGGCCCTCCCGCTTGAAGAAACCGCCCGGGATTTTTCCGGCGGCATAGAGCTGTTCGCGGTATTCCACAGTCAGGGGGAAGAAGTCACGGTCCGGAGGCGGTTCGTCCGTTGCCACAGCCGTGACCAGGACCATAGTATCCCCGTAGCGCACGATGACCGATCCGTCAGCCTGCTTGGCCATCTTCCCGGTTTCGATCATCAGGGGCAGGGCCCCAAGTTCAATGGTCAGGGTTTCAATCATTACTTCCTCAACTCTAGTTTCTGTAAAATGGTTTTGTAACGTTCGGTCCGCCGGGAGGCGAGGTAGTCCAGAAGCTTGCGGCGCTCGCCGACCATCTTAAGTAAACCCCGCCGGGAGGAATGGTCTTTGCGGTGTGCCTGGAGATGCTCGGTGAGTTGGTTGATGCGGGTCGTGAGCAAGGCTATCTGCACCTCCGGGGAACCCGTGTCACCGGTGTGAACTTGGTACTTCTTAATGACTTTCACTTTAACCTGCTTGATCAGAGACATAGATCTTTTCTCCTTTCATGTCGCGCCGAAGAAACGGCTGGTTCCCGCCAAATATAATTGGAATGAAGAATTATTTCTGGTGGAGCTGACGGGGATCGAACCCGTGACCTCATGACTGCCAGTCATGCGCGCTCCCAACTGCGCTACAGCCCCAAAACGCCTAAGTTATTCAATTGATTTAACTTACAGGACAACTCTTTCTGTTTAAACATTATATTATAACAAAAAAAGCTTTAAAAGTCAAGGGTTTCAGCCTATTTTCATTAATAAACAACCAGGAGTTCACGTCAGAGGTTCCTGTTGGAGGCAGCTTGACAACGTGACGGTTTCTCTGTTATCCTATTTACATCATGCCGGCGTGGTGAAACTGGTAGACGCAGAGGACTCAAAATCCTCCGGTGGCAACATCATGGGGGTTCGATTCCCTCCGCCGGCACCAGAGAGAATAAAAAAAACGGGGGCGCTTAGGCGCCCCCGTTACTATTGATTTGGTCTTGGTTAGCGCAGAAGAACAACGCGGGCCAGACAATTACCTTGAGGGGTCTCCAAGCGGGCGAAATAGGTCCCCGAGGTAACTTTGCGCCCGGAATCATCCACGCCGTTCCAAGTGAAAATCTGAGACGACCCTGCTGGAAGGGTTGCCTGATTGAGCATCTTCACCAGCCGGCCGGCGATATCATATATCCCTAACCTGGACCAGCCGGCCGGGAGGGTGGCTTTGATAACCAAGCCTTCCTTCGCCGGATTGGGGCCAAGGAGCACCAGGCTTGGTGCGACTGAAACCTGTCTTTCGACTCTGGGGCTCTCCTCCACCCCGCTCGGCCTGGGCAAGGCCTCGATGGCGTCCAGGGAGACCGTGCCTGTGATCCGTACGAAGCGTGCGGAATCCAAGCCCGCCGTAGTGAGGTCGAAAGACTGTTGCATCCCGCTTCCGCTCCCACAGTTCGCCCAGGTCCCGTCCATATTGTTTGTGGCCTGAACCGTGTAGCTTGCGGCTGCGGTCAGATAGACCGTAAAATCGTTGCCGGTGCGGTTAATGACCGGTGTGGTCGGGCCCATGTCCAAGGCAATGTAAGGTGTGACGGAACTGTGGCTCAATGCCAGACCCTGACCGTCATGGATGCCCAAGCACTTCTGGGTCCAGGGAAGGTCCGCGGGCACCGAGGGAGTGCGAGTGCTGCGAATAATCGGGCAGGTGAAGCCGGACCAGTTCAGGGCCCCATTGGGCTTAAGGTCGAAGTCCAACTGAGCGAAGGTGTCAGCTCCCACCGTCACCTGAAGGGTTTTGTAATCGTACCCGTTAGCGTACGCGGTGACCTGGTAGGTGCCGGCTGAGGGATAGAGATATTTGTGGTAATCGCCGTACTCGGGATCGGTGTAGCAGCACCAACCTCGGTTGGTGACCACCAACCGGGCAGGAAGTGCCCGATGGGTAACGGAATCCCGGACCATGCCCCAGAGGCCCTTGCGGGTCTCGCGCACCATGTGAGACAAAGCCGTGTCTTGCCGCGCGCAGATGGTGTCGATGGCCGAGGCCGGAGGCGCATAGGAGTTGGACAGTTCCGCAGCAAAAGAGATGATGTCGCCCCCGCAGCCGTAGTAGTAGTCCGTGGACCCGCCCCAGACCTGGTAGAGGTCCCGGGAGATCTGGCCGTAGCCCACCGGGAAGTAAGTGTCGTAAATCTGTCCGACTCGGCGCATCGCTGCGCTGTCCATTGCGGCCATGGTCGTGAAGCCCCATACATAGAGGGTGTACATCGTCCCGCTGTGGAAGTCCATAGAGGCGACGTAGGGGCCCTTCATGAACAGGTTGCGCATTGCCTGGATCTCAGGCTCGGAGAAGGGGTTGGCTCCTCCGGTAGCGTTCCACTCGTACCCGTAGTTTCGGTTAATGTCCACACCGCGGTTATTGCCCCGCTGGTTAGCTTCCCTGCCGTCAGGGTTCACGATCGGGACGATCCAGAAATCCGATTCGTCTACCAACCGGGTCACCAAAGAAGATGTCCCGTAACCATTCGCAAGATACTTGGCGAAAGACAGGGCGGCTTCCCCTCCGATCAGCTCATTTCCATGGTGGTCGCCGTTGACGTTGTACTTCGGCTTTCCGCGCTTGCCCGAGGTGGGATTCAGCGTGATATGAAGGCCCAAGACCGCACGGTTCAGGATGCTGAACCCCAGGGTGTCCAAGTGGGCGATCGTGGGATGGGCGTCCTGAATGGAGTCCAGGGCCGCGAGCATCGCGGCGTAGGAATGATAATATCCTGGAACGAGCCAAGCCTCGGGGTTCTCCTCCCGGAAGTCCCAATAGATGACCTTGGGTTCAAACCCGGCTGCTCGAAGGGTTTCCACGCCGGACTTAATGATCAAGCCCCGGGCGACTCCGTTCTTGACCCAGTCCAGGGAAAGACCCATCCGGTCCAAGGTCATCACCTGCTCCGAACCGGAAACCGGAACCTCGACCACGGTCCTAGGAACCTCGACCTCTGCCCAGGCCCAGGTCACTCCAAGGAACAAAAGACACAATCCAACCAACCATATTCTTTTCATCCCAACCTCCGTTAAATGGTTTCTGGATGCGGTTATCTTAACACAGAACAAAGGAAAAGTCAAGCAAGAAGTTGGGAAGGGAGGCGGGGGACAGCGGAGCGGGGTCTGCGGGCTCAGAACAAGAGGCCTGTTCGAAAATTTCAGTAGGACTGTACGACCGCCCTCTACCATATCTCCACCCTGATTCCACCGTGGCTACACCCAGCCTACACCGTTAAAAGAGCCCTCTGGGGGATTGCGTTCCTCACAGGGCTCACTGACTGCTTCCTGCCGACCTTCTTTTCCCAATCCATCTCCCCTATTTTTTCCCCAACTTCTCCTTCAGCGCAACCATCGCCTTCCGCACCTCACCGGTATCCGGGGCGTCCGGGGCAATCCTGAGATAGATTTCCATCTCGGTCAGGGCCAGGCTGTCCTGGCCGCTACGCTGGTACATCGCAGCGAGGTTGCGGTGGGCCTTGGAGTAGCCCGGGTTGTACTTCACCGCCAGCCGAAATTCACCGATGGCAGAATCCACCTGATTCACGATTCCGTACCAAGTCCCTAAATTATTGTGAGCCTCGGCGTTAGTGGAGTCCATCAGAAGGACATACTCGTATTGCACACGGGCGCGGTCCAGGTTGCCGCTCCGGCGGTAGAGGATGCCCAATTTGTTATGAGACTTGAAATCCTTGGGGCGGGTGAGAACGTATTTCTCATAAAATGAGGTGGCCTTGTCCAACTCTTGATCGGAGATATCCTTGACCTCCAACTGACTGTAATCCTTCTGCTTATGGGTACAACTCATCATGAAACAAAAGGAAAGAGTAAAAAACAGAAGTCCCCATAAAAAGGTTGTCCTTTTTTTCATCTCACCCCCGTTGCCAGCACTTGGGTGATATCCAAAAGGCTCCCCGGAAAGAGCCCGATGAGGAGCACGCCGGCGACCGCGATGGTCACGGCAAGGGTCGCTGTCCATGAAGACCAGGCCGGAGCATCGGCTACGTTTTTTACAGGCTCGCGCATGTACATGTACACGATGACCCGCAAGTAGTAGAAAACGCCGATGACACTGGTCAGAACACCAATCAGAGTCAGAGATAAAAAACCTTCCTTCAAAGCAGCGGTGAAGACGTACCACTTAGCCACAAAACCGGCGGTGGGCGGAATTCCGGCCAGGGAGAGGAGGAGGATGGTCATCGCAGCGGCGAGCCAGGGCCGGGAGCGGGACAGGCCGGACACATCTTCCAGCTTGAGGTTCCCTTCCCCGGGCCGGCCGATAAGGATCAGAATGCCGAAAGCTCCGACAGTCATCAGCACATAGGACAGAAGGTAAAAGGAAATGCTGGCAATGCCCAGGGTGCTGTTCGCCACCACCGCGACCAGGAGGTATCCGGCATGGGCGATGGAAGAATAGGCCAAAAGTCGCTTCAAGTTCATCTGGACCACAGCAATGACGTTACCCACCACCATCGTCAGGATGGCGACGAAAGAGAGGATGTTGACCCAGTCCGGATAAAGGTTTCCGAAGGCTCCGGAGAAGACCCTGAGCAGGGCCACGAAAGCCGCGGTCTTGACCCCGCCGGCCATGAACGCGGTCACCGGGGTGGGAGCGCCCTCGTAGACGTCCGGGGTCCAGAAATGGAAGGGAACCGCCGCGGCTTTGAAGCCCAGACCTACGAGCACGAACCCTATCCCGACCATGAGCACGGTCAGGTTGCCCCAGCGGTTCAGGATGACCACCTGAGCTATTTTGTCCAGATTCGTGCTTCCGGTCGTGCCGTAGATCAGAGCGATCCCGTATAAAAGGAAGGCCGAAGCGAACGAGCCAAGCAGGAAGTATTTCAGAGCGGCCTCGGCCGAGCGAAGCTGATGTCGGTTGAATCCGCAGAGAATATATAGCGAAATGGAAAAAACCTCCAGGCCGAGGAACAGTATGATCAAATCCTTGCCGGAAACGAACAGCGTTAACCCGCAGGTGGAGAACATCAGCAGGGCGTAGTACTCTCCGAAATCGATCCCCTCCCGCTGGATGTAATGCCGAGAAAGCAGGACGACCAAAAAGGCCGTCAGGCAAATGATTATGCCAAAGCCCGAGGAGAGGTTATCCGCGACGACCATGTCCCGGAAGGCCGTTTCGTAACGACCCCAAAGTCCTGTCGAGGCGCTGCCAGAGATGATCAGGCCCACCAGGGCTAGAACCGCAAGAAGACCCTTACGGCCCTTAGGCAGGACCAAGTCCACAAGCAGGATGAGGAGGCCGGTCGCAAATGCAATTCCTGCCGGGGCGATGAGCCTCATGCTGACCACCGGGAGAATCATCTCGACTCACCCTGGGAGGGAGGGTCCTCCCCCACGTTGATAATCGTCTCTTGCGCTGGACGCTGGACCTGCTTCAGGATGTTATAACAGGAGGCTTCCAACCGCGACAGGAAGGGTTTGGGATATATTCCGATCCAGAAGATCATCGCTGTCATGGCCAGGAGGATGATAACCTCTCTGAAGTTCAAGTCCTTGAGGACCTTATTCTCGGATTTATCAAGAGGGCCGAACATCACTCGCTGAAACATCCAAAGCATGTAGACTGCGCCCAAGATGACGCCGGTGGCTGCGAACGCAGCATAGGCGATGGCATGGGGATGCGCCGAGCGGAGGGTCCCAAGCAAGATCAAAAACTCACCTACGAAGCCATTAGTTCCGGGAAGTCCGATGGATGAAAGGGTCGTGATCATAAAGAAGGTGGCAAGCACCGGGAGCACCTTGGAGAGCCCCCCGAAGTCAGCGATCAAACGGGTATGCCTCCGCTCGTAGATCATGCCTACGATCAAGAATAGCGCTCCGGTGGAAATGCCGTGGTTGATCATCTGCAGGAGCCCGCCCTCCAGACCCTGAATCGTGAACGCGAACAGGCCCAGCATCACAAAGCCCAGGTGGCTCACGCTGGAGTAGGCCACCAGCTTCTTGATGTCCTTCTGGACCAGGGACATCAGAGCGCCGTAGATGATTCCGATGAGAGCCAAAATGGAGATGAGCGGTACGAAGCCCTGGCTAGCCTGGGGGAAGAGGGGCAGGCAGAAGCGCACGAATCCGTAGGTCCCCATCTTCAGGAGCACCCCGGCCAGGATCACGCTCCCGGCCGTGGGGGCTTCCACGTGGGCGTCCGGAAGCCAAGTGTGGAAGGGGAACATGGGGACCTTGATGGCGAAGGCCACGCCGAAGGCCAAGAAGAGCCAGAGCTGCCATGCCGGGGCGATGGATAAGGAAAACAGCTTCAGGAGATCGAAGGTGTATTCGCCGGTGGCCTGGTAATGGGAGAAGAACAAAACCAGGATGGCCACCAGCATGAGAACGCTTCCGAACATCGTGTACAGGAAGAACTTCACCGCGGCGTAGATCTTGCGGGGTCCCCCCCACACCCCGATCAGGAAATACATCGGGATGAGCATCGCCTCCCAGAAGATGTAGAACAGGAACAGGTCCAGGGAGGTAAACACCCCGATCATCCCGGTTTCCAGAAACAGCATGAAAATATAGTATTCCTTGACCCTCTCCTTAATGGCCGAGAACGACGAAAGGATGGCGATGGCCGAGAGGAAAGTCGTCAGGAGAACCAAGAGCAGGCTGATCCCATCCACCCCGAGGTGATAGGAGACGCCCCAGGATTGAATCCAGGGAACCTTCTCCTCGAACTGCATCTCGGCCGTGCCCAGCTTGAACTGGGTGAACAGGGGAATGGAGATCAGGAAATTGATAAGGCTTGTGACGAAGGCGGTCCAGCGGATGAGGCCCTGACGTTCCCTGGTCCATAACAGGATAAGGAAAGCCCCGACAAGAGGCAGAAAAGTGATCCCGGAGAGGATAGGATAGGATGAGAAGTTCATCTATCTTAAAAGAAAGTATCCCAACACGCAGAGGGCCGAGAGCAGGATGGCAAAGGCGTACTGTCGGACGTAACCCATCTGTACCCGCTTCAAGCCCTCCCCCGCCCGCACCACGAATTCGCCCACGAAGTTCACCAGGCCGTCCACGATGCCCAGGTCAAAGCGGTCATAGGTAAGCTCCGAGAGCTTCCTCCCCGGGATGACGATTAGGGCTCCGTAGACCTCGTCCACGAAATATTTATTTAGGATCAAGTCGTAGAGCGAGGGGAACCGCTTGACCAGAGCGGCAGGGATCCGGTCCCGCTTGAGGTAGAGGAGCCAGGCCAGGAGGATCCCCATCAAGGCCACGGCGACCGAAACGAGAAGCAGGGTCCACTCCAGGCTGAGGGGATGCACCCCCTCAGCCAAGGATCCCAGGACCGGGTAGCGCGTGAAAACGGGCTCCAAGAAGGATTCGAAAACGTTACCTCCGCCAAGTATCTTGGGCACTCCGATGTACCCCCCCACGACAGAGAGGAGAGCCAGGATGACCAGGGCGAAGAGCATGGTGGAAGGAGATTCGTGCAAGTGGTGTTCCTTGTCCTGCTCCACCCGGGACTTACCGTGAAACGTGAGGAACAGGAGCCGGAACATGTAGAAGGCTGTAAACAGGGCCGCCAGGACTCCGAAGAACCACAAGAGGCCGCTCCCCTGCGGGCTGGAGAAGGCCTTCCACAGGATCTCGTCCTTGCTGAAGAACCCGGCTAGCCCCGGGAACCCGGCGATGGCCAGGGCACCGATGAAGAACGTGGCGTGGGTCACCGGAATCCTCTTGGCGATACCGCCCATCTTGCGGATGTCCTGCTCCCCGGACAGGGCGTGGATCACAGAGCCAGATCCCAGGAACAAGAGCGCCTTGAAGAAGGCGTGCGTCATGAGATGAAAGATCCCGGCCGCGAAGGCACCCACCCCGCAGCCCAGGAACATGTAGCCCAGTTGGCTGATCGTGGAATAGGCCAGTACCCGTTTGATGTCGTTCTGAACCAGACCGATGGAGGCCGCGAACAGAGCGGTCAGGGCTCCGATGACGGCCACAATGGCCAGAGAGATCGGAGCGAGGAGGAAGAGCACGTGACAGCGAGCTACCATGTAGACCCCGGCGGTCACCATGGTTGCGGCATGGATCAGGGCCGAAACCGGTGTGGGGCCTTCCATGGCATCCGGAAGCCAGATATACAGAGGAATTTGAGCCGATTTCCCGGTAGCTCCTAGGAAAAGAAGCAAGGTGATGGTCGTGGCCATTCCTCCACCGAAGGTCAGAGCCAAAGGAGCCTGATGGAAAATAGAGTCGAACCGAAGGGTTCCGAACAGGGAGAAGATCAACATCATGGCCAGAAGGAACCCGAAGTCCCCGATGCGGTTCACCACGAAGGCCTTCCGTCCGGCGTTCGCGGCCGTAGGCTTCTCGTACCAGTAGCCGATCAGGAGATATGAGCACAGCCCCACTCCTTCCCAGCCCACGAACATCAGGAGGAAATTGTCGGCCAGGACCAGGGTAAGCATGGCGAAGGTGAACAGGTTCAAGTAAGCGAAGTAGCGGCCGTAGCCCTCCTCGGAATGCATGTACCCGATGGAATAGACGTGGATCAGAAACCCGACCCCCGTGACGACCAGAATCATTACGGCCGACAAGGGGTCGAGCTGCAGCCCGATTTTCACCAGCAGGTCCCCGGAGGGGATCCAGGTGAATAGGCTTTGGGTGAAAAAACGCTCCTCGGCCGGGAGATTGAGCAGGTTCCTGAAGGCGAGAAGCGCACCCGCAAAGGCCAGCCCCACCATCCCGCAGGCCACCCAGGAAACGACCGCCTTGGGCACCTTCTTGCCCAGGAGGCCGTTGAATAGGAACCCGATGAAGGGAAGCGCAGGAATGAGCCAGAGGGTGTCGAGCATCACCATTTCATCAGGTTCATCTCGTCCACGTCCACCGAGGTCCGGGCCCGGAAGATGGACACGATGATGGCCAGTCCCACCGCGACCTCGGCTGCGGCTACGGCCATCACGAAGAACACGAAGACCTGGCCGTCTAGGGAGTTAAGTTGGCTCGCGAAGGCGATGAAGGAGAGGTTCACGGCGTTCAGCATCAGCTCGATGGACATGAAGATCACGATCGGGTTCCGGCGGATCAGGACCCCGGCCACGCCGATGGCGAAAAGGGCCGCGGAAAGGATGAGGTAATAGCCCTCGGGCACCATGTTAAGAGGACTCCTTCCGGCCCAGGACGACCGCGCCCACGATGGCGATCAAGAGAAGCACGGAGGTGATCTCGAAGGGCAGCAGGTAATCCGTGAACAGGAGCCTGCCGAACTCTCGCACCCCGCCGGTCACGGCCGGGGGAGCGCTGACCAGGGGGAAAGACAAAGCCGGGTTTTCCACGGCGTAGGCCCGGTAGCGCAGGGCCGCCACGACCTCCACCAAAAGGACCAGGCCCAGCAGGAAGGCCAGGGGACGTAGGACGCGCAGTTTGTCCCTAGTCTCCTCCCCGCCCAGGTTCAGGAGCATGATGACGAAGATGAAAAGGACCATGATGGTCCCGGCGTAGACGATGACCTGGATCGCGGCCAGGAACTCGGCCCGCAGGAGGAGGTACATCACGGCCAGGAGGAAGAAGTTCACGACCAGGGACAGGGCGCAGTAGATAGGGTTCCGGATCAGGATCACGGCCAGCCCGCTGCCCACGGCCAGGGCGGCCAGGATGCCCCAAAACACCAGGTTAAGCGTCACCATGTCCAGGAGTACTGCGGGCTTTCGTGGGTTGTCCCGTCCCAGCGACCCCAGGCTCTGAGATAATACCTGCCGCGTCCAGGAGGATACGGAGCAGCTCCGGGATCTCTTCCGACAGTCCGGGAATCAGCAATAGTGAACTCGTGGCTGGTGGTGTCCCCACTGGCCAACGTATCCAGCCAGAGCGTCTTGAGGATGGCTTGCTTTCCGGGCAGCACAGAATCGTTAGGAGATTTGATTTCCAGGGAGTCCAAGAGGCAGGTCTTGGACGAGGTCGAGGTGAACTTTACCCCGACTTTGACCGTAGCTTTATTGTATCCGGGGTACTGGTAGTCATGAACGGTCCCGTCCGAAGTGGCCGAGAAGGCCTCTGCGGGCGGGGCCGTGTTTTGTTTGGAGGAGCATCCCGCGAGGAGGATCGCCATGGAAAGGACGGCCTTCCAGGACCCGGGCATCACAGCCACCCGCTGGCCCAGGCCTGCACGGCCCCGGAAACCAGGACCAGCACCAGGGCCAAGGGCAGGAGCGCCTTCCAGCCCAGGTTCATCAGCTGGTAGTACTTGAGCCTGGGCAGTGTAGCCCGGACCCAGACGAAGAAGAACAGGAAGAAAAGGAGCTTGCCACCGAAGTTGACGAGGGAGATCGCCGCCTGGACGTATTCATTGCCCAAGGGTGGGATCGGGCCGTGCCAGCCCCCGAAGAACAGGGTCACGATCATGGCCGATCCCGCGATCATGGCGATGTACTCCCCCAGGAAGAACATCGCAAACTTCATGCTGCCGTACTCGGTATGGAACCCCGAGACGAGCTCGGACTCGGCCTCCGGGAGGTCGAAGGGAACGCGGTTGGTCTCGGCCAGTCCGCAGGTCATGAAGATGAGGAAGGCCAGGAACAGGACCGGGTTCAGCACGAACCACTTGGGAAAGGGGATGGTCCCGAAAAGCTTCATCAGCCCGGCCTGGGCGGCCACGATCTCGGAAAGCCGGAGGGAATTGGCCCACAGCAGAACGCAGATCACCGCCAGTCCCAGGGACAGCTCGTAGGAGATCATCTGGGCCGAGGAGCGGATCCCGCCCACGAGCGGGTACTTGGAGTTTCCGGACCATCCCGCCAGGACGATGCCGTAAACGCCCAGGGAGGTCACCCCCAGGACGAACAGGAGGCCGATCCCGATGTCTGCGATCTGCAGCACCACCCGGTGGCCCATCACCGTGAACGAGCCTCCGAACGGGATCACGGCGAAGACCAGGGTGGCCATGGAGAAGGAGATGATCGGGGCGGCCAGGAACAGGAGCCGGTCAGCCCGGGAGGGGATGAAGTCCTCCTTGAACAGGAGCTTCAGTCCGTCCGCGATGGGCTGCAGGAGCCCGAAAGGTCCCACCCGGTTCGGGCCCACCCGCATCTGGAACATGGCCAGGCCCCGGCGCTCCACCCAGGTCATGAAGGCCATCAGGAGAAGCACCCCCATGATGAAGACCACGATCTTGGCCAGGGTGGCGATGAGCTCGAACCACATCACTGTTTCCTCAACGCTTCCAGGATCTCGTCCACCCTAGCCTCGGTGAGGCCCTCGTAGTAATCGTCGTTGACCTGCATCATGGGCCCGGTGCCGCAGGAGCCCAGGCACTCCACGACCGACAGGGTGAACTTCCCGTCCGCGGTGGTCCCCCCCACCGGGACGCCTAACTTCCGGCTCAGGGTCTCGATGATCTTCTCGGACCCGGCCAGGTGGCAGGAGATGTTCTTGCAGGCCTGGATATGGAATTTGCCCACCGGCTTGAGGTTGAACATGGTGTAGAAGCTGGCCACGGACCAGACCTCGGTGGGCGTGATGCCGAGGATCTTGGCCACGGCCTCGGCCCCTTCCCTGGTGATGTAGCCTTCCTCTCCTTGAACGAGGTAAAGGGCCGGAAGAATGGCCGAGCGCTTCTCAGGATACCTGGCGGCTTGCTCCGCGATTTGCTTCTTGGTTTCCTCGGAGATCATCGCTCGAAGTCCAGGACGTTTTTCTTGAGGACGTAGAACAAGCCCAGAAGAAGGATGACCAGGAAAACCCCGGCCTCCACGAGTCCGAAGAGTTTCAGCTCCTTGTAGATCACGGCCCAGGGGTACAGGAACACGGCTTCGATGTCGAACAGGATGAAGAGCATGGCGACTAGGTAGAATTTAACCGGATAGCGCAGCCGGGCGTCCCCCCTGGGCGGAACGCCGCATTCGTAAGGGGCTAATTTCTCTTTGGAGGGTTTATGAGGCCCGAACCAGGCCGAGAGCCCGACCATGGCCAGGGCTACGAAGCCCACGAACCCGATGCTCAGGAGGATGGGAAGGTAATCTTGGAGCATTTGTTCACTGGTTCACAAGGCAGGCATAAGTGTAAGGATTGTTAAATTTTACCATATCTCTTTTGGGGGTGTCAAGAAGGGGGAAATAGGGGGTGCGGGTTATCTGGAAATAAATTGGCCAGGCCTTCAGGCCTGGGTTTTTGGTTTTCTGACCTCTAATCTCTAACTTCTAACCTCTGCCTTTACTCCCCTCTCCTGAAGACTCAGGAGAGGGGCGGGGGTGAGGTTGAACTATATTAAATTAATTGTTTTTATTTCCTTATGGGTGGGTGGGCGGGATTAAAAGATTTGTCCTTTTTTATCCGTTGTCGTTAAGTGTGGGGTAGCCTAACGTATCACGATGAGTTTCCTGGTCGTTCCCTCCCCGCTCACTTCTAAACGATAGAAATACGTCCCGCTCCTAACGTTCTTGCCAGAGCTATCTTTTCCATCCCAAGTTACGACATGCCTCCCGGTCGAAGCGAAGCGGAGATCCCGATGCTGCTTATCGGGACCTTCCACGGGTTCCCCACTGTCCACTAAGGTCCTCACCAGTTGTCCCGCGAGATTGTAGACCTTCACCCTCACCTTCCCGGCCTTGCCCAGCTCGTATTCAAACGACGCTATCCCCCTTGTCGGATTGGGGTAGCTCTGTCCTAAGGCCGTTTCTTGACCCCTTGGACCCTGGGCCCCTGGAACCCTTTCTTCTATCCCTGTGTTCCCTGCTTCCCCCCACCCAAGCACCATCCCGAAGCTCCCTACGGTCCAGACGTGCGTGGAGTCCAGGGCGCAGACTGCGGTCAGGTTGGCGTAGACCTTGCTGGTGTCCGGGACCCAGTTCCTCCCCCCGTCCGTGCTCCGGATGATGAGCCCGTTGTCCGAGACTGCGAAGCCCGTAAGGGTGTCCGTGAACGCGATACTGTTCAGGTACTGGGTGACCCCGCTGTTCCCGATGTTCCAGGCGTTCCCCCCGTCCGTGGTCCAGAGGACCCTGCCCCCGCTCCCGCAGGCCCAGCCGTGCAGGGTGTCCTGGAACGTGATCCAGTACAGGCCGTTGGTCACCCCGGAGGTCTGGGTCTGCCAGGTGGCCCCGAGGTCCGTGGTGTGCAGGATGACTCCCCCGTCCCCGCAGGCCCAGCCGTTGTTCCGGGTGATGAACGCGACCCCGTAAAGCGGGTTCTCCCCGGTGTTCCTGGCGAGCCAGAGAGCTCCCCCGTTGGTGGTCCGGATGATGCTCCGGTAGGGGGCCTTCTGGCCTTTCCCCTCTTCCTTCCTGGGATGGCTCCAGGGCTTGGCTTTGACCCTTCCTTCCAGGGAATCTGCGTTTCCTGTGGTGTCGAAGGTTACCGGGCCGTAATGCCCGCCTACGGCTGCGGCGAACGCGGTGTCCGGAAAGGCGATGCTCCATAAGGGCGAGGCGGCTCCGGTGGATTCTCCGGCCCAGGTGGTTCCTCCGTTGCGGGTGCCCAGGACGCCTCCGCCGCCGGTGCATATCTTGCCGTATTGGGAGTCGGCGAAGCTGACACCGTAGAGGAAGGAGGAGACGCCCGAGACTTGTCTCCTCCAGATGGTTCCCCCATTGACCGTGTGAGTTATGACCCCGTAGGTTCCTACAGCCCAGCCGCGGTTGGCGTTAGCGAAGTTTCCATTGTAAAGACTGGTGTTTCCGATGTCAGTATTTCTCACTACTCCCCACGCTGTTCCCCCATTCGTTGTCTTAACTATTGCTCCTGCTGCACCGACAGCTATAGCATAGTTTGGTTGAAAACTACCGTCCATGGCGTATAGTGCGTTATCGCCTCTTACCAGTGTGCTGTCCCAGAGCCAGGTTGATCCCCCATTCGTCGTCCAATATAACGTAGCAGGCACATTATTATCTCCACCACAGAGATAACCCCTTACTGTATCTTGAAATGATATGTCATAAAGGACTCCTCCCACATTAATGCGCTGATCAACCCAAGTATTCCACCCGTCTGAAGTATGAAAGACATGCGTTGGCCAGTATGCAGCCCATCCAAAAAGGGAATCAAGCATACAGATATTATTAGCCGATGAAGTTAACATTGTGATGGTCGTCCAGGTTATCCCCCCATTAGTGGTTTTTAATACTCTGGTCCCCGAGCTCCAGCCCATCAGGCTGTCTATGAATGCTACGCGGTCAAATCCACCAACACCCACTCCGCTTGCGTATACTTCCCAGGCCATCCCGCCGTTTGTGGTTCTATAGATAGAGTCGATACTCACAGTAATCCACCCGTGTCTATCGTCTATGAACAATGCTTTAATGTTCCTTCCAGATGGCGCAGTTTGGGGAATCCAGGAATTTCCTCCGTTCGTTGTTTTTAGGAAGGTCCCATACATTCCTCCAATCCATCCCGTCTGTGGGTTGATAAACGAGAGGCTCAGCAAATCTTGTGATGTCCCGCTAACCTGTAATTCCCAGTTCTCTCCCCCATCGGATGTGTGCATAATGTGGCCGAGTGATCCTACGACCCACCCTTCTTGGCTTACAAATTTTACGACACGCAATAAGTTCCCTGACAAGTAATGCCACCCGCTCCCCTGTCCCCGCCCCGTCCCTGTGACGACGAGGAGGAGGAGGGAGAGGGCGAGATAAAATCCAATAAAGAAGCCGAACCGCCTGCCGGGTTTCCCTTGAGCGTGTGGGCTCGCGGGGGGTGCGGGCAGGCGTGTTCTTTCCCCTCTATCAAGAGGGGGCAGGGGGTGTGTTTTGGGGTTCACCTTGTTTTCCTCTTTTAAGGGCTTAACTCTGCCCTTATAGAGTATCACATTCCCCCTCCTTTTTCAACCCTTTTTTCTTTTCTAACCTCTAATCTCAAACTTCTAACCTCTGCCCTTCAAAGGTGGGTGGGGGGATTAAATTCGTCTTTTCCTTCTCTATCCTCTAATTTCTAACCTCTAACCTCTGCCGTTTCAGGGTGGGCGGGCGGGGGGAAATATCACTTTCCGTTTATTCCTCGACCTTTGTTCAGGCTCCGGGGAGCCCCTAAAGGGGTGCGCGAGGGGTGGTCTACAGGCCCTGCCGCAGTGGTAGACAGGAGCTTGTGCAAACCGACTTGGTTCTGACTTGGTTCTGGATTGGTTCCGGCTTGGTCCTGGATTGGTGATACCCCGAAAACGCTTCTACCCTCCCCCTTCGGGGGAGGGTAGGTTTTGGGCAGGAGGGGTGAAAAGATGAGGGGGAGGGGTAATTCCCTTCCCCTCCCCTTTCAAGCGGTCAGAAGGCCCTTCTTGGGTCTCTGAGGGGGCTTGGTAACGGACCCCGGTCAGGGCATCATTCTTTGGCCAGTTCCTTTTCCACCTTCCTGGCTGCGTCCTCCAGGGCCGGGCCGGGCTCGGCCTGCCCTCTCAGGGCCTTTTCCAGGGCTTCGGTCTCCAGGACTTTGCGCCCGGTGAGCCAGCCGCCCTCGTTGGGCTCCAGCTCCGCATATTCAAGCTGGGAGATCACTTGCTCAAGTCCTCGAAATCGCTTTAACTTAGCCTGCATAATCTCTTGTGATAGAGCCGATTTCATGATTGGAAGATAGGACGACTCTGCGGACCACCTCGCGGTCTGCTCTGGCTCGCTCATCCACTTCAGAAAGAGCCAGGCCGCCCTCCTCTGCTCCGGGGAAGCCTTGGCGAAGATGACGGCGTTGGTCCCGGCCAGGATCACGGCCTTTCTCTTTCCCCCGGGCAGGGCAGCCAAACCAAGGTCGAACTTGATCAGGGTGTCCAGGTAGGATAAGGAGGCGCAGGAGCTTCGGATCATGCCCACCTTGCCCAAGAGGAAGTCGTTCTGGTTCTCGAACCCGGTGGTGAGGTAAGCCGAGGAGTCCGGGGAGAGGAGCCCGCGCCAGTAGCTCAGGGCCTCCACCCCTTCCCGGGCTTGGAAAGCCGTGTGCTTCCGGTCCGGGGTGAGATAGGAGCCTCCGTTCTGGTAGAGCAGGCACCCGAAGTCCCAGACGTCCACCTTGAACGCGGTCCCGAAGCCCCCCTTGCGAGTCAGCCTCCGGGCAGCGGAACGGAACTCCTCCCATGTGGCTGGCGGGAGGTCTGGGTCCAGACCGGACTTCTGGAACATATCCCGGTTGTAGTATAGAGCCGGGACGCTCTTGTTGAACGGCCAGGCCCAAAGCGTGTCCCGGATCGTGCAGGAGCGCATCAAGGCAGGGTAGATGTCGCTCCGTTCTTCCGGGAACAGGCCGTCCGGCCCGGACGCGAAGTCTTGAATCGGCACGATGGCCCGGGACTCGATGAGCTTCGCGGTCCAGCTCTCATAAGCCTGAGAAGCTACAGGCGGTTTTCCTGCGGCAACAGCCGCCAAGAGCTTCTGAGAAAGAGCATCATAGCTTCCCAACCCTAAAGGCTTAACAGAAATTCCAGGATGGGTCCGGTTGAACTCCGCGATCATGGCCTCGAGGGTTTTCTCGATCGGCCCACCCAGGACGTGCCAGAAGCTTACCTCCACAATGCCCGTGGCCTTCCGGCCCGGGCACCCACTTCCCAGTAGAACCCCCCCAAAAGCCAGAGCCCAAATTGCGATCCGGGTTCTCAGGCTCAAGCCACAAAGAACCTCAGGTAAAGGTAGATCAGGGGTACGGTGAAGATGAAGCTGTCGAATCGGTCCAGGGCTCCGCCGTGCCCGGGGATGATCCGCGAGGTGTCCTTGATCCCGGCGTCCCGCTTCATCGCCGATTCCAGCAGGTCCCCTACCTGTCCGAAGATCCCCACCAGGACCCCCAGGGCGATGGCATCCGTCCAGCCCAGGTAAGAGGCGAAGATGATTTTGGAAAAGAATCCCGCAACCATGGCCCCCAGGATCCCGCCGATCGCTCCTTCCACGGTCTTGTTGGGGCTTATCACCGAAGCTAACTTGTGCCGCCCGAGGGTCATCCCGACCCCGTAGGCGAAAGTATCGCAGAACCAGGTCAGGGCAAAGGGCAGGAGAGAGTAACTCTTGGATTTCCAGACCTCCTCCCCCATACCCCGCAGGAGCAGAAAACAGCCCAGGGGCAGGGCGACGTAGACGGCCCCGGCAAGCAGCGCGCAAACGCTCGTGAGGAACTCTGAGGGCTTACCCCGGCCCAGGAGAAGAAGGAGTCCGAGGATCAGGGAGACCGCCGAAGCCCCCAGCCAGCGCTCGGAAAAGGCCAGCCAGGGATGAAGCCTTCCGGATAGGGCCAGGCAAAGAAAAAGCCCGGAAAGGATTCCACAGAGCTTGGGCACCGCGAGCCCCTTGGCCTCGGCCATTCTGTAGAACTCGTACAGGCTCACGCCCACGATGATCAGGATGAACGCGACGTAGGGCAAGCCGCCCAGGGCATTGGCCAGGAGCAGAATGGGAATGAAGACGATGGTCGAAAGGATGCGGAGCAGAAGTGAGGACGGACGGGTGGCATTCGGAACGCTCACGGAACCCTTCCGAAGCGGCGCTCCCGCTTCTGGTATTCATCGATGGCCTTAAGCAGGTTCGGCCGTCTGAAATCCGGCCAGAGCACGTCCGTGACATAAAGCTCGGCGTAAGCGATCTGCCAAAGGAGAAAGTTCGAAATACGCATCTCTCCGGCGGTGCGGATCAGGAGGTCCGGGTCAGGTAGCTCCGGGGCGTAAAGATGCTTAGCGAACGTCCTCTCGTCCAACTTCGCCGGGTCGAGCCTTCCCTCCTTGGCCTCCTCCCCGATCCGCCGCGCGGCCTCCACAATCTCCGCCCTCCCGCCGTAAGAGAGCGCAAGGTTCAGGATAAGGCCGGTGTTCTTCTCCAGGGCTTTGATCGCCCGCACCAGTTCCTCCTGGATGACTTTGGGCAGCATGTCCCGGTGGCCGATGCTCATCAGCCGGACGTTGTTCTTGTCCAGCTCGCGGACCTCCTTGCGCAGGAGTTCCCGGAGCATGCCCATCAGCCCCCGGACCTCCTCCCTAGGGCGCTCCCAGTTCTCCACCGAGAAGACATAGAGGGTTAAGGCTTCGATGCCGACCTCTCCGCAGGCCCGCACGATCTCCCGCACGGACTCGATCCCGGCCCGATGCCCGAAGATTCTAGGTAGGCCGCGCTCCCGTGCCCACCGTCCATTCCCGTCCATGATGATCGCGATATGCTTGGGCAGAGTATTGATAGATTTGTTCATATTAAATTAAAAAAAGAATGGCCTGCACCCCAAGAAACAAAGCGCCGGCCATTTACCCCTTTTGCATCATTTCTTTCAGGTCCAACTATACCTCCATGATCTCCTTTTCCTTTTGAACCAGGACTTCGTCTACCAAACTAATATATTTATCGGTAAGTTTCTGGGTCTGTTCGTGAGCCTGCTTATCTTCATCCTCGGAAATCTTGCTCTCCTTAAGCATTTTCTTGACGGTCTCGTTTGCGTCGCGGCGAATATTGCGGATCCCAACCCGAGACTCCTCGGCCATTTTCTTGACCACCTTAACCAGCTCTCGGCGCCTTTCCTCAGTCAGAGGCGGTATGGGCAACCGGACCACTTGACCATCGCTTGAGGGATTCAGGCCTAGATCTGATTTTTGAATGGCTTTCTCGATCTCACCGATCAGAGATTTATCCCATGGCTGTATGATCAGAAGCCGTGCCTCCGGAGCTGTGACCGAAGCGACCTGCTTCAAAGGAACTTGTGCCCCATAGGCCGAGACACGGAGAACGTCTAAAAGGGAGGAGGTTGCTTTCCCAGTCCGGATTCCTGCGAATTCGGTGCGCAGAGATTCGAGAGTCTTCTTCATGTGTTCCTCGGTATTCATGAAAATCCTTTTATCCATTAGGAGGTCTCCCTTCTCAACGTGAAATAAGCGTTCCGACAGGCTCCCCGGATACGATCTTCCGGAGGGAACCCTTTTCCTGAAGTCTGAACACGATAAGGGGCAGATCGTTTTCCTTGCAAAGAGAGATGGCTGTCGTATCCATTACTCCGAGTTCCCGTTCCAGGACTTGCATGAATTTCAGGCGCTCATATCGCCGTGCTCCAGGGCGAACCATGGGGTCGTCATCGTAGACCCCATCCACTTTGGTCCCTTTGAGGATCACCTGGGCCTTGATCTCGATTGCGCGCAACACGGCCGCGGTGTCCGTCGTGAAATAGGGATTGCCCGTTCCAGCAGCCAGGAGCACAATGCGCCCTTTTTCGATATGACGGATGGCCCTTCTACGGATATAGGGCTCGGCCACAGATTGCATGGGGATAGCTGACATCACCCGGGTGAAGCAGCCCTTCTTCTCCAAAACGTCTTGAAGAGCCAAGCTGTTAATTACCGTGGCAAGCATCCCCATTTGGTCAGCTGACACCCGGTCAAGTATTTCACCTCCAATCCGACTTCCGCGGAAAATATTCCCCCCTCCGACTACGATACCAATCTCTACTCCAAGATGATGAATATCGACGACTTGATCGGCAAACGAACGAATCGAGTCAAAATCAAATCCCCTTTTTAAGGATCCCGCCAACATTTCCCCAGAAACCTTAAGCAGGATGCGCCGATAAATGAGACTCGCCCCCCCACTCTCCCGTATCGATTTCTTTACGGCTTTCGTCTTCATAACTCTTTGAATAGGAGCCGTTCTTCTTTATTCACCCAATTTGAACCGTACAAAACGGCGTACAGCTATATTTTCCCCAAGCTTGGCAATGCTTTCCTTTATGAAAGTACCGATAGTCTTGTTGGGATCGCGTACGTAAAGTTGTTCCATCAGGCAAACGGTGGCGTAGAATTTTTCTAATTTACCCTCGATGATCTTCTCTATAGCCTTCTCGGGCTTCCCACTGGACAAAGCCTGGGTACGATAAATGGATTTCTCTTTCCCTACGATCTCCTCCGAAAGGTCCCCTCTCTGGACCACAAGTGGGTCTGTGGCCGCCACCTGCATGGCTAATTCTTTGGCTAGTGTTTTGAATTCCTCAGTTTTAGCTACGAAGTCGGTTTCGCAGTTGACTTCAACCAAAGTACCCAACTTGGAACCGGTATGGATATAGGTAGCTACCAGACCTTCGCTAGTGGCTCGGCCCATTTTGGATTCGGCTTTGGCGATGCCTTTTTCCCTGAGATAGGTTACAGCTTTATCCATATCTCCATTGGAGGCCTCCAAGGCTTTCTTGCAGTCCATCATTCCCGCACCGGTTTTAATCCTTAATTCCTTAACCTGTGATGCCGTAATAGCCATTCCGGTTATGCTCCTTCCTTCTTGTACAGCCCAGGCTTGGTCTCGGTTTTGGCCTTAGGTTTCTCATCCGCCTTTCGGAGAGTGTGTTTGGGTGCCTCGGGTTTCTTATTTCCCCCTTTCTTTGAAGGCGGTTTCTTTTCCGTTAAGGGCTTAGACGCGGGCGGAGCCTTCGTCTTTTCCATCTTGGCTTCCTTGGAAACCTCTCCAGGTTTTTGGAGCAGGGAAAGGAACCGCCGATGGGGAGCAGGTTTTGGGGTATCCTTTACTTTAGGCTTCGGTGTCCTCTCGGAAACTGTTGGCCTAGCATCCTCCTTGTGGGATTCTGCGATTCCAGCCTGGAGCTCCTTCAAGGCTGCTTCTTTTCCTTCCTGAACCGCATTGGCCATTAAGGTGGAAATGAGACGGATGGAACGGATTGCGTCGTCATTTCCCGGAATAGGTATATCAATAGGATCGGGGTCACAGTTTGTATCCACAATGGCCACGACCGGAATTCCCAAGCGATTAGCTTCGGCCACGGCAATGTTGTCTTTACGAGTGTCAACCAAGTAAAGAGCGCCAGGAAGGCGATCCATCTCCTTCACTCCCGAAAGAACTTTTTCTAACTTGTCTTTTTCCTTTTCCAGCTTAAGGACCTCTTTCTTCGTCAACGCGGCGAAAGTGCCGTCCGTGGACATCGTCTCGATCGACTTCAGGCGGCGAATACTCGACTTGATCGTCTGAAAGTTGGTCAGCATGCCGCCAAGCCAGCGCTCGGTGACGTGGAACATTCCGCATCGACGGGCCTCATCGGCAACCATGTCTTTCGCTTGTTTCTTAGTTCCAACGAACAAGATGGATTCACTTTCAGAAGCCTTTTGCCGCAGCAGCTCATAAGCCAGGTCTAATGCCTTGACCGTCTTCTGAAGATCCAGGATATATATCCCATTGCGTGCCCCGAAAATGAATTTCTTCATCTTTGGGTTCCAGCGGCGTGTCTGGTGACCGAAGTGAACCCCGGCTTCTAAAAGCTCTTTAATAGATAGGTGGGGCAATGTTTTTTCTCCTCAATGATTGAGTTTTGGCCTCCGCTTCCTGCTGACCTTAAATCGTTTGCTTGCGGCGTATCCCATAAACAATAGCAGGAAAACCCAGCCGTGCAAAGACAGAGTGTGAATATTTAACCTATCTCTTAGAAAACTGGAAGCGCTTTCTCCGCTTAGCCAGCCCGTACTTCATCCTTTCATGTTGTCTGGGATCGCGCGTCAAGAAGCCTGCTGCCCGCAATGTTATGCGAAAGGCGGGATCGACCTTGAGCAGGGCCCGAGCGATTCCCAAACGCAAAGCACCAGCCTGCCCTGAGACTCCCCCTCCTGATACTTTGGCAGTTAAATCATATTTTCCCTCCGTCTGAGTTGCCCGGAACGGTTGCTCAACGACCATCGCAAAAGTCGGCCGGGTAAAATACTCTTCAAAGGGACGTTCGTTAACAATCTTTTTCCCATTTCCAGAAACTAAGGCTACTCGGGCTACCGACGTTTTCCTCCTACCCGTAGCCTCATACGATATCGTTGCCAATCTCCCTTCCTCCTTCTTTAATTACCTACGAGATTACCTTGGCGTTTTGAGCCCTGTGTGGATGTACCGGGCCTGCATAGACATGCAGCCTTCTAAAGAATTGGCGGCCCAAGTCGTTTTTGGGCAACATTCCCCGCACTGCGTGCTCAATGATGCGCTCCGGATGTTGAACGACCATTCGTTCATAGGTAACTTCCCGGAAACCTCCCGGATAGCCACTATGACGCCGATAAAGCTTCTGCTCTGACTTTTTCCCTGTAACCACCACTTTACCAGCGTTCACGACAATCACCTGATCTCCGCATTCTACCTGGGGGGTAAAAAAAGGCTTGTTCTTTCCCCGTAACAGGGTAGCGATTTGAACCGCGAGGCGGCCCAGAATCTTTCCCTCAGCATCCAAGAGAAACCATCGGGATTCCACCTCATGGGAATGAACCATCGGAGTCTGATAACTTCGTTTCAGCAAAGACACGTCTTCATTCTCCTCTCTTTTTGACTATCCGATCCTTCGGGCGACCAAATACTCCTTCTCCCATCCTTTTACGCTATAGACCATCTCCCCCAAAAGTCCAGTGAAAATGAACTGCACACCGATTACTATCAAAAACAACCCCAAGAGCAGAAGCGCTTGATGACCGACCCTTCCGGATATGATTCCCGCGACCGCGATCCAGAGATCAAGTACAAAACCACCCCCAAAAGCGAAAAGACCGAAGATCCCAAAAAAGTGCAGGGGACGTTTTACATACCGTGTCAAGAAGAGCACAGTCAAAAAGTCTAAAAAACCCTTCAGGAAACGCTCTACGCCGTACTTTGAATACCCGGATTTCCGAGGGTAATTTTCTACCTTGATTTCGGACACCCGAAACCCTCGCCAGTAAGCCAAGGCAGGTATGAAACGATAGAGTTCGCCGTAAATCCTCAGAACCTTGACAACCTCCCGTCGGTACGCTTTGAAGGGACAATTGGAATCGTGCACTTTCACCCGCATGGAACGTCCGGTGATCCAATTAAATACTCTGCTCGACAGCGCTCGTTTCCCCTTGCCTTTGTATTTCCAGCCGGTCACGAGGTCATACCCCTCTTTGATTTTATCTAAGAACTTAGGAATCTCCTCGGGGGCATCTTGCAGATCGCCATCCATGGTTAACACAATATCTCCCTGGGCTTCATCGAAACCGGCGCTGTAAGCATAAGATTTCCCGAAATTGCGGTTGAAGGACAGGGATTTGATCCGGAAATCCTTTTGGTTCAAAGCAGAGATCTTGGCTAAAGTCCCATCCGTGCTACCGTCGTCCACGAACAAGATTTCATAAGATAGCTGGAGCGGCATCAGGGTCTCCCCGATCCGGCGAGCAAGCTCTTCTATACTCTCCTCCTCATTAAGTACTGGAATGACGATCGATAGATTCAGACTCGCCCGGGGTTCGGGCACCTTTCCTCCTATTCGTTCTGCGCTTTAAGTTTCTGGGTCAAGGCAGGAACTACGACAAACAGGTCTCCGACGATCCCATAAGTAGCAATCTTGAATATTGGGGCCTCAGGGTCTTTGTTGATTGCTACGATACACTTTGAGCTCTGCATCCCGGCCAGATGCTGAATGGCGCCTGAGATGCCACAAGCTACGTATAGCTTGGGATTGACGGTCTTTCCAGTCTGTCCCACCTGGTGGGCATAGGAAATCCAGCCAGCGTCAACAACGGCACGGGAAGCGCCCACGGCTCCACCCAAGGCGTTTGCCAGACTGTAAATTATCGCGAAGTTTTCCGGTCTCCTGAGTCCACGACCCCCGGAAACGATGATATCGGCTTGACTCAAGTTTACGGATTGGCCCCGCTCTTCCCCGGATTTTAGCCACTTAACCGGAGAGGAAAATAACTCCCTTGGCACGTCTTTCTGAATGACCTCCCCCTGTTCTCCGTTCGGCTTGGCCTCCCCAAAGACTTTAGACCGGATGGTTATAATCTGGGGTAAGGTTTGAACGACCCACTGAGCCATCGCACTTCCGCCATAAACCGAACGGGTCACGGCTACGGTCCCTTTTTCTTTGTCGGTCTCGATCGCTACAGCGTCCGAAGCTAATCCTGTTCCTAAGTTCGCTGCCAACCGACCGAATAAAGCCTTTCCCGCGATAGTTGCCCCTCCCACGATTACTTCCGGCTTAAGTTCAGCTAAAAGATGACCCAGAACTTGGTTATAAATTCCAGCCTGAAAATGCTCAAGTTCAGAACCGGAAACCATCCAAACGCGATCAGCTCCCCGTTTGGCCAGCGTATCTCCATCGGAGCTTCCGAGGAGAATGGCCGTGACTTCAGTCCCGAGGTCATCGGCGATCTTACGCGCAACCGTCAGAACCTCCAAGGAGATCGATAGGAGCTTGCCATTTCGTTGTTCCGCAACTCCTACAACGCCATTAAAATTAGCCATTGTCCTTCTTTAGAGGATTTGTTGATCTTTTAAAATCTCCACCAATTGGGCAGCAACATCCTCAGGCTCACCCTGAAAGACAGTACCACCCTTACGGGCTTCAGGCACCCAGATCCTTAGGAGTTGGCTTTTGACTCCAGCCTTTCCTATTTTGGTAGAATCTATACCTAAATCGGTAGCGGTCCAGATAGGGACCTTATAGGATTTGGCCTTCAATTTCCCCTTGAGGGAAGGCAGCCGAGGTTCGTTTATTTCTTTGACAACCGTGAACACGGCCGGCAGAGAGGTTTCAATAAGGTCGGAGCCTTCCTCCATCATCCGCTGGACCCGGGCCCTGCTCTCGGATATCTCTTCTATCTTTTTGACGAAAGCCACATCAGGGATGCCGAGAAATTCGGCTACCGCAGGCCCCGTCCAAGCCGTATCACTGTCCGAGCTAGATTTACCAAATAAAACCAAATGGAACGAGCCCAACTTCTTAATTGCTTGAGCCAGAACATAAGCGGTCACATAAGTATCGCTGCTCTCAAAAAGAGGATCGGAGACCAATATCCCCTCGTCAATTCCAAAAGCAATTGCGGTTCGAAGAGTCTCCTCGGTTTCCTTAGTGCCCAGGGAAATGGCTGTGACTTTCCCCCCATATTTTTCTCTCAGGCGGAGTCCTTCCTCGAGGGCGTATTCGTCCATCGGGTTGATGATCAAAGTGGCCCCGGAAATATCCACCCTTTCCGCTCCCGGCTCAAATCGGATAGTCGCAATATCCGGAACCTGTTTGATGCATACGACGATGTTCAAGTTTTATCCCCCTTTAGAATCAATCAACAAGCTCCTGTTCCAAAATCCATTCTCGGCGTAATCCCCTTGAGCCCCGATCCATATAGATCTGGAAACGCCGCTCTTCCTCGGTACGAACCCGAAAGTAGTTACGGTGGCGCCTTAGCAGCCAGGTTTGACTCTTGGGAGAACCGCTTTTAGGCAGGCCGTATTCCTGCCAACCTCTTTCCACTTTGACGATTTTACGGCTAACGCCCTTCCAGACGAATTGGACGGGTAATCCTTCCTCGGAAAGACTAACATTAATCCTGTCGCAAAAGAAGATCATCCGCTTCGCAACTTAACCAAGGCGGTCGAGGCCGCGCGCTGCTCTGCCTCCTTACGGGTTCGTCCGTTTCCTTTGCCAAACTTCCGACGCCCGATCCAGACCTCGATATCGAAGGTCTTGTCGTGTTCCGGGCCCTGTTCAGCCTTCAACCGATAACGCAGGTTTCCAAGATTCTTGCCCTGGGCTTCATGCTGGAGAAGGCTTTTATAGTTGACTCCTTCCTGAGATGAAAACAAGGTTTCCATATCGTCGAGAATATCCCGGGTGACGAACTCGCGCGCCGATTTGAGCCCGCAGTCGAGATAAACGGCCGCGATCAAAGCCTCGTAGGCATCTGCCAGGATGCTTTGTCGTTCCCTACCCCCGTTCCGGATTTCGGACTCGCTTATCAACATGTACTTTCCCAATCCCATCCGCTGAGCTCGCTCGGCCAGGACGGCCTTAGAGACCAGCCTGGATTTAACTTCCGTAAGCTCGCCTTCACGCTTCTCGGGAAAAATATGAAAAAGATGTTGGCAGACGATGAGCCCGAGGACGGCATCGCCCAGGAACTCCAAACGCTCATTGGAGCGTTCCCGCTTGGGAGCCACGTGAGAACGGTGAGTTAGGGCATGTTCCAGAAGAGTGACATTACGGAAACGGCATCCCGAAGTCCTCTCTAACTCCCTGATCAGGGCACGCCGTAAGGGATCCGGCCTTTTCTTGGAAAATATCTCTCTAAGAAAACGTCTCAAACTTACCCTTGATATCTTTTAAGCGCCAGACAGACGTTGTGTCCGCCGAAACCGAAGGAGTTCGAGATCGCGGCGGTGACCGCAAGCTTCCTGGCCTTATTCGGCACATAATCCAGATCACACTCCGGATCTGGGATCTCGTAATTGATTGTGGGATGAACGATGCCCTCGACTAAGGTCTTGGCGGTGGCGATCGTTTCGATGACTCCGGCGGCCCCGAGCAGGTGGCCGGTCAGGGACTTAGTGGAACTGATCGCCAGTTTCGAGACATGGCTCCCAAAAACGGTCTTGATAGCAATTGTCTCGTATTTATCGTTCAAGTCGGTGGAAGTCCCGTGAGCGTTCACGTAGCCGACTTCCTCAGGTGACATTCCTGCGGAGGACAGAGCTGCCCGCATCGCACGGGCCGCTCCCTCCCCTCCCGGCGCCGGGGCCGTCATATGGTAAGCGTCAGCGGTCGCGCCATACCCGGCCAACTCAGCGTAAATCCTCACCCCCCTTGCTTTGGCCCTCTCCATTTCCTCCAAGACCAGAATGCCCGATCCCTCCCCCATCACGAACCCATCCCGGTTCAATTCGAAGGGGCGAGAGGCTTTCTCCGGGGCGTCGTTGCGCCGGGAGAGTGCCCGCATAGAGCAGAATCCTGCCATGGACAGAGGAGTGATTGCCGCCTCGCTGCCTCCGGTGACCATAATGTCCGCGTCCCCGCGGGTAATTATATGGAAGGATTCCCCGATGGCGTGAGCGGAAGTGGCACAGGCCGAGACCGTGGCGAAATTGGGCCCCCTCAGGTTCCAGCGGATGGAGATCTCGCCTGAAGCCATATCGATGATCATCATGGGAACGAAAAATGGGCTGATCCGGTCTGGGCCGAAGTCCCTCAGCTTTTGCAACTGAGCCTCCCAAGTCTCTGTCCCTCCGATGCCGGATCCCACCAAGACCCCGATCCGGTCGCGATCCTCCTTGTCCAGCTCCAGTTTGGAGTCCACCAAAGCCTCGTGGGTTGCCACAATCGCATAATGCACAAAACGATCCTGCCGCCGGAGCTCCTTGCGGTCGATGACCGAGGATGGATCGAAACCCTTTACCTCGGCCGCGATTTGGGTGGAGAAGGCGGAAGCGTCGAAACGCGTGATACGCCCTACACCCCCCTTGCCTGCCACCAGCGACGACCAGAACTCGTTCACATTCAGGCCGACTGGGGTTATGGTGCCCATCCCGGTGATGACAACCCGTCTCTTCATGGTCGAATCATCAGCCGGCAGGCTATTTTGCAGTTCCTTTCTCGGCCAGCTTCTTTTCGAGGTATTCGATGGCCGTGCCTACCGTGACCAGTTTCTCGGCCTCGGCATCCGGTATCTCCAGACCAAATTTCTCCTCGAAGGCCATGATCAGTTCCACCTGGTCCAGGGAATCGGCGCCCAAGTCCTCGATGAACTTCGCTGTGGTAACCACCTGCGCATCGTTCACGCCCAATTGCTCTACGATTATCTTTTTGACATCGTCCGTCAATGCCATGCCTCTCATCCTCCTCTTTGGGATTCTCTATTAAAGGGGTCCCGATTAACTTTTAAATCAGTACATGCCGCCGTTCACACCCAGAATCTCGCCAGAGATATAGGCTCCGTCCTCCGAGCATAGGAAGGCCACAGCTCCGGCGATGTCCTCAGGCGTACCCAGCCGGCCCAGGGGGATCTGCATCAGGTAAGAGTCTTTGATCTCCTGGGGAAGGCCTTCGGTCATGGCGGTCTGGATGAATCCGGGGGCAACCGCATTTACCGTGACGCCCCGGGCTCCCAGCTCCTTGGACAGGGATTTGGTGAACCCGATGATTCCCGCCTTGGATGCGGCATAGTTCGACTGCCCGGCATTGCCCCGCTGACCGCTGACGGAGGAGATGTTCACGATCCGGCCGAAGCGCTGCTTGATCATCAATCGGGCACAGGCCTTGGAAAGAAGGAACGTACCTTTCAGGTTCACGCTCAACACCGCATCCCAGGCTTCCTCCTCCATGCGCAGAAGCAGGGCGTCCTTCGTGATCCCGGCGTTGTTCACCAGGATGTCTATGTGTCCGAACTCCTTAGCTGCCTCTTCCACGACCCTCTCCACTTCCTCGGCGTTGGTCACATTCAAAAGGTAGGCCTTAGCCTTTGCTCCCGAGTCCCTGATCTCCTGGACCGTAGCCTCTGCCAAAGGCAGGTTCAGGTCGCAGGCAGCAACCACGGCCCCTTCTCGACCCAGCCTGAGGCCGATCGCCTTACCGATTCCCTGCGCCGCTCCGGTCACCAGAGCCGTTTTGCCCTTCAAGCTTCCTTCGGGCATTCCCGTTACCTCAATTTATCAACGGTTTCGGCCAGGGACGCTGCCCCATCCACGTTAACACAGGAAAGGTTTTCTTCCAACTTTTTCAGGAGCCCTGTCAGAACTTTCCCAGGCCCGAGCTCCAAGAACTGAGTTGCTCCCATTGCAATCATCCGGCGCAGGGAAGGCTCCCAGAGTACCGGGGAAAGCAACTGCTCCTGGAGCATTCTTCGGACATCGCAGGCCTTCAGGACAGGCTCTGCAGAAGCGTTCGCCACCACTGGGAAATGTGCTTCATGGATCTCGATCTTTTCTAGGGCATCCTTAAGACCCAGGTAAGCGCCATCCATCAAGGGAGAGTGAAAAGCCCCCGAAACTTCAAGCTTTACAGTCATCTTCGCCCCGGCTGACCTAGCCAAGGACATCGCCATTTCCACAGCAATTATCTCTCCGGAAACGACCACCTGGACTGGAGAATTGTAGTTCGCCACACACACAATGCCGTTCTGCGATGCCTGGCGGCAAAGTTCCTCCACCTTCCCTCCCGAAAGTCCAACGATTGCCGCCATGGTCCCGGGCCTATCCAACCCTGCCTGATACATCAGCTCCCCCCTGAGGCGCACCAAGCGCACCGCATCCTGAAACTTGAGGGAGCCTGCGGATACCTGGGCCGAATACTCACCCAGACTGTGACCGGCCGCCATGTCCGGATGGATGCCTTCATTAATCAGCAAGCGCAAGACTGCCACGCTGTGAACCAGGATCGCAGGTTGCGTGTTCTTGGTCTTCTTCAGCTCCTCTTCAGGTCCTTCAAAGCAGACCCTTGCCAGGTCAAAGCCCAGGACGTTATTGGCCTCCTCAAAGATGGCCTTGGCTGTGGCAAAGCCCTGATAAAGGTCCTTTCCCATGCCCACATACTGCGACCCCTGACCAGGAAATAAGAACGCAATCTTAGCCATGTTCAGGTCGGAACTTTAACTTTCGCGCCCAAGGAGGTCCGACAACCGTATGGTATGGCCAAACACCCTCTGCCCTTTCCCCAAGCGGGAGGGCCGACAAAGCTCCTCAATCCAGGAAGGGTTTCCGACCACTTCACGACCACCTCACGCCCATTTCACGCCCTCTTCACAGCTCCTAACCGGAAAATAGGGGTAGTTTCGTATGTTCATTTATACTTAGGTGCTCGTATGTATATCCGCTTTAACTTACATGGTCTAACTAACATGATAACAAAACGATATAATCCTTCAATTCAAAGATGGTCCCAACCCCGAAACTCTTGTCCTACCACCGGATCACGGCTGCGGCCCATGTGAGACCACCCCCGAAGGCAGCCAGGACCACGTTCATGCCTTTTTTGAGAAGCCCTTTACGGTTGGCCTCATCCATCGCCAAAGGAATGGAAGCGGTAGAGGTGTTGCCATAACGGTCGATATTCACATACACTTTCTCAGAGGGGAGCTTCAACCGTTTTGCGGTGGCGTCAATGATCCGGATATTGGCTTGATGCGGAATCAGAAAATCCACATCGCTCTCCTTGAGTCCGGCCTGCTTGAGGGCCGTAACCGCTGCATCCTGCATGGCCCGGACCGCATGCTTGAAGACCTCGTGCCCGGACATTTTCATAAAGTGCATCCTTTTCTCCACGGTCTCGTGGGAGGCCGGATGCCGGGACCCCCCTGCGGGTAGCTCGAGAAGATGAGCTAAAGAGCCGTCGGTGCCAAGATGAACAGACAGGAGCTCGTGGCCTTTGGTTCCGGGCTTCAGGACCACGGCTCCCGCGGCATCGCCGAACAGGACGCAGGTACTGCGATCCTTGTAGTCCGTGATCCTGGTGAGCATCTCCACACCCACGAGGAGGATCGTCTTGTATCTTCCCGTTTCCAGGATGCTCCTCCCCATCTCCAGGCCGAACAAGAACCCTGAGCAGGCCGCGGCGATGTCAAAAGCCACAGCCCCCTTGGCTCCGAGCTTTGCTTGCAGGTGGCAAGCCGTGGAAGGAAACGGGGTATCCCCGGTCACATTGGCGACCAGGATGATGTCCAGGTCCTTAACTGTGACCTTGGACATCTCCAGAGCCTTTAAGGATGCTTCACGGGCCAGGTCCGAGGACACGGTTTTCTCATCCGCCATCCGCCGCTCGCGAATGCCTGTCCGGGTGCGGATCCATTCGTCCGAGGTCTCCACGATCTTCTCGAAGTAAGCATTGGTCAGCACCTTGTCCGGGACCGCGCTTCCCGTGCCCAGGAGGAAGACCTTCATCAGCCCTCCACACCCTTCAAGAGGGCCATTTCCTGCTTAATCTTTTCGTTCACCCCCTGTTCCACGACAAGCCGGGCCACGCGCACCGCGTTGCGGATGGCCTTGCCCGAGGAGCGGCCGTGACAGATGATCACGGTCCCACGAATGCCCAGAAGTGGGGCCCCGCCGTACTCTTCGTAGTCCAGATCCTTGGCGAAGCGCCTGAGGATAGGCCGCATCAGGAAGACCCCGGCCCGGGCCCGGATACTGGTATAAACGTATTTCAGGATCGAGGCCTCGAGCATTGACATCACACTCTCGGTGAATTTCAAGATCACGTTGCCCACGAACCCATCGCAGACCACGACGTCCGCCTTGCCTTTGAGGACGTCCTGGCCTTCAACGTTGCCGATGAAATTTAGGTTGGTCTTGGCCAGGAGCTCGTGAGCCCGGACGGTAAGGGCATCACCCTTGGTGCTCTCCTCCCCGACCGAGAGGAGCCCTACTTTGGGCTTTTCCCGGCCCAGGGCATAGTTCGTGAACAGGCTACCCATGATCCCGAACCGCACCAGGTGAACGGGCTTGGAATCCAGGTTCGCGCCCACGTCAAGAACCACACAAGTCCCCTGCTCGGTGGGCATCAGGGTGGCGAGGGCCGGACGCTCAACGCCCTCCAGTCTTCCCAAGCCTGTAAGGCTGAAGGCCATAACCGCTCCGGTGTTACCGGCTGAGATGAAGGCGTCCAGCTGGCCCTCGTGCTGCAATCGGGTGGCAACGCCCAGGGAGGAATTCCGCTTCTTGCGCAGGGCCTGAACCGGAGGCTCGTCCATCCCCACGACCTCCGGGGCATGGACTACGCTGATGTTCCTGGGAACCTTCTTCTCTTCCTCCAACTCCCCCCGGACTCGGCTCTCCTCGCCAATAAGGACGATCTCCAGATCGGGCCAGAGATGGGCGGCCTCGATTCCGCCTCGGACCGGATTCCGGGGAGCATGGTCGCCCCCCATGGCGTCAATGCCGATGCGCATCGCGCGGAAAGGTACTCTACGTTTCCTTGACGGCTATGACCTGCTCCTCACCGTAGTAGCCGCAGGTCGGACAGACCCGGTGGGGCGGTTTGGGCTGGTGGCAATGGCCGCACGTGGCCACGGTCGGTGGACGGACCTTCCAATTCGCACGGCGCTTGTTGGTGCGCGAATTGGAATGCCGACGTTTGGGGACAGGCATTCTTCCTTCTCCTCTTTAGATTTTCAGTTTTCTCAACGCCTCCCAGGGCGTATCCTGCTTCATGGGTTTACACCCGCAGGCCCCCGAGGAGAGGTCACTTCCGCAGCGGGGACAAAGCCCGGGGCAGTCCATGCGGCAGAGGGGAACGAGAGGCAGCGCGAAGGCGATGGCCTCGCGAACTTCAGGTAGGATATCCAAATCCTGAGCCGAGCTTGGTATATAACGCACATCCAGAGCAACTTCCCAGCCCGGCCGAACCTCGTTCACCTGCTCGTAACTACAGCGAAAAGGTACCCGAAACTCGCGGAGAAAGGGTTTCAGGCAACGGGCGCATTCGAAATCAACCCGGAAATTGAGCATCCCTTTGAACTCGAGAAAGGACAGGGATTTTGCGATGGCCCCCTGGACGTCCACCTTACCGGCCAAAGCCCCTCCTTCGATCTTCAGGCCGAGATCCTCGGCAGGGTGACAGACGGCATATGGGTTCTCCCCCTCGCAAAGGGAGCGAATCGCGATCCTGGTCATGGCAAACCGTGACAGCTGTATGGTAATTAAACAATATATTTTAAACGATTTGACAGTATTTTGTCAAGGGTTGCCCATTGTTCCAACCCCTTGAAAAAACGCACAGTTCCTTAAAACCAGGGTTTAATAAAGGAGGCCTCGCCTTAATGGCGAGGCCCTTTTCGGTCCCGAAGTATGTTACCAGGTTCTGGCAGGATCTCTTAAAAAGGTGTTTATGGCCCGTGCCGCCTTGCGTCCGGTGCCCATGGCCAGGATCACGGTGGCGGCTCCGGTCATGATATCTCCTCCCGTGAACACACCCTTCTTGGTCGTCTTGCCAGTCCCCTGATCGGCTACGATTGTGCCATGGCGGGTGGTCTGCAACTCCGGGGTGGTTGCCGGGACGAGGGGGTTCGGCCCCTGTCCGATGGCCATCACCACGGTATCTACCTCGATCACGTACTCCGATCCCTTGATGGGAACCGGCCGACGGCGACCGGAGTCGTCCGGGTCGCCCAATTCCATCTTCAGGCACTCCATCCCCTTAACCCAACCCTCTTCATCGCCGAGAATTCGCACCGGGTTAGTAAGAAGGCGGAATTCGACCCCCTCCTCCTCGGCATTTTCGACTTCTTCTCTACGGGCCGGCATCTCCGCCCGTGAGCGACGATAGACGAGGTAGACCTTATCAGCTCCCAAGCGCAGCGCGGTTCGCGCTGAATCCATGGACACGTTTCCAGCGCCCACCACCGCGACTAACTTGCCCAGGCGGATCGGGGTATCATATTCCGGAAAGCGGTAGGCCTTCATCAGATTGGAACGCGTCAGGTACTCATTCGCCGAATACACGCCGTTCAAGTTCTCGCCGGGGATGTCCATGAAATAAGGAAGGCCGGCTCCTGTTCCCACGAAAACCGCATCGTAGCCATTATTCAGAAGCTCATCCACAGTCTCGGTCTTGCCGATCACGTATCCCGTCCGGATATCCACCCCAAGCTTAGAAAGATAATCCACCTCGCGCTGGACAATGGCCTTGGGCAGACGGAACTCTGGAATGCCGTAGACCAGCACGCCGCCGGACTTGTGCAGGGCCTCGAAGACTGTGACCTCGTGTCCCAGCTGGATCAGGTCTCCGGCCACGGTCAAGCCTGCCGGGCCGGCCCCGACCACAGCTACTTTGAACCCTGTTTTAGCCGGCCTCTCGGGGACCTCAACCTTACCCAGAGCAGCTTCGTAATCGGCTACGAACCTCTCCAAACGACCGATAGCTACAGGCTCGTTCTTCTTACCTACGGCGCAGACCACCTCGCACTGGTCCTCCTGAGGGCACACACGGCCGCAGATCGCGGGAAGCACGTTCTTTTCCTTCACTTTCCGCACCGCGCCCAGGAAATCCTTCTCGGCCACCCGCTTGATGAAGGCGGGAATGTCGATCTCCACCGGGCAACCGGATATGCAGGTTGGTTTTTTGCACAAAAGGCAACGGTCGGCCTCCAGGACCGCGGTTTCCTCGGAATAGCCCAAGGCTACCTCGTTGAAGTTCCTGGCCCGGGCCTGGGGATCCTGCCGGGGCATCTCGTGCTTCTTGGGGATGATCATTTTCTTAGGCATGGGTTATGGCCTCCTCGCGGCGGCAGGCCTCGCACTTCTCCGCGTAGCGTGCCATAGACTGCTTTTCCTGGGCCAGGTACATCTTCTGCCGCATCATCAATTCATCGTAATTTACCTCATGACCGTCGAAGTCCGGCCCGTCCACGCACACGAAACGGGTCTTGTTGCCCACCGTTACACGGCAGGCGCCGCACATCCCGGTTCCATCCACCATGATGGAGTTCAACGAGACGATGGTTTTAAGGTTGAAGGGTTTGGTGGTCAGGGCAACAAACTTCATCATGATCGCTGGCCCAACGGCTACGACCAAATCGAGCTTCGCACCCTCTGCGATGAGTCTCTTTAAAGCCTCCGTGACGACGCCCTTCATGCCGTAGGAGCCGTCGTCCGTGGTCACCAAGAGCTCGTGGCAAGCCCCTCGCATGGCATCTTCGAGGATGAGCAGATCCTTGCGCCGGGCCCCGGTAATCCCGATGACACGGTTCCCTCTCGCCTTCAGGGCACGGGCGATGGGAAGCACAGCCGGGATTCCGACTCCCCCTCCGATCGCGACCACGGTTCCGTAGTTTTCGATGTGCGTGGGTTTGCCCAGGGGGCCGATGAAGTCGGCCAGCTTATCGCCTTCCTTGAGCGTACCCAGCTGTTGGGTGCTCTTCCCCACCTCCAGGAAGACAATGGTTACCGTGCCCTTTGCAAGATCCGTTTCCGCGATGGTGAGTGGGATCCGCTCTCCGTACTCGTCGATACGCAGCACGATGAACTGGCCCGCTAGTGCCTTGCGGGCGATGACCGGGGATGAAACCACAAACTCCTTGACCCCGGTTGCCAGCTCCCGTGCCTTTAGAATTTCGTTCACACGCCCTCCGTTAGAGTGAAACTATCCCCCGACCGCCTCGTCAGGGAGGTCCTTTTAAAAACTAACCAATTTTATGTCCCCACATTCCGTCTTGTTAATCAATCCGCGGCGGGACTATCGAAGAAAAACGCTTTCTCACGCTTTGCCGTATCCGGTCCATCCGACGCGTGCACCGCGTTGTACTGAACATTCGTTCCGAAATCAGAGCGGATAGTCCCCGGAGCGGCTTCCTTGGGATTGGTCTTGCCGATGAACTCCCGAAGCCCGGCAATGGCATTCTCCCGTTCCAGGAGCACTGGCACACAGGGCCCTGAGGTCATGAACTCCACGAGGGGCTGATAGAAAGCCTTTTCGCGATGAACCTCGTAGAACCGCCTAGCCTCTGCTTCCGTCAGGCGGACCATCCGCATCTCGCGGATCGTGAACCCCGCCCCCTCGATACGCCTTAGAACCTCTCCGGTCTTGCTCGCCTTGACGGCATCCGGCTTGACGATCATGAGAGTCTGTTCAACCATGGGCTGCCCTCCAGGCTTTGGCCAATTCCACACCCAGCGTTAAAGCCTGTTTGTTCTTCTCCTCGGTCCCCTTGGGAACCCGGCCGTACAAGGATTTCTCAAGGGAGGCGAGCGTGACTTTCCCGGTGAGCTCAGCGATGGCCCCGCAGGCGATGACGTTGGCCACAACCTCCCGGCCCAGCTTCTCACTCGCCGTCTGGGCGAACGTTAGGGCGATGAATTTCTCCCCGGGTTCGGTCTTGAGCACGTAGAAGGGATCGATGATGAGCATCCCGCTGGGCGTGAGGTCCTTGTGATATTTGTCGTAGGCCTCCTGGCTCACAGCCAGGCAGAAATCGATCTTCGTGGCCTTGGGATAAAGGATCTCCTCACGGGAGAGCACCACCTCGGACTTGGAGGCCCCGCCACGGGATTCCGGACCGTAGCTCTGGGTCTGGATCGCGTTCACCCCGTCCCGGATCGCAGCTTCGGCGATCAGGATCCCGGCCATAAGAAGCCCCTGACCTCCGGTGCCGGAAAACCGCATCTCGTATCGCTCAGCCATGGTCACTCCACTCTGTCGGCTGCTGAAGCATGATCTTCGGCGTACCGCTGTTTAGCCCGGTCGATGACCTGGTCGTAGACTTCGGTGTATTCCGGGATATCTCGGTCCTGAAGGACGCCGGTAACAAACTTGTCCTTCATCTCCTCCGGAGAGAGCTTGGAGGCTTGGGCCAGGTTCACGGCGTGGTCCCGTTCCCACTTGAGCATCTCCACGGCTGAAGGCATCTTATTGAACCGGCCGTAAAGAGTGTGGCAGTGGCTGACCACCTCCACGAAGGCGAAGCCTTTTTTCTTGAGGCCCTGGCCGATCAGCTTGTCCAACTCGGTGGCTGCATAAGAAGTTCCCCGGGCTACGAAACTCGCCCCGCAACCCTTGGCCAGTTCGCAGGGATCGAAGGGATGCTCCACGCTTCCGTAGGGCGAGGTGGCGCTGAACTTGTTTGCGGGGGTGGTCGGGGAGTATTGACCCCCGGTCATCCCGTATATGTTGTTGTTGACCATGATCACCGTCATATCGATGTTCCGCCGGGCGGCGTGGATGAAGTGGTTCCCGCCGATGGCCAGACAATCTCCGTCCCCGGTCATCACGATAGGGTGCAAATGGGGCTTGGCAAGCTTGATCCCGGTGGCGAAGGTGAGTGCCCGGCCGTGGGTCGTGTGCATGGCGCAGAAATCAGCGTAGATCGGAGCCCGGGAGGAACAGCCGATGCCGGAGACCATCACGATGTCGTCTTTGGGGATTTTAAGCCGGTCGATCGCGCGGATCAGGGCCGCGAAGATGATCCCGATGGAACACCCTTCGCACCAGACCGATGGAAATATCTTGTTCTTCCTCAGGTAGTCGTAAACGACGGGGTGGAATGGCTTGGTTTGGATTATGCCCATGGCTTATCCTTTGAAGAGGTCCCGGTTAGCGGCTCGGATCTCGTCCAGGACCCTCCGGGGAACCATCATCTCCCCGTCAACCTGCTCGACCCCGACGACCTTGACCCGTCCCGGGTTAAGGCGCTCCACCTCCCGGCGCATCTGGCCCTGGTTCAGCTCCGGAACGATCACCACCTGGGCGTCGTGCAGGGCTTTTTTCATGGGTTCTTCGGGGAACGGCCAAATGATGAGGGGGCGGAAGAACCCCACCCGGATTCCCTCCCTCCGAGCATCTCGGACAGCTTGGAGGGCGGAGCGTGCAGTGGAGCCGTAGGCGAAGACCACGATCCCCGCCCCGGCGCACTCCTCCTCGTGAACCTTGATTAGTTTCTCACGGTTCAGCTCGATTTTATCCTTCAGCCGCTGCATATTCGCGGCGATCTCGTCGGGTCGGTTGGTGGCATAGCCCTTCTCGTCATGGGTCAGGCTTTCCACGACGAAACGATATCCCTCTCCGAAGCTGGCAAAGGGAGCGAGGAAGTTCGTTCCCGGGCCGTAGTGTTCGTACTCTTCCGGAGGACAGTTGGGTTTGCGGCGCTGGTAGAGCACGATCTCCGAGAAATCCGGGATCTCGACTTTTTCGCGCATGTGGCCTACGATCTCATCCAGAAGCACGATCACCGGTAGACGGTACTGCTCGGATAGATTGAAGGCTTCCACGGTCAGTTCGTAGCACTCCCGGACCGAGGAGGGACAGAGGGCGATCACTGAATGATCCCCGTGCGTGCCCCAGCGGGCCTGCATCATGTCTCCCTGGTGGGCTTTGGTTGGAAGGCCCGTGGAAGGACCGCCCCGCTGAACGTTCACGATAACACAGGGGACCTCTCCCATGGAGGCATACCCGATGTTCTCCTGCATCAGGGAAAAGCCCGGCCCGGAGGTGGCGGTCATGGCTTTGATGCCGGCAGCGCTGGCCCCGATTACAGCCCCGATGGAAGCGATCTCGTCCTCCATCTGGATGAACTTCCCTCCCAATTGGGGGAGTCTCTCGGAGAGGATTTCAGCGATCTCTGTGGATGGGGTGATGGGATAGCCGGCGAAGAACCGGCATCCGGCCGCCAAGGCCCCTTCGGCCGAGGCCTCGTTCCCCTGGAGGAGCCTGTTCTTACGTTTCTGGGTCATGAGGGGCTCTCCGGGGCATCGGCCTTTTTCTTCTTCGGGAACACCGTGATGCAGAAGTCCGGACAGCGCAGCTCGCAGAGTTTGCAGTGGGTGCAGGTCTCTGGGCGGACGACATGGGCGATCTTGTCCCGGCCCATCTCCAGGGTCCCCTCCGGACAGAGGGCCACGCAGATATCGCAGCCCTTACACCAGGGCTCGAAGATGTATATGGGATGAGGGTAAGTGGCCCATTCCTTTTCCATGAACGCCAGGGCCTGGGTGATCGTCATTTGTTTTGGCATAGAAGGATTTAGCGTTTACGGGGTTTTCGTTTCGGCTTCCCGGCGTCCCGGATAAGTCCTGGGATCTCGGCTGGCTCCCTGGCCACGGGCACCCCGGCGTTGGTCAGGGCGGCGATCTTCTCCTCCGCGGTGCCGGTGCCTCCGGAGATGATCGCCCCGGCGTGGCCCATCCGCTTTCCGGGCGGCGCAGTCCTCCCGGCGATGAAGCCGACCACCGGTTTTTTCATCTTTCTTTTGATGAAGGCGGCCGCCTCCTCTTCGTCTGTTCCCCCGATCTCCCCGATCATCACAACGGCGCGGGTCTGGGGGTCCTGGTTAAAGGCCTCCAGGCAATCGATGAAGTTCGTCCCGATGATGGGGTCGCCCCCGATGCCGATGCAGGTGGACTGCCCGAAGCCCGCGCTGGTCAGCTGCCAGATGACCTCGTAGGTCAGGGTACCGCTGCGCGAAACCACGCCCACCGGACCGGGCTTGCAGATCTGCCCGGGCAGGATGCCTACCTTGGATTTTCCGGGGCTGATGAGGCCCGGGCAGTTCGGCCCGATGAGCCGGGCTTTGCTCTGCCTGACGAATTCATAGACCCTGACCATGTCCAAGGTGGGAATGCCCTCGGTGATGCAGACGACGAGGTCCACGCCGGCCTCCACGGCCTCCATGACGGCATCTGCTGAGAACGCCGCTGGGACGAAGATGACCGAGGCGTTGGCACCCGTAGCCTCCACGGCCTCATGCACGGTGTTAAAAACGGGGACGCCTTCTACTCTCTCCCCCTTCTTTCCGGGAGTCATCCCGGCCACTACCTTGGTCCCGTAGGCCAGCATCTGCTTGGTGTGAAAGGCCCCGTCCCGTCCCGTAATTCCCTGAACCACCAGCCGGGTCTTCTTGTCGAGGAAGATGCTCATCTCGCCTCCCGCCCCCCCTGGGCTAAGGCGACGGCCTTCTGCACGGCCTCGGACATGGAGACTGCGGACACAAGTCTGGACTTGGCTAGGATCTGTCGACCCTTCTCCTCGTTGGTGCCAGCCAGCCGGATCACGATGGGCACCCGGACCTCCCTCTTGGAAAGGGATTCCACGAGCCCGTTGGCCACATCGTCACACCGAGTGATCCCTCCGAAGATGTTGAAGAGGATGGCCTTCACATTTTGGTCTTCCAGGATGATCTCCATAGCCGTGGTGACCTTCTCGGGATTGGAGCTCCCCCCGATATCCAGGAAGTTTGCCGGCTCCCCGCCGTAGAGTTTCACTAGGTCCATCGTAGCCATGGCCAGCCCCGCTCCGTTCACCACGCATCCGATGTTCCCTTCCAGCCTGATGAAGGTCAGGTCTTTCTTTCGGGCCTTCACCTCGGCCGGGACCTCCTCCTCAAGGTCCCGCAGGGCCTCGATATCCGGCCGACGAGAGAGGGCGTTGTCGTCGATGTTGATCTTGGCGTCCAGGGCGATAGCCTCCCCCTTGGGCGTGGTCACGAAGGGATTGATTTCGGCCAGCGAGGCGTCGCAAGACAGAAAAGCCTGGTAGAGCTGCTGCAGAACCTTGGTTGCCTTGGCCGCAATGGCTCCATCACTGTACAACTTAAAGGTCAGGGCACGGGCCTCAAAGGAACGCAGCCCGAACAGGGGGTCGATGGTCAGCTTGTGAATCTTCTCCGGAGTCTGCTTGGCCACCTCCTCGATCTCCACCCCTCCGGCCCCGGAGACCATCATCACCGGCCGCTTGCTCTTTCGGTCTACGATGACTCCGAGGTAGGCTTCGGAGGCAATGTCGATGCACTCCGAGACCAGGACCTTCTTCACGATCAGGCCCTTCAGGTTCATTCCCAACATCTGGGACGCGACCTGTTTGGCCTCCTCCGGAGACTTGGCGATCTTCACTCCTCCGGCTTTGCCTCTCCCTCCCGCATGGACCTGGGCCTTGACCACGACCGGCACGCCGAACTCCTTGGCCATGACCTCGACCTCCTCGGGCGTTGTGGCCACCCTGCCCCGGGAGAAGGGTACCCCCGCGCGCGCCATGATCTCCCGCGCTTGATATTCATGTATCTTCACATCGTCTCCCTAATAGCGTATCTGAGTTTAAGGGATAATTTTTGTTCCTGCCTTGCCTTCTAAGGCCTCTTTGACTAATCCTGGAGACGTGATGATCACCTGTTTTCCTCCGGCTTCCAGGAATTGAATGGCAGCCCCTATCTTGGGACCCATGCTGCCCTGGGGAAAGTGACCCTCGGCTATGTAGCGCTTTGCCTCGGTCACGGAAACCCAGGAAAGGGGGCGCTCATTGGAATTCATGTAATTCAGGCAGACCTTGTCCACGGAAGTCAGGATGACCAAGGTCTCTGCTCCGATATCCTGGGCTAAAACCGCCGAGGCTCGGTCCTTGTCCACGACCGCATCCACACCCTCGTAGGTCCCATCCTCTTCCACATAGACCGGTGCCCCACCTCCTCCGGCAGCAATAACGATGGTTCCGGATTGAACCAGGGACTTGATGATGTCTTTTTCCACAATCTCCGTGGGGATCGGCGATGGCACAAGCCTTCGAAATCCCCGGCCGGCATCTTCCTTAATGATCCACTCGTTTTTTTTTGCCAGGCGCTCGGCCTGTTCCTTAGTGTAGAAAGGTCCGATAGGCTTGGTGGGGTTCAGGATCGAAGGGTCGTTCCGGTCCACGATCACCTGGGTCACGATGGTGACCACTTTGCGAGGGATGCCCTCGCGATGCAGCTTGTTCTGAAGGGATTGCTCGATCATGTAGCCCATCCCGCCCTCAGTGTCGGCCACGATCACCCCGAGGGGAAGGGCCGGGATTGTGTCCATCGTGCGTTCGACGCGCAACAGGGCGTTTCCAACCTGGGGCCCATTTCCATGAGTTATGGCCAACTGGTACCCTTCTTTGACGAGCTCCAAGATTCCCGATAGGCTCTTGCGGGTATTGGCGAATTGCTGGTGGATGTCCTCCCGCCCGGTCGTCCCGATGGCGTTTCCCCCTAAGGCGACCACTGCGGTTTTAGACATATCATCTTACTACAATATCTTTTTACGACCCTTGTGCTTTATGCACGCTTCTACAAATGGCTTGAGCCCTGGTTTCGTGATTTCTACTAACTCATAGGTAACTCTTACAACTGGTTTGTTAATTTGAATGATCCGCCGGAGGTCGACCGGAGTTCCCACGATGACTACATCGCAGGGCACGGCATTGATGGTCTTCTCCAAGTCCTTGACCTGCTTTTCTCCGTAGCCCATGGCTGGAAGTAGGGTGCCGATGTGAGGATACTTCTCAAAGGTTTTTTTGATCGTGCCCTGGACATAAGGCCTGGGATCCACAATCCTTCTGGCCCCAAATTTCTTGGCGGCCACGATCCCGGCCCCATAGCGCATCTCCCCGTGGGTCACTGTGGGGCCGTCCTCCACGACCAAGACCCGTTTTCCCTTGATCCGGTTTTCGCCCTCTAAGGTGATCGGGGATCTGGCCTCGACGACCGCGGCTTTCGGGTTCACCGCCCGGATATTGGCCTTGACCTCGGCAACTTTCCTTTTCTCTGCCGTGTCAACCTTGTTGACGACGACCACATCCGCCATCCTGAGGTTGGTCTCTCCGGGATGGTAAAGAAGCTCGTGGCCTGCACGGTGGGGGTCCACGACCACGATGAAGAGATCCGGTTGGTAGAACGGCAGGTCGTTGTTCCCGCCGTCCCACACGATCACGTCGGCTTCCCGCTCCGCCTTCCGGAGGATCGCCTCGTAGTCCACCCCGGCATAGACCACCATCCCCCGCATAAGGTGTGGCTCGTATTCCTCGCGCTCCTCGATTGTGCACTCCTGACGGTCCAAATCTGCGTAGTCGGCGAACCGCTGCACCTTCTGCTTCACAAGATCCCCGTACGGCATGGGATGTCTGATCACGACCACCTTCAAACCATTCGCCCTGAGGATATCAGCGACCCGCCGAGTGGTTTGGCTCTTTCCGCTTCCCGTGCGCACGGCGCAGATCGCCACAACCGGCTTCTTGGACTTGATCATGGTCTGCTCGCCGGACAAAAGTGCGAAATTGGCGCCTGCAGCCAAGACCTGGGAAGCTCGGTGCATAATGTATTCGTGAGATACGTCGCTATAGGAGAATACGACTGCCCCGATCCGTTGGGCCTTGATTAGGGAAGTGAGTTGACTTTCAGGGTAAATCGGGATTCCTTTGGGGTAGAGCTTACCGGCCAGGACTGCAGGATATCTTCGTCCGTCGATGTTAGGGATCTGCGTGGCCGTAAAGCACACCACCTCGAACTCCGGTTTGTTCCGGAAATAAACGTTGAAATCATGGAAATCCCTCCCGGCCGCCCCCATGATTAAGACCCGCTTCCTCTGCATTCGTTTCTCCAAAGGGTTCATTAAGAGAATTGGAATCGTTTGAAGCACTGTTTATTTTGCAGTTAAGTTTCCAACTCCTCGAACGATTTTAGTGCCTCCAATGGTTTTATTTCTTGGAAACTTTTACCTCGTCAATCTGAGCCTTCTGGAGCTTGCCTGAGAAATCAACGAAGATGCTCTTCCACTCCGTGAAGGTCATCAGAGCCTCCTGGCCGGCCTCGCGGTGTCCGTTGCCGGTCCCGCGGGTTCCGCCGAAGGGCAGATGCACCTCGGCTCCGATCGTCCCGGAATTGATGTAGCAGAGGCCGGTGTCGATGTCCCGCATGGCATGGAAAGCTCTGTTCACGTCCCGGGTGTAAATCGCCGAGGACAACCCAAAGTCGGTCTCATTGTTGATCTTTACGGCCTGTTCCAGAGAATTGCATTCGATAATCCCAAGGACCGGCCCGAAGATCTCTTCCTGAGCGATTCGCATCTTCGGAGTAACCTCTCCGAACACCGTGGGGGCATAGAAAAATCCCTTGTTCAGGGGCTTCTCCGTGGGCTTGCACCCCCCGCACAGGATCTTGGCACCTTCCCGCTTTCCGATCTGGACGTATTCGTGAATCTTCTCCCGAGCATCGGAATTCACCACCGGTCCCATCTCCGTCTTGGGGTCCAGACCGTCCCCGAGCCTCAAGGCCTTGGCCCTGGCCACGACCTTTTCCGTTAGGGGTCTGACGATCTTCTTGTGGGCGATGAGCCGCGAGCAGGCCGTGCAGCGCTGGCCCGTGGTCCCGAAGGCTGACCAAATGATCCCCTCCACGGCCAGGTCCAGATCCGCGTCGTCCATCACCATGATGGCGTTCTTCCCACCCATCTCGCAGGAGATCCGCTTATAGGTCTTGGGACAGCGGGACTGCAAATTGGTACCGACATCGGTCGAACCCGTGAAAGAGATCATCCCAATTCGTTTGTCCTCAACCAAGGGGTCACCAACCGCGCCGCCGAAACCGAACACCAGGTTCAGGACCCCGGCCGGAAGCCCAACCTCCTCGAAAACCTTGGTCAGCTCGTAGGCCATCCAAGGCGTCCAACGGGCCGGTTTCCATACGATGGTATTCCCGGCTACCAAGGCAGGCATAATTTTCCAGGTCGGGATGGCCAGAGGGAAATTCCAGGGAGTGATCACCCCGATGATCCCAATCGGCATCCTCACGGACATCGCGAACTTGTTAGGCAGCTCCGAGGGAGTTGTGTCTCCAAGCATCCTCCGTCCCTCTCCCCCAGCGAAGAAGGACATATCGATCCCTTCCTGTACATCCCCACGGGCCTCCTTGATGACCTTGCCCATCTCCATGGTCATCTTTCGGGCGATTTCCTCTTTGCGCTCAACCAGGAGCTGGCCCGCTTTGTAGAGAATTTCACCGCGCTTGGGTGCAGGAACGAGGCGCCAATGTTGGTAGGCTTTGTGGGCGGCCTCAATACCCTTCAAGACGTCCTGTCTTCCTGATTTCGGGAATATTCCCAACAGGTTGCCATTGGCTGGGTTACGGTTCTCGTAAGTCTCATTTGTCCTGGCATTCACCCATTTCCCATCAATGAAGTTCTTGAAGTTAGTTGCCATCCCTATTCCTCCCTCGGTGTTATGAAGATTAGTTAAACTTCTTTTAAAAAAACAAAAGTACTCTCTAAGTGCAAAGAATGCGATTTTCTATAAGGTTCGAAAATCGCACCTTAATTCCATTCCTATTGATAATTGTATCTCAAATGGTTCATTTCAGGCAAGGGAGGAGATTGGGTTTTCTTCCTGTCATGACGGGTTCAGATGAATATATTTTAACACACCGGACGCTAAAAAATCAAGCGGTTTAGAGTGTGTCGGCCGTTAACATGGATCGATAGGTTGTTAAAGAAAAAGGCGGGGTTTTCCCGCCTTTAATGATTTTTTTGAGACTAAGTTTCCTATTTGTTCAATCTCTCTCGATGGCAAATTGCCCGTCGGTAAGACCCAGGATGGCTTCGAGGGCGTCCTCGCCAGAGAGGCCTTTGAAGCTGACCCCAGTGATATCCGCGTTGTGAAACTGGAGGCAACCGATGTCGTTGTCTCTTGATACATGAAGCTTTCCGGTCCATCGCCCCACGAAGAACAGTTCCATGAGGCTGAAGATGTTCACGCTTTTTAGGCTTCCATTCATGACCTTCGGACGTTGTCCGAATATTTCCCGTGCCTGGGAAGCATCCTTGAGCCTCAAATCAACGGTCTTAAGAAGCATATCCTTCGTCCAGGGCTTGACCAGGTAGCGCTGGCATCCCAAAGCGAACCCAGAGACCTTGTGCGCGACGCCTCCCTTGGCCGAAAGGAAGATGAACGGGATGCTCCGCGTCTTGGGGTTCTGCTTGACCTTATCGCAGAAATGAAACCCATCTATCCCGGGCATCATTACGTCAGATATGATCAAGTTGGGGAATTTGTCCTGGCCCCAGACAGGGTCTAGATAAAGTTTGCGGATCGCTTCCTGCCCATCGCGGGCCGTTACGACACGGTATCCGGCCTGAGCGAGTTCCCTTTCCAGGACTTGTAGAACCAGGGGCTCGTCGTCCACCACCAGGATCGTATATTCTCCTTGAGCAAACTGAGGTTTCATGTTCTTCCCCGGGGTGGATGTATTTCGGCCATCCTTTCGGCATCCATCGTCGTCGGCATACATGGCTTATCCCTCTTTCTCAAGGAATTGGAGGTTCTGTGTTTCCTGTAGAATCGGGAGCGACTTCTCGAAAATCCTTACTCAAGGATATTATAATTTATCCAGCTTGGATTTGCAAACAGAAAATAGGACTTTAATGAGCCTCATACCAGTTACGTCCTTCTCCCACCTCCACTTTGATTGGAACATCCAGACTGAGGGTTCCCTCCATCTCTTCCTTTACCATGTCCCGGACGGATTCCCTCTCCGCGTCAGGCACCTCGAAAACCAGCTCGTCGTGTACTTGGATGATCATCCTGGTCCTCAACAGAGATCCTTCGATACGCTTTTGGATTGCAATCATCGCCATCTTAATGAGGTCCGCGGCGGTCCCCTGTATGGGAGTGTTGATCGCCGCTCTTTCAGCGAAACTCCTCCGCTGATGGTTGTCCGAGCCGATTTCGAGCAGGTACCTCCTCCTGGATAGAAGCGTAGTCACGTAACCCCTGTTCCTGGCTTCTTCGATCGTGCGGTCGATCCAGGTCTTGATCTTGGGATACTGAAGGAAGTAAGAGGCGATGAAGGCAGCGGCCTCTTCCTGGCTGATCCCCAGGGCCTCGGAGAGGCCGTAAGGACCCATCCCGTAAATGATCCCGAAGTTGATAGCCTTGGCACGCCGCCTGAAGTCCGGCGAAACCTCTTCCGGTTTGAGGCCGAAAACTTTGCTGGCCGTCGCTGTATGTACGTCCTCATCCCTGGCGAAAGCCTCTCTGAGATTTTCGTCCTTGGAAAGATGGGCCACCAGACGCAATTCGATCTGGGAATAATCCCCTGAGAGGATCACATTGCCCTTATCGGCGATGAACCCCTTGCGAATCTCCCGCGCATATTCGTGACGAATGGGGATGTTCTGAAGATTCGGCTCGCTGGAGGAGAGCCGTCCGGTCTCGGCAACGGTTTGGTTGAATGAGGTGTGTATCCTCTGGGTCCTTGAATTGATCATCCCGATCAGGGCGTCCACGTAGGTGGCCTTCAGCTTGAAAAGTGCCCGGTAATCCAGGAGCTTTCGGGGCAGCTCGTGCTCCCTGCCCAGGCGCTCCAGCACGTCTACATCCGTGGAATAGCTGCCGCTCTTGGTCCTCCTGGCCTTACCTAACTTCAGTTTGGTGAAAAGGATCTCGGAGAGCTGTTTCGGCGAGTTGATGTTGAACGTCTCCCCGGCCAGAGCATGGATTTCCTTTTCCAGCCGATCCAGCACTTTCTCGATGTCCCTGGACATGCCCCGGAAGAAATCCCTGTCGATCGCCACTCCGCTCCGCTCCATCGTGGCCAACACCGAAACCAGAGGCATTTCGACATTCTGAAAAAGGGATCGTAGTTCCTTCTCCTTAAGCTGAGGCTCGAAGAGTTCCTTGAGCCTCAAGGTGTAATCGGCATCCTCCCCGGAATATTCCGTGGCCTTGACGATCGAAACGTTGGCGAAGCTCATTTGCAGCTTCCCTTTCCCCGTGACCTCCTCGTAGGTGATCATCCGGTGGCCTAGGAACTCCAGGGCCATGCTGTTTAAATTGTTCGCTCGTCTCGAGGGGTCAAGGAGGTATGAGGCGACCATCGTATCAAAGGTGATTCCCTTCATGTCGATCCCTGCCTCCCGGAGCACCGCCAGGTCGTACTTGATGTTCTGCCCCACCTTGGCGATTCCTTCCTCCTCAAGGATGGGTTTCAGGTGTGATTTGGCCAGGCCCCATTCCAAGTTCTTCCCCGCAGCATGGGCCACTGGAATATAATAGGCCTCCTTAGCCTTCACGGCCAACGAGATGCCCACGATTTCGGACGTGATCGGGTCTGTCCCCGTCGTTTCCAGGTCGATCACAACTTCTCCGGTCTTCCGGATCTCTTCGACCAGCGCTATTAAGCCTTCCAGCGAATCCAGAGTCTTATAGGTCCCCGGCTGATCCCCTTCGACATTCTCCCCACGAACGTCATGCAGAAGGGACAGAAACTCCATGCGTTTGAAAAGGGAGGCCACCTTTTCCTTGTCAGGATCTTTCGGCTTAAGTTCCTCGAGTTGCACAACTACGGGGCAGTCCGTGCGCAGGGCCACAAGCTCCCGGGACATTCTGGCCAGGTCCACATGATCGAGGATCTTTTCCCTTAAAGACTTTTTGGCGATCTGCCCGGCATTGGCCAGGATGTTTTCCACGCTCCCGAACTGTTTGATCAGCTCCAGGGCCGTCTTTTCCCCCACCCCGGGAACTCCGGGGACGTTGTCCGTGGAGTCCCCGGCGAGGCCCATGACCTCCACGACCTGCTCGGGCGGAACGCCGAATCTCTCCTGAACATTGGAGAGGTCGTAGAGGACTTCCTCTCCTCCCGCCACCCTTGGCTTCAGCACTTTTATCCGGTCGCTGACCAATTGAAGGAAATCCTTGTCCCCGCTGACGATGACTGTTTCGTAACCCTTTTCCTCGCCCTGCTTGGCCAGGGTCGCCAAGACGTCATCGGCCTCGTACCCCTCCATCTCCACCACGCTCAGCCCGAGCAATCCCAGGATCTCCTTGATCAAGGGCATCTCCAGGACCATCTCCTTAGGCATGGGTCGGCGCTTGGCCTTGTAGGCCTCGAAACGTTCATGGCGGAAGGTGGGCTTGGGGGTGTCGAACGAAACGGCGATTAAGTCTGGATGGTGCTCCTTCATGAGACGCAGAATGGCTGACGTAACGCCGAAGGCCGCGCTCGTGTCCTCCCCCCGGGAGTTCCGCAGGGGATTTTTGGCAAAGGCGAAATGGGCCCGATACGCTAAGGCTGAGCCATCTATCAGGAAAAGCCTTTTCATGGGTTCAAACCGGTCTGCCTCTTAACGCGGTTCCTGCGATCTCCGTGATTTCAACATTAATGAGCTTTCCTTTCATTTCCTCTCCGCCCTCGAACCCTATCCTCAGGTAATTCCCGGTAAGCCCGGTCAGGTAATGAGCCCTCGTCTCCTTTCGGTTCTCTACCAGGGTTTCCAGGGTTCGTCCGAGAAAATATTCCTGGAAGACTTTTTTCTTCGCCTCGCCCAACCTTTTCAAAGCCGCAAGCCTTTCCTTGACCTTGGCCTGAGACACTGGGGGCTTCATAGCGGCCGCCTCGGTTCCCGGGCGCGGAGAGAAAGGGAAAAGGTGAAGGTAAGTAAAAGGGAACTCTTGGATCAAATGAAAGGTGTTCTCGAAGGCTTCTTCGTCCTCTCCCGGGAATCCCACGAGAACATCCGTTCCCAACCCAACCCCTTCTCCCAGGACGCTTTTTACCCGGACTAAGGTCCGGTGAACATCCTGTGCTCGGTAGGGTCGTTTCATACTGGCCAGGATCCGGTCGTCACCGCTTTGCACGGCGATATGGAGGTGCCGAGCCACGCTATTTGAAGCAGCCATTCTTTTCAAAAGTCTTTCCGACACTTCGTTTGGATCCAATGAACTGACCCTTATCCGCTTTAACCCCTCCACAGATTCCAGGGCTACGAGAACCTGAAAAAGGGGGTCCTCCTCAAGGTGTGTCCCTGTCAAAACGACTTCCAGGTAGCCTCGGGAAGCAAGCCGCTTGGCCTCCTCCACGATCGAAAAGAGGTCTCTGTTCCTCGACGTTCCCCTCGCTCTGGGCACGACGCAATAGGCGCATTCCTGGTCGCAGCCCTCCTGGATTTTTAGGAATGCCCGGGTGTGGCTATGATGCCCGTCGATAGGTACCTCGGAAAATGTCGTTGAGGTGAGTAAGTCCGAAGCAAAGATTCCCTTGGTCCCCTTTTCCAGGTACTCACCCAGTTGGTATTTCTCAGCCGTCCCGAGGATTAAATCCACTCCCGCTATTTCACCAAGGTCCAAGGGATACGTTTGGGGGTAACAACCCACCACGGCCAGGAAAGGTTTTCGAGGGTTTTGGGTGAATCTCCGGACGATCTGCCTGGCCTGGGCACAAGCCGATGCCGTTACGGCGCAGGCATTCACCACCACCGCATCACAGGCCTCGTCGCTCTCCGTGACCGCGTGGCCTGAACGGACTAAGCTCTCCCTCATCACCTCGCTATCGTACTGGTTGGTCTTGCAGCCCAGGGTGATGAAATGGATTCTCATGGCTCAAAGAAAAGAGGGCCGACAACAAGGATCGGCCCTCTTCATCTTCCGATCCCTTAATTTTCAGCTTCGGGTTGGGGAGTTTCTGGCTCCGGGACCTTGGTCACTTCCCCGACGGGGGTGACGGGCTGCTGTGGCTCGGCGATGAACGGGGTGGCCTCGCCCCCCTCCTTGGCCTCTTCCGAGCAAGCCTTCTGCGAAAGGACCACCCGGAGGTTAGCCGGGTCTGTCCGCAGGACCTTCACCTTGATCGGGGTCCCAACCGGGAAGGTCTGGTCCAGCTTCTTTCCCTCTTCCCGTTCCGCCTCGCTCGAGGGGATATATCCCTCCAGGCCCTCGGGCAGATCCACGTTGAGGCCGCGTTCGCTGGCGCTGGTCACCTTGGCCTCCAGGATTTTGTTCATCGGGAACAGCTTGTCGACCTTCTCCCAGGGATTCGGGCGGGCCTGTTTCAGACCCAGGGAGATCCGCCTTCCCTCCTTGTCGATGTTCAGGACTACCACCTCGACCTGATCGCCCTTCTTAACGATCTCTGCGGGATGCTTTACTCTCCGAATCCAGGTGAGGTCCGAGATGTGGACCAGCCCGTCCACCCCCTCCTCCAGTTCCACGAACACCCCGAAGTTGGCGATGTTCCTCACCCGCCCGGTCACCCGTGACCCGATGGGATAGCGCTCCTCGGTGGAGAGCCAGGGATCCGGCTCCAGCTGTTTCAGCCCCAGGGAGATCTTCTCGTTCTCCTTGTCCACCTTGAGGACCGCCACCTCCACGGAGTCCCCTATGGCCACGATCTTGGAGGGGTGCTTCACCGCCCGGGTCCAGGACATCTCCGAGATATGGATGAGTCCCTCCACCCCCTTCTCCAGTTCCACGAACGCTCCATAGTTCGTAATCGACACGATCTTTCCCCGCGCCTTGGTCCCCACCGGGTAATTGGTCTCGATGTTTTCCCAGGGATGGGGGGTAAGCTGTTTAAGCCCCAGGGACACCCGCTGACGCTCGCGGTCGAACTCCAGGATCTTCACCTTCATCCGGTCCCCGATGGAAACGATCTCCGAGGGATGGCTGGTGCGTCCCCAGGACATGTCCGTGATGTGCAGGAGGCCGTCGATCCCGCCCAGGTCGATGAAAGCTCCGAAGTCCGTGATGTTTTTCACCACGCCCTCCCGCACCTGCCCTTTGTCCAGATCCGCGACCAGCACCCCGCGCTGTTTCTCCCTCTGTTCCTCCAGGACGATGCGGTGGGAGATAACGATGTTGCGGCGGCGCTTGTTGAGCTTGATGATCTTGACGGCCAGGGCCTGTCCCACCAGGGAATCCATGTCCATGATCTTGCGCAGCCCGATCTGCGACCCGGGGAGGAAGGCCTCGACTCCCAGGAGGTCCACGACCAGCCCGCCCTTGATCTTGCGCAGGATCTTTCCACTGAGCACGGCCTGGGTGTCGAAGTTCTCCTTGATCGTGTCCCAGACCTTGAGAAAGTCCGCTTTCTCCTTGGACAGGACGACCTGGCCGTCCTGGTTCTCGATGGACTCCAGGTAGACGTCGATCTCCTGTCCCACTTCGGGCCGCTCGGCTACGGGGAACTCGATTAGTGGGATCATGCCGTCAGATTTGAACCCGATGTCCACGATCACGTCCGTGGACGTCAGGGCCATGACTTTGCCCTTGATCACCTCACCTTCGGTGATGTTCTTCAGGCTTTCGGCGTAAAGCTGGGCGAATTCTTCCTTCTCCACCATGGCGGAATCGGGTTTCTCCTCGCCCGGAGAAGCATTAGCAACGTCCTGGTTCGGGAGTTCACCTCCTTGGGGTTTAGTTTCTTTGTCTTCGGTTGGGTTTGACATGACGGTTAAGTTTATCCTCCTTGGTTTGTTGGAATGCGTTCCCCGCAGGGGAACGGTGAAAGGTTACGGGTTGCCGGCCTGCAGATCTGAGATTTTCCGAATCACCTCCTCGCTCAATTGACGATACCCCTCTTTTTCAACCGGATAGTTGTGGAAGTCACTCAAGGGCGGGGCGAAGCGAACGACGATCCTCGCCCGCTTCAGGAGCAGGTCCCCGAGCTTGCGATCAGTGCCCGCGATGCTCGTAGGCACCACCGCGGACCCCGTGGAGAGAGCCAGATAACCCACCCCCATCTTGGCCGGAAGCATGACCCCGCTTTTGCTCCGCGTTCCCTCCGGGAATATGACCACGGCCTTTCCCTCCCGCAGCAACCGGGAGAAGGCTTTGATGGCCTGGTGGTCTCCCCCCTCCCGGCGCAGGGGGATCGCGTTGAAGGTCGTGATGAGCCAGGTGAAGAACCGGCTCACCCGAAAGAGCCCTTCCTTGGCGATGAAGTGAACCTCCCTCGGGGCTGCCGCGCCCACGAGGGGCGGATCCAGATTCCCCCGGTGGTTCGCAGCCAGAATGACTCCGCCCTCCCTGGGGATATGCTCCCGGCCATAGACCCGGAATCCGAACAGGATCCTCGCCAGGAGATTCACAAGGTTCCAGGAGATCCACCAGAAAAACCTCATGGGGCATCAGGCCTGCCCGGCGCCTCGCGGAGGATGCGTTTGACCTGCTGGTGAATCGTAAGACGGGAGGTGTCCACTTCCAGGGCGTCCGGGACTTTGGTCAGCGGGCTCGAGGCCCGTCCGCGGTCCCGCCGGTCCCTTTCCCGGAGGTCCCGTTCATGCCGGGAGAGAGAAAAACCCGGCCGTTCCTTCATCCTGCGCTGAGCCCTTTCCCTCAAGGTCGCGGTCAGGAAGACTTTCACATCCGCCCTGGGGAAGACGACGCTGGTCGTATCCCGTCCCTCCACCACGACCCTCCCCTGGGAGCCCAGGCGCCGTTGGATGGCGACCAGCTCCCGTCGGACTTCCGGGAAAACGGAGATCTGCGAGGATCCCTGGTCCATCTCCGGGGTCCTTATGGCTTCGGTGACATCCGTCCGTCCGAGGAAGACTTTCTGGACGCCCTCTTTTTCCGCGAACCGGATCGGGAGGCCCCTGGCCAGCCGGGCCAGCCGTTTCCCGTCCTCCCAGGGTACGCCGCCCCGGCGGGCTTTCCAGGCCAGGGCCCGGTACATCGCCCCGGTGTCGAGATAGGTGTAGCCTAACTTTCGTGCTACGAGCCTCGCGGTCGTGCTTTTCCCGGAGCCTGCCGGCCCGTCTATCGCGATGACGAGCCCCTTCTTGAGGCTCAACCTTTGAGGACCTTTTTGAGCGCCCGGATGAGCTTCCGGTTCTGCCGGGGAGTCCCCACCGAGGCCCGGAAGGAGTTGGGGAAATCGTATTCCTTGATCGGCCGGATGATGACGCCCTCCCGCTGCAGGGCCTGGAACACGGGCAAGGAGTCCCGCCCCACATCCACGTACACGAAGTTGGCCACCGACGGCACGTGGAAGAGACCCAGGCGGTCAAAGGCTTTGTAGAGAAACTCCCTCCCCTCGGCATTCATCGCCTTGCTTCGCTGGAGGTGGGCCTCGTCATCCAGGGCGGCCAGACAGCCCTCCTGGCCCAGGGTGGCCACGTTGAAAGGGACCCGCACCTTGCGCAGGGCCGCGATGATCTCCGGCTTGCCGATGGCGTAGCCCACCCTCAGTCCGGCCAGCCCGAAGATCTTGGAGAAGGTGCGCAGGATGATGACGTTCCGTCCCTCCCGGATGTACCTCATGGTGTCCGGGTAGTCCGGCCGGTCGATGTACTCCCGATAGGCTTCGTCCCAGACCACGATCACGTTCGGCGGGACCACGGCCATGAACTCCTCGGCCTCCTCCTGGGTGTTCATCGTCCCGGTGGGATTGTTGGGGTTGGCGATGAACACGACCTTGGTGTCCGGCTCGATGGCCAGGGCGATGGCCGCCAGGTCATGGGTGTAGTTTTTCAAGGGCGGGGCGATCCTCCGGGCGTCCGCGACCTTGGTCACGATCCGGTACAGGATGAAGGCCTGGTCGTTCATCGCGACGCTTTCCCCGGGATTGGCGAATGCCGTGGTGATGTAGTACATCACTTCCACGGACCCGTTGGCGATCAGGATCTGATCCTCGCCCACGCCGTGCCTCCGGGCCAGGGCCCGGGTCAGGTAATAGGCTCCGTCCTCGGGATAGAAATGCGTCCTCTTGAGCGCTTTCCGCATCGCCTTGACCGCCAGGGGCGAGGGCCCCAGGGGATTCTCGTTGGACGCTAACTTGATGATGTTGCCGGACAGACCCAATTCCCTGCGGACCTCTTCCACGGGTTTCCCCGGAACATAAGGCCTTATCTCTTCAACGTTTCGCCGTGCTAAACCCACTCCCCCTCCTTGTAAAGGTAATCGTTTGGAACTTATTATGTTATCATAAATTTTACTTAAAATGCAACCACTTTTTAGCACAAGGCTCCGGAGTCGGGAGTTATCCCGGGAAAAGGAGAAAAAGGTTCGGGCGGGAACAAAACGTTCCCGCCCGAACGGAAAAGCTTCTGTCTCAGCCGTTATCTCCGAAGTCCTTCCGGTAGGCTGCGGCCAGCCTGGTTCCCCAGTCGCCCACGGTTCTCAGCTTTCCGAAGAAGAACCGGAGGACCGGTGGCTCTTCCACGAATTTGAGTCCCCCGACCAGATTCCGGTGCTTGTAAAGCCAGGCGATCCGGTCCACGGCGTATTCGATCTGCGTTCCCGTGTATACCCTGCGGGGGACCGCCAGCCGGGCCAATTCGAGGTCCGCCATCACTTCCTTGCCCTTCTTGTCCCGGTCCGTGGAGATCGTGCCCCGCTCCATGCTCCGGATGCCCGAGGCGATGTAGATCGCCGCGGTCAGGGACCCGGCGGGATACTGCTGTTGCGGGATATGGGGCAGGAACAGCTTGGCGTCCAGGTGAGCGGCCAGCCCTCCCGGAGGGGTCACTGCGGGAAGCTTCTTCGCGACCAGCTTCTCCACGAAGTACTTTACGAACTCGGCCGAGCTTCCGGCCACGTTGAAGTCGGTGAACTCACGGATCCCCACCGCCATGGCCTCGATCTCCTTGGTGGACATCCCCCCGTAGGTCAGGAACCCCTCGTAGAGCGGGAGCCAGGGCTTGATCATCTCGAAGTACTTCTTGTGGTTGGTGGCGATGAACCCGCCTCGCACGCAGCAGCTCTTTCGGCCCGAAAGGTAGAAGATGTCCACCATGCTCATCATCTCGGTGATGATGTCCTGGATGGACTTGTCGGCGTAGCCCTTCTCCCTCAGCTTCACGAAATAGGCGTTCTCCGAGATCAGGCTTCCGTCGTAGACCAGCATGATCCCGTGGTCTTTGGCGATCTTGCTGATCTCTTTCAGGTTCTTCACCGAGAACGGCTGGCCCCCGATCAGGTTGGTGGTCGCCTCCATCCGCACGAAGGAGACCTTCTCGGCCCCGTGCTTCTTGATGACCTCTCTGAATTTCCGGGGGTCCATTTCCCCCTTGAAGGGGTTTTTGCTCTGGGTCTTCAGGGCCTCGTCCTTGAAGATCTCCAGGACGGTCCCCCCCGCCATCTCGAAATGGGCGCGGGTGGTGGTGAAATGGTAGTTCATCGGGATCACGTCCCCGGGCTTGATGAAGACCTTGGCCAGGAGGTGCTCCGCGGCCCTCCCCTGGTGCACGGGCAGGGTGTATTTGAACTTCAGGACATCGCGGATCGCGCTCTCCAGCCTGGTGAAGCTGGCGCAGCCGGCGTAGGCGTCGTCCGAGATCATCATCGCGGCCAGCTGGTTGTCGCTCATCGCGTTGGTCCCGCTGTCCGTGAGCATGTCCAGGTAGATGTCCTTGGTCCACAGGGAGAAGGTGTTGTAGCCCCCCTGCTCGATGGCCCGGAGCCGCTCCATCACGGGCTTGAGGAAGGTCTTCTGCACGATCCGGACTTTGTGCATTTCGATGGGGATGTGGCGTCCATCGCTGAGCTTGACGATCATTAACGTCCTCCTTTAGGGTTGATTAGGTACTGAATACAGGCGGTTTAAGGTAAGATTATATCAAATTGAAAAACGCCCTGTCAAGGTGAGCCGGGTTGGTTTGACTTTCATCGGCAAAGACTTAGGGGCGCAAAGCCATGCGCCCCTGTCCTTTTATCCGCTCTAGCCTCTGCTACTATCTTATCACCACCATCTTCCTCGTCTTCGCCCAGCTCCCCGCCTGGAGCCGGTAGAAATACACTCCTGGCCCAACCTTGTGCCCCTGGTTGTTCCTCCCGTCCCACTTGAGCGAGTAATACCCCGCCTTCTGTTTTCCCTGGTTGAACTCTTTGACCACCTGTCCGGCTACGTTGTAGAAGGTCATATTGACCCGGCTCTCCTTGGGCAGGGCATATCGGAACGTCGTTTGCCCTTTGGATGGATTGGGGATCGCTGGGCCAAGCTCGTAGACTAAGGGAAGAAGTTGCACAACTGCCCCGGCCTGCGGCCCTCCTCCACCTAACGTATCCCCCCGTATCACCCAGAACCTCGTCACCCGCTTGTTCCCCATGTCGGCGACGTAGAGGTAGTGGGCTCCGGGTGAGGAGGTCACGCCTATCGGGTTCTTGAACTGGCAGAGGCTGTCGCCTTCACTGCCGAAAGTGAACAGCCTCCTTCCGTATGGATTCAGTTCTACAATCCTGTGGTGTTTCGTATCTGCGATGAAGAGATTTCCATGCTTATCCGAGCAGATGCCTGTAGGGGTGTCGAAGCCTAAGGAGTCCGGCTTCTTGATGGTCTTGATCCACTTCCCGGTAGAGTCGAAGACCTGAATTTGGTTATTTCTCGAGTCGCTGATCCAGACAAGTTTGTTGGGGGTGATGGCGATCCCGGCTGGCGAGTTCATCTTCCCCGAGTCCCTGCCTAGCCCTCCGAACTGGAACAGAAACTTCCCTGTCGTGTCGAACACTTGAACCCGGTGGTTCCCCCCGTCCACGACAAAGAGCCTGCCCTTGTGGTCCAAGGCGATGCCTGTGGGCCTTCTGAACTCTCCGGTATCGCTTCCTATGCTCCCGAACCTCAGAAGCAGGTTGCCTTGCACGTCAAACCGCTTCACACAGTTCGCATAACCGTCTGCAACATAGAAGGTTGCCATCCCTGAGAGCGTCTCAGGATCGCAGACGATGGCGGCTGGCCAAGCTGATCCGGTGGTGTCGTTCCCACGCCTGGCGCTGAAGGAAAACAGGGTGTCCTTCCGAGATGAGAACTTCCTGACCATGCTCCCCTGGGTCTCTGGGACGTAGACGTTGCCCTTTTTGTCCGTGGCTACGTTCATCGGGGAGCTTCCGAAGCTCCCGAAGCCTGAGGCAAAGCCGTCTTCTTCACTGCTTGAGTTCAGGACATACACCCGCACGCTGTCCAGCCCGAGGTTAGTGGCGAAGTCCGTGGATCGAAGCTGATGCCAGCGGTATCCGTTGGGCACGGTGGTGCTGTTCCAGAACCCGAAGGTGTCCGGCATCCCGAACATCGGGTTCTCCCCCACCTTGGCGTTCCCGGATACCCAGGGGGAGCCGTTGACGTAAATCTCCCACAGGGAGTCGTGATCCTGGTAGTCCCATGACCAGCCGACGAACGGGACGCTCCCGCTTACGGTCTGGTTCTGAGTTGGCGAGGTGATGTCAACGAAGGGGGCATCGGCGTCCACGATGATGGAGTCTCCCGCAAGGGCAGTGTCCGCTCCCTGGTACACGATGACGGAATCATACTTTACGCCGTTCCCGTTGAAGGTGACGAGCGTGTCCCGGGAGCCGTAGACCCCTAAGGAGGTCCAGCTTCCTTCGTGCAGGAGTTTGGCTGAGTCAGGCAGGGGGGTGGTGTTGCCGTTCATTGATATCGAGAGGGTGTCGTTGGTTAAGTGATTGGAATACTTGTGGTTGCCATTGATTATCAGTGTGACCTTGGGCCGGTTGTGCTTGAAGATGTAGCCTGTGTTGTTGTCTTCCCGGAGCTCGACGTATTTGTCCGAGGAGTCCACCCAGGCCCGGATGAGGTGGTCCCCCCAAGTGGCTTTCCAGTCGTAAATGGAGCCGTCTCCGGGGGGTGGATAGGGATTATACCCTACGATGATCGTGGAGTCCTTCATGATTTCCCGGTTGTCAGTGTAGGTTTTCTTGGTGACTCCGTCCACCTGGAACTTGACTGCGTTTCCAAGGTTGGCACTGAGGGTCGCGTTTCCAATGTTTTTGAGCCGGGCGTAGAAGAATACGTAATCTCCGGCTCTGGGGGTTGTTGGGTAGGTGTAGAGGGAGTCCACGATCACGTCGGGACGGGCTACATCAAGAGTTTCCCGATAATACACTGGCATTGTGTCAACACTGATTTGTCCAAAGCCATTTGGAAGTGCAGGATTTGATACGAGCGTTTCTGCGCCTGTATAGGTGATGTTTATTCTATTAAAGTAAGGGGTTCTTACTGATAAGCTCTCAAAAACAGCCCCCTGGTTTGTTTTCCACACCACCCAGGTCTTCCTGGCCGCCAGCCCCGTGTCCGTGGTCTGGAACTCGTAGCAATACACGTTCGTATCCGCCAAGGGCACCCTGCGGTTGAAATACTTGTCCTTCAGCTTCCCCGTCATCTGTTTGTAGGCATAGGCAGAAGGCTTATACGTAAACCCGCTGTCAACTTTGTTAAGCAACCCACACCATTTGAACCAAGCGAGTGGTGCTCCAGGGTATTCAATATCTCGGTCGTATAGTTTATACCAATTCACCTGGTTTAACGCCGGCCCGATCCCGTTTTCCCGTTGCCCCAGTCCAACCACCGAGGCCTGTAATACAATATCGGCTTGCTTGTGTTTGCCTACGCTCCAGATGGATTCCGGACGGACCGTATCCGGAGAGCCGAAGCCTCCTTCATTGGCCCAGACTGGTTTGGCCCCGTCGCCCGCGTCCCACATGATTCGGCGTAGCGTATCGTAGTCCGCGATGAATCGTCCAGGCAGGAATCGATGGTAGGCTTCTTGGTAACCTTGATACCAATGCCAGCCGATGACATCTGCGTAGCTCTTGCCTCCGTGTTGGTAATAGTACTGCATCCACTCCCTCCCAGTAGCATCCTTTTGGGATTGGGTGGGCACATTCATGTGCAACACCGCATTGGTATGCGCTGTCGCCGTGTCCGGGCGGTAAACGCCCTTGATGGCATCGTAGGCGACCTGACAGGCCCTCACGTACAGCTTGGCCCTCCCCGAAGTATTGAGCTGATATTCACCCGTATTGTAGTAACGATTGTCGTTAGTATCTGGAGGACCGGGGCGGATCCCATACCTCCACCAGTCGTAGTAATTGGTTTCATTCCAGGTTTCGTAGTCTTGCACCTTGTCCTTATATCGCGTGGCCAGCGTATGGACGAACTTCCAAAGAAAATTGGAATCCCCTTGTCCAAACGACCGATCGAGATTCCGCGGAGGGTAACGCCAGGCATCTGCCGTGTCGTGCATTGCGTCTAAGGGGATGTTCGATGCCCACAAGGGGGTGGCGTAGAAGTTGATCATCACCCGTAACCCCTTACGGTTAGCACTGTCCACCACCGCGTCCAGCCAAGCCCATTCGTAACGATTTGAATCGGGTTGGAGGTTCCGCCATTCTACTTGCTCCCGGTCTAAATTAATCCCTATTTGTTTGGCTTTTGCAGCCAACTCATCCTGATTCACTGACTCACCAGCCACCCCCCAATACGTGCTGTCCGTCCGGTTTACCCCCGCCACCGTCGCACAGAGGTCCTTGCCTCCTCCAAGCTCCATCTCGCCCCAGGGATATTTATCCCCGTTCCTGTAGTAATAATTCCACTGTAGGGGTAGAAAAGTCGAGTCCATAATGCTCAGTTCAAGATAATATGTTTTCCCCCGCACCACGGGCTTATGCACTCCAAAGCCAATCTCCTCATAGGCCCAGCCCGTGGCGCTCTTGCTCCCGCTCCAAATGGTAGGTCCGTAAGGCCCTTCCTTGAGCTTGGCGGTGTAGATTTTCCCCACCCGCTCCGTGCCGACAAACACGGCCACCGAGTCAAGCGAATCCGCGGTGCAGACAAACGACTGAGACATGGAGTTGGCCCAGCCTGAGTTCTTCGCCGAGTCCGGGGAAATGCTATAGACGCTGGTCAACCCAAACGCTGGGACAGCAAAAACGCCAATCAAGGCCACCCCGCTCAGCAGCACCTTGAACATTCTCTCTGCTTTCATGATGCCCTCCTTTTCGGTCTCGAGTTCTTCTTTTTGGTCTGTTCGTTTATATTGAGATGCCGTCATTCCCGCGTAGGCGGGAATCCAGGCTTTGCATTTTTCATTTTGCATTAAGGCGTTCTTCAATCCGCGTAATCGGCGTAATCTGCGGATCGGGTTTTTCTTTGCGTCCTTGCTTTTCTTCCCCTTTGCGTCCTCGGCGGTAAGGTCGTTTCTTTATCTCACCTTTACCACCCTCACCGGCCCAGCCTCTTTGTCTACCGGCATGAGAAAGTATATCCCCGAGGTGACGTCCGCCCCGATCCTCTCCCCGGTATACGTCCCCATCTTCCTGCCCGTGATGTCATACAGCGCAAACTTCTCCTTCTCCCTCCCCGGCACCCGAGCATACGAGACAAACGGATTCGGCCACGCCTTGATCCTGTTTTCGCTCCTCAGCCCCTCTGCTCCCGTGCTCCCCTGCTCTTCAACGCCCCACTGCCCCGCTCTCCCATACCCTAACGTCAGCCCGAATCCCCCGATGCTCCACCCGTGATCCTGGTCCGTAAAGCTCGCCGCAAATAATGGTATCTTGGTCTTGGTCGTGTCAGGCGTCCAGGTCTGCCCCCCGTTGGTTGTCTGTAGGGCGATTCCGCTGTCCCCTACGACCCAGCCCCGCTGGGCGTTTACGAACGCGGCGCTGTACAGGGGTAAGGTTGTATTGCTGGTTTGTCGATTCCAGGTGTTCCCCCCGTCCGTCGTGGCGATGATGGTTCCCCCGGTTCCTACGGCCCAGCCGTTCAGGGGTGTGGGGAACATGACCCAGTATAAGGTATTGGTGACATTGGAGTTTTGAGTCTGCCAGGTGGCTCCGGAGTCTGAGGTGTGGATCATGGTGCCTGTCACTCCGCATGCCCAGCCAAGGGCCTTGTTCGCAAAGCTTACCCCGTTCAGGGGGGTCTCCGAGGTCGTCCTTCCTTGCCAGTTCGTCCCATCCAGCGTCCTTGTTATCACCCGGTATTGAGCTTCGGGATTGATTCCTTCAATCTCCCCTCTCCGCCTGTCCCGGACACCGATCCGGGAAACGCCTTCGGGGAGGGGTAAGGGGGAGGGGTTGTGGCCTCTCTGCCACCACCACTTATCTACCAAAGGTGGCGAATCCAGAAGTCTAAAAAGGCTGTTATTGCGAGGAGCTCCGCTTGTAAAGCGGGGCGACGAAGCAATCTCTCCGTTTGTCTTGCAATCCGCAATCCGCAATCCGAAATCCGAAATTGGCCCGTACCCTCCTCCCACGCTCACCCCGAACATCGTGTCCACGAAGTCCACAGAGTTCAGATACCAACTCACCCCGCTCGGCTGGGGGGCCCAGCTTGTTCCGCCGTTCTTGGTGGCGTAGATACTTCCCCCATCCCCGCAGGCCCAGGCATAGTTAGGGTCGGGTGTATCCACCCCGTAGAACCAAAGGGAAGTTCCGCCCAAATTCTGTCTCTGCCAGATGGTTCCTCCGTTGGTGGTCTTGACCACGATCCCGTAGGGGCCTACGGCGTAGCCGGATTGGGTGTCGGCTAAGGCAATGTTGAACATGGTATTACCGAAAGCATCAATATTGGTCAAGAATCTCCAATTTTGACCTGTATTAGTTGTTTTTGCGACGCTTCCTGAATATCCAGACACATAAGACATTATTGTATCTGGCGCAGTCGCACCAAAGAAACTACTAATTGTAGTGGTTAGGTCGTGCCGAATCCAGTTGTTACCACCGTTTGTTGTATGAAGGACATGGGCAGGGTTGTTATTTTCCCCTCCAGCGATATATCCAGTTGTGCGATTTGCAAAACTAACGGCATTTAAAAAAGCATTTGATCCACTGGACTGAGTCGTGAAGGTATTCCAGCAACTTGTTGTATGAATTATTAAACCTCCCCAACCTACTACCCATCCCTCCAAAGCGTCAACCATTGCTATATCTGTACCTTTTCCACTATTATCCATTCGTTCTGTCCAAGTCAAACCTCCATCCGTAGTGTGCCCGATATAAATACCAAAATCTCCTACTACCCATCCTTCCGAGGCATTAATAAAGCTAACGCCGACGAAAAACGTATTGGTAATTGATGTAGTTATACGATGTACCGACCAGGATGTTCCACCGTCTGTCGTTTTGAGAATAGAATCGCTCCAATTCGTAATCCAGAGGTAATTAGTATCTATTGCAGAGGCGCGGTAATAAACCCAGGGCCTTGGGAGAGGCAACGAAACCCAAGTGCTACCTCCATTGGTTGTCTTAAGGATCACCCCTTCACCCACTGCCCACCCGTGAACCGTGTCGGAAAATGTAATCCCGTTGAGTTTTTGGGTGGTATTAGAAACCTGTATTTCCCAGCTTTCTCCCGCATTACTGGAATGAACAATCAGCCCCCTATCTCCAGCGGCCCAAACATGGTTGCCTATTGCCTTCACCCCCCTCAGGTTCCCCCCTGTCAGGTAGTTCCACTCGCTCTGCCCCCACCCCGCCAGGGGCAACAGTAGGAGGCCCAGGCCGAGGGCTATGTTTGTAGCTCTCTTCAGCATGGCCTTATTATACAGATTTCGCCCCTTGATTGCAAGCAAAACCTTTGTCTGGCTCAAAGAATTCTTTGCCGAACCTCGTCAAGCCCTGTCAAGGCCGGTATCCGTTGAGCCTTGGGGGCTCCCGGAGTAAATAGTATATAACATATAGGTTATTTTGTCAAGAGGTCTATATAACTTTTATTGGATGTTACTCGGTTGCGCTTTCATGGTATCTTAATCCCCGGTGAAAGGACGATATGAGCACTCTGGCAGTGGCGGTCGGTAAGCGGATTAAAGCCTTGCGCAGGCAGAGGCGCTGGACCCAGGAGCACTTGGCCGAGCGCACGGGCCTGACGGCTAAGTTCATCAGCGAGGTTGAAACGGGGAAGACGAATCCCTCCTTGCGCACCTTGGAAAGCATTTCTGGGGCACTTAAGGTTGGTTTGCCTGCCCTCTTTGCCTCAGTTCCTCGGGTTCGGAGGAGTCCTAAGGACGAGTTGATCGAGGAGTTCGCTGGTTTAGTCAGAGACCAGAGCCCCCAGAAAGTCAGGTTACTTCTCAAGGGCTTTAAGGCAGCTCTATTCTAACCTTCCACCCGAAACTCCTTCCCTTCCAATGTCTAATCCCTAATTGCTAACCTCTGATTCCCGCCTTTAATCATCCAACCAAATAACTGCTGTTACCGTCTAACTGTTGAACTGTCTAACCGTCTAACCGAATCACATGACTAAAGTCCGCGATCCCCTTTTCTCGCGCAAAGCCAGCGGCCGGTTCGCTCGGGACCTGGTCTACGCTTCCTGGCGCGGGATTCCCTATGTCCGGCTGTTCCAGAAGAGCAGTCAGCCGGATACCCCCAGGCAGCGGGCGGTGAATGTCCATTTCGGCAAGGTTTCCCAAAGGTGGGCCGGGCTTTCCGAGGAACAAAGGGAAGCCTGGAGAAGGTTGGCTTCGAAGTGGCCGACCCCGACTTCGGCGCACTGTCAGTTCATCGCGAGTGCCACCCTGGCTTTGGATGCGGGCCTGCCTGAGCCGGTCTATCCCCCCCGGCCCAAGAAGCTTCCTGCTCCTAAATTTACCCTTTCCCTCGGCCCCGAGCCAAACTCCGTTCTCGTCTCTTGGCCCCGAACCACGAGTCACGTGTTATCGAAGCGAAGCGGAGACCCCGATTCATCGGGGCGCCTTACGGGTCTTCTGGATCTATGGCTCTGCCAATCCCGACCTTCCTGGAAGCCCGTCCTGGACCGCTTCCGTCATCTGGCTTACATCCCTCTGGAAACCGGCTCTTTTCTGATTCGGGGCCTTAAGCCCGGGTCCAAGTGCTCTCTAAGGGCACGCCTCATCCTTCCCGACACCAATCACGGACCTTTTTCAAGCGCCGAGCTCATCCTCCCTCCTAAATCCGCCTGATAGGTCCTCTCTATCCCGTCTAAGGGTGTAGGAACGGGCGACAAATGGGGGATAAACCGGGGACAAACGGCAGATAAATGGGCGGAGGGTAGGGGGCGCCCCTACCGCACACCCCCCGCTGTCCTCGGTCGGGAGTCGTTCAGGCCCTCATTGGAGTATGACTAAGGCCCCTCTTCAGGGGCCTTTGGCCTTTTCCACAGTCCACCATCCACAGTCCAAAGTCTATCCTTTGGGGCTTTTGTACAGCCCTTGGACCTCCCTGGGCGTGAGCCTCCTCCACTTCCCGGGCTCCAGGGTCCCCAGCCTGAGGTTTCCCAGGGCCATCCTCATCAGGCGCCTGACCGGATGCCCGATGGCCTCGCAGAGCCTCTTGACCTCCCGGTTCCTCCCCTCCTGAAGCACGATCTCGATCAGGGACTCCCCTTCCGAATGCCGGAGGAGCCGCGCGGACTCGGCTTTGGCTGGCCCATCCTCCAGGGTAACGCCCTTGGTCAGCTTCCGGAACGCATCCGCCGGGACCATGCCCTTCACCCAGGCCTGGTAGGTCTTGGGGATCTCGTACCGGGGATGCGTCAGGTAGTTGGCCAGCTCCCCGTCGTTGGTCAGAAGCAGAAGCCCGGCCGCATCGTAGTCCAGCCGGCCCACGGGAAACAGTCTCTCTTTCTGGTTCGAGAGCAGGTCGAAAACCGTCCTTCTTCCCTGCGGGTCGGTCCGGGTCGTGACAAACCCCGGGAGCTTGTTCAAAAGGATATAGACCTTATTTTTGGCCAAGCCGGCCTTCTTCCCATCTACCTCAACTTTGTCTTTAACTTCATCAATGGAAGTCCCTAATGTATAAACAGGTTCGCCATTGACCTTGACGAGACCAGAGCTGATCAGTAAATCGGCCTTCCGGCGTGAAGCAATCCCGCAGGAGGCGAGGTATTTATTCAGTCTCATCATCAGAAATAAGGGTGTAGGGGGTAGGGGGTTGGGTGTAGGGGAAAACCCGATAACACCTCAACGACTTGCGCTCATTCATACGTAGAATCAGGCTTAGGCCCTTCGTCCTCAATTGCCGGCTCAGCCTCTGCGGCTTGCTCCCGGGAGACCAGATAGGCCTCCAATTCGCTTAACGGAGGAAGCCCGGAGAGGTCTTTTAATCCGAAATAGCGCAGGAACTCCGGGGTCGTGCCGTACAGGATGGGCCGCCCCACACTGGTGTCCTTGCCCACCACCGTGATCAGGTTGCGCTCCAGGAGCGTGGCGATCACGCTGTCCGAGTTCACCCCCCGGATGGTCTCGATGTCCGGCCTCCCCACGGGCTGGCGGTATGCGATGATGGCCAGGGTCTCCAGGGCGGGCTGGGTCAGCCGGGCCAGACGCCTCCCCTTGTAAAGCTCCTTGACCCAGCGGGCGAAATGGGGACGGGTCGCCATCTGATACCCGCCGGCCACCTCCTGGATCCAGAAGCTCCTCCCCTGCGCTTCGTACTCCCGGTTCAGCTCCTCCACCATTGTTTTGAGGTCCTCCCTTTCCACTCCCTCCACCAGGGCCTTGATCCGGCTCGTGGCCACGGGAAAATCGGCCGCGAAAAGCAGGGCCTCCACGACCTTCTTTTGTTCCGTCTTATCCATGGTTCTCCCCTTTCCGGGATCTTCGGATGAAGGCATTGATGAAAACGCTCAGCTCCTCGATGCGCAGGACACGGGCGACCGTCCCGAAGATCACCAGCCCGAAGAGCAGTCCGGCCGAGACCTGAAGGAACGAGAGGATCTTCAAGGGAACCCGGACCCCGCCAAAGCTTCCGGCCGCGAGCCAGGCCGCCGCTCCCATCGCCAGCGCGGCGATCAGGACCCGGACGAACGTGCTGGAGAGATTCCGGAAGTCCACGGAGCCCAGCCTCCGGCGCAGGAAGAAAAGCAGGAGCCCCATATTGACGAACGCCGAGCAGGAGGTCGCCAGGGCCAGTCCCCGGTAACCCATCGGCCGCATCAGGAGCAGGTTGAGCGCGATGTTCGTGCCCACGGCGGCAAAGCTCGCCTTGACCGGCGTGGCGGCGTCCTTGAGCGAATAAAAGGTCGGCACCAGGCTGCGCACCGAGGCGTAGGCGAAGAGCCCGAGGCAGTAAAGCCCCAGGGCGTTAGCTGTCCCCACCGTATCCAGGGCCGTGAACCGCCCATGCTCGTACAGGAGGGAGATGATGGGCTTGGCCAGAACCACGAGCCCGACTGCCGCCGGCAGGGTCAGGAAGAAGACCAGCCGGAGGGCCGAGGACACGGTCTTCCTGACCTCATCCAGGTTCTCCCGGGCTACGTGCCCGGCCACGGTGGGCAGAACGACTGTGGCAATGGCCACCCCGAACAGCCCGATGGGCAGCTGGACCAGCCGGTTGCTGTAGTTGAGATAGGAGACGCTACCTTGACTCAAGAAGGAGGCCAGGAGGGTGTTCACGAAGAGGTTCACCTGCGTGGCCGAGAGCCCGATCACCGCCGGGAGCATAAGGGCCCCGATTTGCCGTATCCCGGGGTCCTTGAAATCCATGACCGGGAGGAACCGGAAGCCCTCCTTGAAAAGGCTGGGCACCTGGAACAGGAACTGGAAAAGCCCGCCCAGGAGGGCCCCGATGGCCATCCCGTAGATCTGGCTCTCCGGCGCAGCCCCGAAAAGCGGGCAGAGGAAGAATCCCGCCAGGATCATCATCAAATTCAGGAGGCAGGGGGCCAGGGCCGGGACCGCGAACCGCCGGAAGGTGTTCAGGACTCCCATGGCCAGGGCCGCCAGCCCGATAAACAACAGGAACGGGAACATGATCTGGGTCAGGCGGATGGTCAGGGGCAGCTTGCCTGGGATCTTGGCGAATCCCGGGGCGAACAGGGTCACGAGCCAGGGCGAGGCCAGGATGCCGATGAGCGAGATCGCGGCCAGGATGAGCGAGAGGGCATTGGCCGCGTTGTTGGCCAGACGGAAAGCCGCCTCTCTCCCCTTCTTGGTGTGGACCTCGGAAAAGGTGGGCACGAAGGCCGAGGAGAAAGCCCCTTCGGCGAACAGGTCGCGGAGCAGGTTCGGGATCCGGAAGGCCACTACGAAGGCGTCGTTGGCCAGACCGGCCCCGAACACATAGGCAAAGGTCTGCTCCCGGATGAGCCCGAAGATCCGGCTCAAGGCCACCCCCGCGCTCACCGTTCCCGCGGAGCGGGCCAGACCTGCGCTGTGGCTCTGGGGGATTTCGTTGGTTTTTTGCTCTGACATCAGGCGTTATTTTAGCATATCAGGAAACTTCATGCAAGGGCATGGACCCTGTACAAGCCCCATAAAAAAGCTGCCCCCGGGAATGCAGGGGGCGGCTTTCAGGGCCGGGGATTTAGTATTTTTTATTTCATCTCCAGCACTTCGCGGTATCCCGGGAGATCCAGGAAACCGTGTCCGGAGACGTTGAAGGCGATCACCTTTTTCTCCCCGGTCTTCTTGCACTTCTCGGCCTCGTCCATGGCGCAGGCCACGCTGTAGGCCGACTCCGGGGCCGGGATGAAGCCCTCGCACTGGATGAAGGTGCGGGCGCGCTCGAAGACGTATTTCTCATCGATCGGATAGGCCACGGTGTCGATGTAGCCCTTGTGACGGAGGAGGGAGAGGATCGGGGAGCAGCCGTGATACCTCAGCCCGTCTCCCTTGATCGGCGGGGGCTCGATCTTGTGGCCCAGGGTCATCATCTTGAGCAGCGGGGTCATCTCGGCATGGTCCGCGAAGTCGTAACGGTACTCTCCCTGCAGGTTGGGCGTGCTCTGGGTCTGGGCTGCGATGAACTTGGTCTTCTTGCCCTCCACCAGCACGTCGTGCATGAACGGGATGGCAAAGCCCCCGAAGTTGGAGCCCCCGCCCAGGCAGGAGATGACCAGGTCGGGGTACTCCCCGAGCTTGGCGAACTGCTTCTTGGTCTCCTGCCCGATGATGGTCTGGTGCAGGAGGACGTGGTTCAGGACCGAGCCCAGGGAGTAGGTGGCCTTGGGGTCGGCGAGGGAGTCCTCCAGGCCCTCGGAGATGGCGATCGCCAGGGAGCCGGGATGCTTGGGGTTCTTGTCGAACAGAGCTTTTCCGGACTTGGTCCTCGGGCTTGGTGAGGCGAAGACCTCGGACCCGAAGAGCTCCATCAGGGACTTGCGGTCCGCCTTCCAGTCATGCACGGCCCGAACCCAGTACACCGTGCATTTGAGACCCATCAGGCTGGCGGCGTAGGACAGGGCCGTTCCCCATTGCCCGGCCCCGGTCTCCGTGGTCAGTCGTTCGAACCCCTCCTGTTTGGCGTAATAGGCCTGGGCCAGGGCCGTGTTGACCTTGTGGCTCCCGGTCGGCGAGAAGAACTCGCTCTTGTAGTAGAGCTTGGCCGGGGTGCCGAGGCGCTTCTCCAGGTTCAGGGCGCGGAAAAGGGGCCTGGGTCTTCCCGCCTGGGCGTAAAGGTCTTGGATGCCCAGGGGAATGTCGATCCAGCGCTCCTGGGACATCTCCTGCTTCAGGCACTCCCCGATCATCATCTTGGGCAGGTTGGCCATCCGCGAGGGGCCGCTCTCAGGATCCATCGGCGGAGGAAGAGGCTCGGGAAGGTCCGGAATGATATTATACCATTGGGTTGGCATCTCGGATAGAGCGATGTTAACCTGTCTTGTCTCGGGCATCAGACCTCCTTTTTAGGTTGTTACCGGGTGTTTTCAATGTGAACGGGATTCCTGCGCGGAACAGCCCTTCTCTCAGACGTAGGTCAGCCAGTTGTGCCGGTCCGGAGCCTCCCCCTCAACGATGCCGAAAAAGGCATCTTGAAGCTTCTTGGCAATCGGCCCCCGCTTTCCCTCCCCGATTCTTATCCGGTCGATGCAGGCGATCGGGCTGATCTCCGCGGCCGTGCCCGTGAAGAAAACCTCGTCTGCGATGTACAGCAATTCCCGGGGAATGAGGTGCTCCTCCACCGGGATGCCCATCTCCCTGGACAGGGTGATGATGCAGTCCCGGGTGATCCCGGGCAGGACCGATGCCCCCAGGGGCGGGGTCAGGAGCTTCCCGTCCTTGACCAGGAAGAGGTTCTCCCCGCTGCCCTCGGAGACGTAGCCGTTCACGTCCAGGGCGATGCCCTCGGTGTAGCCGTTGACCAGGGCCTCCATCTTCATCAGCTGGGAGTCCATGTAGTTGGCTGCGCATTTGGACAGGGCCGGAAGGGTGTTCGGGGCCATCCGCGCCCAGGAGGAGACGCACACCGAGACCCCCTTCTCCAGGGCCTCGGGCCCGAGGTACTTGCCCCAGCGCCAGACCGCGATGGCCAGGGACAGGGGGCAGGTGAAGGGGTCCACGCCCAGGGTGGAGAAGCCCCGGTACATGATCGGCCGGATGTAGCAGGCGTCCAGCTTATTCTCCCGGATCGTGTCGCAGCAGGCTTTGGAGACCTCCGCGACGGTCCAGGGGAACTTCAACCACTCCGGCTCTCCGTCGCAGCTGCAGGCCGCCATGGCCGCGCGGTCGGCGTCTGTGAAGCCGGCCTGGCCCTTAGGGTAGCGGACGTGCATGCGGTACATCTTGGCGGAGTTGAACAGCCGCTGGATGTGGGGCTCCAGGCGGAACACCGCGGTTCCCTTCTTGGTCTTGTAGGCCCGTATGCCCTCGAACACCGCGCTGCCGTAATGCACCACGTGGGAAAGGACATGGACCTTGGAGTCTTCGAACGGGACGTACTTCCCGTCCATCCAGATCTTCTGACAGCCGTCGAAAGGCATGGCGTCGCTCCTAAAGGGTTTAGTATTTGTAGAAGCCCTGGCCGGTCTTGCGTCCGAGATTCCCGGCGGCGACCATTTTCTTTAACAGCGGACAGGGACGGTACTTGGAGTCCGAGAAGCCGGTGTAGAGGACCTCCAGGATCGCTAGGCAGACATCCAGCCCGATCAAGTCGGCGAGGGCCAGGGGGCCCATGGGATGGTTCGCCCCGAGCTTCATAACGGTGTCGATCGCCTCCGGGGTGGCCACGCCCTCCATCAGGCAGTAGCAGGCCTCGTTGATCATCGGCTGCAGGACGCGGTTGGCCACGAACCCCGGATAGTCGTTCACCAGGACCGGGGTCTTGCCCATCTTCTTGGCCAGCTCATCCACGATCTGGTAGGTGGCCTCCGAAGTCTTCACGCCCTTGATGACCTCCACCAACTGCATCATCGGCACCGGGTTCATGAAGTGCATCCCGATGACCCTGTCCGGCCGCTTCGTGGCGGACGCGATCAGGGTGATCGAGATGGTCGAGGTGTTGGAGGCCAGGATGGCCTCCGGGGGACAGAGGGCATCGAGCTTGACGAAGATCTCCTTCTTCACCTTGAGGTCTTCGAACACAGCCTCGACCACGATCCCGCAGTCCTTGACCGCCTCCAGCGAGGCCGCGGTCTTGATCTTTCCCAGAGTGCCATCCATCTGCTCCTGGGTGAGCTTGCTCTTCTCCACCTGCCGGCCCAGGTTCTTCTTGATCGTCCCGACGGCCTTGTCAAGGAACTTCTGGTCCACGTCCACGAGGACGACCTCGAAGCCGGACTGTGCGGCCACGTGGGCGATGCCGTTGCCCATCGTGCCGGCGCCGACCACACCGATTTTATTGATTTCCAAAGTTGGCCCTCCTTCCAGGGTAGTTTATTTCTTACATCCTTTCCACAGCAATGGCTACGGCGTTTCCACCCCCCAGGCAGATGGTCGCCAGGCCCCTCCGGGCTCCGCGGTCTTTCATGGCGTAAAGCAGAGTAATGAACACCCTCGCTCCGGAAGCTCCGATAGGATGTCCGATAGCCACTGCCCCGCCGTGTACGTTGACTTTATTCCAGTCCCAGCCCAGTTCTTTGCCGTCTGCCAAAGCCTGGACCGAGAAGGCCTCGTTAGCCTCGATCAGATCTACATCGTTGATCTTCCACCCCACTTTGTCCAAGAGCTTGCGCACGGCGATGATCGGGGCATAAAACAACCGCTTGGGCTCCTCCCCACCGGTTGTGTAGCCCACGATCCGGGCCAGGGGGACGATCCCTTTCTTCTTGGCCGCGTCCAGGGACATGACTACCAGGGCTGCTCCGCTGTCGTTCATCCCGGGTGCATTCCCGGCCGTGACCGTCCCGCCGTCCGGTTTGAATGCCGGCTTGAGCTTGGCCAGGGCCTCCACGGTAGTGTCCGCCCGAGGGGACTCATCCGTTTCTACCCGAATGGGTTCGCCCTTCCTCTGGGGAATCTCCACAGGGACGATCTCGGCCCGGAACTTACCCTCCTTGATGGCGGTCACGGCTTTCATGTGGCTTTTGTAGGCGTACTCGTCCTGCTCGAACCGCGGTATCTTGGAGTTCTCCGCGGTGAACTCCGCGAGCATTCCCATATGGCAGTTGTTGAAAGAGCACCACAGCCCGTCCATGATCAGCCCGTCCACGAGCTGTTGGTTTCCGAACTTCTGACCGGTACGCCCGTTGAAGTAGTAATAGGGCGCGTTGGACATGGACTCCTGGCCACCGGCCACGATGACCTCGGCGTCCTCGGCCTTGATCGCCTGGGCCGCCATCATCACGGCCTTGAGCCCCGAGCCGCAGACCTTGTTCACGGCAACCGCCCCGACGCTCGGGGGGATTCCGGCTTTGATAAGCGCCTGCCGGGCCGGTGCCTGTCCCACGCCCCCCTGGCAGACGTGCCCTAAGATGACCTCGTCCACTTCCCCGGGCTCGGTCTTGGCCCGTTTCAGGGCCTCCTTGATGGCGATGGCTCCCAGATCCGCGGCCTTTAAGGAAGCCAACCCGCCAAGGAACTTACCTACCGGCGTCCTCGCTCCACTTGCGATCACTACCTCCCTGGTCATGCTCGATCCTCCTGATATTTTAATGTGGTGATTGAAATGGGGCTGTCGTTTGCTCGGAAAAAGCGTTCATCCCTATCGGCCCTCAAACCGTGATGACTGCCCTCTGACTTTCACCCTTCCTCGTCCCTCGGCACTCTCCGCATTGTACCTTCCATTGTCCTGCTTGAGTGGAAATAACTGTCCAGGAGGGAAATGAGATGAAAGTCACCTAAGTGCAAGATCGGATGTCCTTATGCGCAGGAAGGATTGTGAAGAGGTTCACATTATTATTCTACCACGATGCAAAACTTACTGTCAAGGGATGAGGGAGGTTAAAGTAGGTCTACCACTTAAACGCAGAGGAAGGGCGGGTAGGGTTTAAACCGGGGATTGGCCCTTCCACCTTCACCCCTCTCGTGGCGAGCAATCGGAGAAACCTCCCCTGGTCCCGGGGAGAGATGCTCACGGCGCGGAACACCCCGGACTTTAGAAGGATGATCAGGTGGTCTGTGGAGAAAGTGAAGTTCACTGAAACGGGTTGGTTCAGGTCGCCGAAGGCCGAGCCACGCCTGACCAAAATGATGGTAGAAAAGGGATAGCGAAACCTGAAAGGGCCAAAGACGACCACGAGTTCTTTAGATCGGAGGGTATATTTTGTAGAGGTTATCAAATAGATAACAAACAGGAGAACTCCAAGGGGAAACAGGCCTTCGTAAGTCAAATGGGCTTCGACAAAAAAGATGTAACCCAAAAAGGCAGCCATCCCGAAAAGACCCAGGATGATAGTCTTCATCCACCAGTCGAACTTAGGTTGGAATACCTCTTCCATTGTATATAGTTACGGGAGTTGGTTATCGGCCAAGGCGATGGTCCCGCCGGTCAGGTACCGTCCCTGGTCGGAACAGAGGAAGGCGGCGACCTCGCCCACATCCTGGGGCGTAGACCGGGTCCGGCGGACATGAGAGGTCTGGTTTTTTACGGCCTCCAAGGCTTCTTTCAGGGTGAACCCCTTCAGATACCCCGGGGCAATGGAGTTCACCGTGATACCGTGCTTCCATTCCGAACGGACGAGCATGAAAAGTAACCTCTGGGCTCCGGCTTTGCCGACCGTGTAGTCGTAAGGAGGATTCCTCCAAGTCCACAGGGCGTTCCAGGAAAGACTGATGACCCTCCCCCACTTCTGCTTGTGCATCAAGGGAAGGATATAGCGCAGACAGTTGAAGGTTCCATCCAGCTCCGCGGCCACGGTCTTCTGCCAGCGCTTGGGGTCCATCGTAGCCAGGTCCTGGTTTACGTTCCATCCCCCGGAATGGTTCAAGACCAGTATATGAACCGCTCGGAAACGCTTCACAGCTTCACGAACCATGGCTTTGACCTGCATCGGAGCCCTGACATCGGCCTTGATGGCAACGGCCTCCGAGCCCATCTTCCGGATGATCCCGATGAGCTCCCCGGCTTTCCTCTGGTTTCCGGGTCGGCCAGTGCCGTAGTTCAAAACGATCCCCGCCCCTTCCCGCGCCAAGGTGAGGGCGATGGACCGGCCCATGCCCTCCCCGGTGGAACCGGTCACCAGAGCGACCTTGCCCCGAAGCTCCCCAGCCTCTCTCAAAGGCACCGTCTCCCTACAGGATCTCCTTGAGAATCTCCCGGAAGACGACGAGCTTCTGGACCTGGCTGGTCCCCTCCCCGATCTCGCAGAGCTTCACGTCCCGGAAATACCGCTCCAGGGGAAGGTTCCTGGAGCCAGCAGCTTCCCCGATGATATCCATGGCCTGGGTCGTGGCCCGCATGGCGACCGTGCCGGCATAGAGCTTGGCCATGGCCGATTGCTTGGTGAACTTGATCCCGGCGTCCTTCCGCTGGGCGGCATCGTAAACCAACAGCCGGGCCGCCTCCAGCTCCGTGGCCAAATCGGCCAGGAGGAACTGGATGCCCTGCTCCTCGGCCAGTGGTTTCCCGTCCACGGTCTGGGACTTGGCATGGCGGGCGGCGTAATCCAGGGCGGCCTGGCCCAGGCCCACAGCCATAGCGGCGATGGAGATGCGCCCCCCGTCCAGGATCTGCATGAACTGCTTGAAGCCCTGCCCGGGCGCGCCCAAGAGGTTCCCCTTCGGGATGCGGCAGTCGGTAAAAGCCAGCTCGTTGGTGATCGAGCCCCTCACCCCCATCTTGTTCTCCCGCTTGGCGATGGTGAAACCGGGAGTCCCCTTTTCCACCAAAAAGGAGGAGATGCCCCTGGTGCCGATCCCTTTCTCGGTTACGGCCGTGATGATCACCAACTCGGCCACTTCGGCCGTGGTGATGAAGCATTTGGAGCCGTTGATGACCCATTCTCCGCCGTCCAGGACGGCGGTGGTCTTGGTGCTCCCGGCATCCGAGCCTGCCCCGGGTTCGGTCAACCCGAAGGCCCCCAGGGCCTGACCGGAAGCCAGCCGGGGCAGCCACTTGGCCTTCTGTTCCTCGGTTCCGAAAAGGTATATGGGCGCCGCACCAAGGGAGGTGTGAGCGGCCATGGTCAGTCCCGTGGAGCCGCAGACCCGGGAGACCTCCTCCACGCCGAGAGCGTAGCAGACCGTATCCCGACCCGCGCCCCCGTACTTTTTGTCGTAGGGAATCCCCAGGTAACCCTTCTTGCCCATCTCCTGGAGGATCTCCTTTGGAAACCTCTCCTCCTTATCGATCTCATCCGCTGCGGGGGCGAGGACACGCTCGCAGAACACCCTGATCTCGGCCCGAAAAGCCTCCTGTTCTCTGCTCAGCATGGTTCCTTTTCAGTAATAAAGATTGGGAATCAACGGACCTTGACGGCTATAAGGATGAGGCTTTGGCCATCGGCCTCAAAACGACAGAGGTAGACCCCTCCAGGAAGGGTTTTCCCCCGGTCATCACGCCCGTCCCAGGTGATCCGGTAAGTACCGGCTTTCTCCCGGCCATCCAAGAGGGTTCTAACCTTTCGCCCCAGGACGTCATAAACGCAAAGCCGGGCGGGTCCTTCGGCGGGAAGATTGTAGGAGAATTCGGTCAAGGTCTGGAAGGGATTGGGAGTGTTTTGTCCGAAACGAAAACCTAAAGACCCGGAAGCCCCGGTCGCCAACTCCACTCCGCTGGTCATGATCACCTTCTTCAGAATCCAAGAGTTGGGGTCGAAGACCGCACTTTGGGGCTGGGCCGAGACGATGAACTCGTTGCGCTGGGGAGAGGCGTTGATGGGAAAGTGCACCAGGGTGTCCTTGCCCGCGAGGTGGAACAGAATCTCCACCGGCATGTGGAACACAGGCGGGGCTCCGCTCCCGTTGCTCTGGGAGATGTCCACCACGATTCGCCAGTTCGGGGGCTGAGACACCCCGTACCAGTTAACCAGGTACCGGGGATACCCGGCCAGGACGGCCCATTCGTTAAAGAACCAGGACAGGTTTTGCCCAAAGAATCGCTCGTGAATCCGCTGGTAGTCCGCCATCGAAGCGGTCCCGTATTTCAGGCTGTCCCCGTAAGCCCGGAGGGCTTGGAAGAAGAGGCCGTGTGTTGAGGTCGTGTCGTGCTCCACATAGCGCAGCATGTGTTGTACCCAGGCCCCTTTGCAGTAAATCGTGCCCCAATCGAAGAGGTAGGCGGAAGGGGGGTTGTACATTGGAAAGCGGTAACTGGTATCGCTTGTGAAAAAGTCCTGGGCATAGCTGTTCATCTCGTTGATGAAATAAGCGTGACCCTGCTGGTGCTCCATGTACAGGGCCTCGGAATAGGTCGCAAAGCCTTCATTCAGCCAGATGTTCGGCCAGGTAAAGCAGGTCACCATGTCTCCCCACCACATATGGGCCAACTCGTGGGAGATCCCCCAGTCGCTGCCACTGAGCCAGCTGCGGTGGATGGTCGTCATAGTCTGGTGCTCCATCCCGCCCCAGACGAAGGGGTACACCGCCACCATGCCGTATTTATCAAAAGGGTAGGGACCGTAGACATCCGGGCGCGAGAAGAACGACAGCATGTCGGGCACGTTCTGAAAGGCCGTGACCGAGCGGGCGGAATCCGCCGGCCAGATGAAGTACAGGCTCTCCACGGTGTCCCCTGGAGCGCGGACAAAGTCCTGGTGCCAGGTGGAGTACTTGGAGGCCGCGAAGTTCATGAGATAGGTCGAGATGGGATAGCGGTGGGTCCACCAGAAGGTTTTGGTTCGGGCCGAAACATTGGTTGTCACACTGTCCAGGAGACCATTTGAGCAAGCCGTGAAAGTATCCGGGACCGTGATATTGATCTGGCAGCCGCGCTCGGCCTTGTCATAAGGCTCGTCCCAGCAGGGAAACCAGTATCGGGAGTCCGAGGGCTCGGTCGTAGTGTAGGCCAGATTGGCCAGGGTCTGGGCGCTCCGGGCGTACCAGTAGAACCCCTGGTTCGCGGTCCCGGAGTTTCGATGGAAGAAGACATCTACCGCCGTGGAATCGCCGTTGGGCAGAGGGGTATCCAAGGTGATCGTAAGCCAGTTGGACGGGGTCGCGAAGGATAGCCGAACCGGCCCACGCTTCACGGAGTCACAGACCAGAGCGTTCATGAACAAGCTGAATGAATCCAGGCTGGCCACGCGGCTTTTGATGGCGACCCGTTCCCGCGCGGTATACGCCCCGGAGGTCATGGCCAGGGCGAGGTCCAGGCGGTAATGGCGAACATCGAAGGAATGGACCGAATCGGCAGGAATCGTCAAACGTTGCCACTGCCCAGGAGTCAAGAACTTGCCCTCGGGGTTGCGGGGATGGTAGGCGCCGGCCGAGCCGACGAGAATTAGAAGGAGAACCGCTATCATCAAATTTTTTGCCATTTCAATGCTCCTTTTTATCAAGGGTCGATAGGCTTTAAAGGCAAGCCTGAGCTTTGATTATAGCACGACTTGGAGGCTTCCGTCAAGGCAGAGGAAGGGAATCGAACCCGTATTATGGGCAGGGAACGGGAGGACCGGGGGAGGACCGGGGGCGGACAGGAGGAGGACTGCAGGCAGACTGCACGAGCTACCTCCACCCTGGCTACACCCTATCTCCACCCTGTCTACACCCTGCCTACACGGTGCACAGGCCTACTACTCCCTGATCAGGGTCGCGGCAGAGAAGCGGCTGTGGTTGGAATCGGGAAGGATGACCCGGGCGCGGAAGGAGTACTTGGTCCCGGAGGCCTGGGACCTCAGGCCGGATACGAAACGGGGCTTCTTGGGCTGAAACAGAAACTTTCCCGAGAAAACGGGAAGATAGACGAGGTGCTTAAAAACGTGGGGATGGGGATTGAGCGAGGAACGCCCGGACCAGAACCACAAGTCCATGACAGCCGTAAGGCGTGAGGCCTGAGGCGTCCCGATAGATCGGGATCTTCGCTGCGCTTCGATAAGGCGGGAGACATCCCAGGAGACGGCGACCTTGTCGTCCTCCATTTGAAGGGCAAGACCAGGTGGCAGAGGCCTCTTGGACCGGGGTGGAAGAATGGGCTCAGGAAGCCCTGCGTCCAGAGCCAATGAGGAATAGGAGGGAAAAATCACGTTAGGCTGGCCCAGAATACGCCTCCTCTCGCAGAATACCCTCCAGGCCTCGCGCTCAGTCTCCCTGAGGCCCATCCAGCGACGGTTCTGCCGGGCAAAGAACCCTCGGACACGCTCCAGCCTCTCCGAGGTGCGATAGGCCGGAATCACCCTCTGCCGGATATACGGAATCCCCCGCCAGGAAGACATCACAAACCCATCCCCGATCCTCCCTGAAACCTTCTTGGCACCAAACGGCGAGTCAAGCTTAGCCATGATAAACTCCAGTAAAAGAAGAAGTTAGAAGTTAGAGGTTAGAAGGTAGAAACCCTCAACCCCTTTGATAACCAATACGTTAGGAAAGACCGGAGAGGAAAGTGAAACAAGGAACCAGGCTGAAATTATCCTTTGTCTCTCCTTAATTATGCGCAAAAACGGCATTTTGTCAACTTCACAAGTCCAGGTTACAAGACAGGAGGAATAGGCTAAGCCAAAGATAACCAACCCCTTATATAATTCGCAAAAAAATTATCGGCCCTAGCAAAGGGGACGCCTTTTGGCGTCCCCTTTGTGCTTTCTGGAAAAGGTTACTGTGGACTGTAAAGCACGACCAATTTTGCCTGAGAAAAGGCGATCTTCAAGGCATTCCCGTCCACCTTGAAGAGATCGCCCTCCCCGGGAATCCTTCGGAGAATGAGCCCGTTGTTGGCCGTACCTTTGAGCCAAGCCTTCACTGACCTGGCCCCCTCTTAATAGAGGGGATAAAAATTCTGGATTCCCGCCCCCGGCCTAAAGCTCGCCGGGGCAGGCTCCGCCCCGATACATCGGGATCTCCGCTACGCTACGACGGGA
>CAYGWX010000002.1:0-170077 GCA_964353855.1 uncultured bacterium | reverse complement strand
TTTTGATTTCGCGGATATCCCAATCCCACCATTTTATTTTGAGCAGCGTCTCTATCTTCTCCTGGGGAAAGCGATAACCCACGATTTGCGCAGGATTGCCGATCACAACCGCATACGGAGGAACCGCAGTCCTTACGACAGAATAAGCACCTACCACGGCGCCATCGCCGATATTAACTCCAGAAAAGATGACGGTCCCCATCCCAATCCATACATCATTCCCAATACAAACGTCCCCCTTGGTCTTGTGAAAGCCCTTCAAATATCGGCTGTCCATTAAAACATATCCAAACGGGTATGTGCTTAACCTAAGAAAATCATGGTCGCCACCCAAGAAGACATGAACCCTGAAGGGAGGAATGGAACAGAATTTCCCTATCTTTAAATAGGTTGTTTCTTTCTTTCCATGCGATACTTTTCCAAAATATACTACAGGAATTCCGTAGGTAAACGGGCCGACCGATATATTTCGATGGAAAAAGAGATATATCTTATTGACAGCAATGAGAAGGAATAACTTGATTCGCGCTAACATATTAGGTGACTTTCTGTGAGCGAAAGCGGCCTTCTCCGGCTCCAGCGTCCAAAACCCTCCCTCCAGAACCGATAAACCCGGCCCCCTCTCGGACGAAGTCATTGATGGCCTCAGTATGAGGATCGATCAGACGGCGTAAAGGTCTGGGGAGCGATTGTAACAAACGGCTGTACGGTGAAGTTTCCACTCAGAGGTTAACCCTTTTTGTGATAAACAGTATAGTTACGAAGGATTTTGGCCGCCGATACAAACCTTAAAGCCGCACCTGCAATTCCCCTTGCCGAAGGATCGGAGTTGGAGCTCATCCCTCCCACCCGTCCAGCACGGTATACTTCAACACCTCTCTATAACTCATCCCACAGGCAAATAGGCAGGACTTGCATTTCTCACGGTTAATCCTTCGTACACTCTGCCGGGTACGCTTCGAGAACCAGATATCATTGAGGTCGTCCGTGAGGACGTTTCCCAGCAAGCGATTCCGGCTGTTGATACAGGGAACGACATTCCCGTTCGGCTCGATCGTGATCGTATCGCGAAGAGTCGGACACCCCCTGGAATTCGGCTTGCCGGAGAGGATGTTCCGCAAATCTCGGTAGAGGAACTTCACCCCGGGATGCGGCTCCTCCCGGGAGAGCTTCCAGAGGAGGTCTTTCGCTTCTTCAAGCTGGGCCTCGCTGAACCGAATCTGGGACGCTTCTTCATTCTTAAAGAATAGAGGGTCTTCGCAGACCACGGGAAAAATCGAGGAAATGTGGTTCTGCTTGAGATACCGGGCCACAGCATCGATCTCATGAAGATTCAAGGGCTGGATCACACAGCCCGCGGAGAGGGAAAGTCTTGGATAATGCTCCCGCAGGACCATCAGGTTTTCCAGGGTCCGGGTCGCTTTGCGGTGGGCGTCCGGGCCCCGAATGCGGTCGTGAACCTCGCTGATCCCGTCATAGGAAACCTGAATTCCCAAACGGACCCGCGCTGTCCGGGGTGAGGCTTGGAGGCGCTTCAACATCTCTTTGGTCTTAGACGTGATCAAGTCCGTACCCAGACCGTTTGTGGTAATCGTAATTCGGCGCAGCCGAGGCAAGTGGTCCAAAAGCACCTGGGCGATCTCAACGAAGTCCGGTCGGATATAAACCTCTCCCCCGCTGATCATCGCAACCGAGATGCGGTCGAAGAAGGGGTGAGCGAAGAGGGCTTCGTATTGCTTCAGGGTGAGCTCGGATCCTGAGGAGATCCCCTCCCGCCAGATGTTGCACATAATGCACTTGGCATTGCAGCGCTCGGTAACCAGGAGGGCCAGGGTGATGGGCTGGATCCGGAAATAACTCGAGAGGGTATTATGGAGGGCCTCATACAGCATGAATCGTCTCTTTACTTTCAGGTCTGCGCCAGTTCACGATTTTTTCTTTCACGAAATGAACATTATCAATCATATCATGAAATCGAATGCGGCACAAGTCCTTATTTCATATCACGGCTACGGTGCCCAAATTTCTCCGGCAATCGCTTCTCATCCACATCTGCCTATCTCGTCCCACCTGAGCGTTGATCGAGCAGGATGAGGGCCTCGCGCGCCTTCTTGAACCCAGGGTCCAGAGTGAGTGCCCGCGAAAATTCCGCCTCGGCCAATTTCCATTTTTCCAAGGCCACATAAGCCTGCCCCGCCTTGAAATGAAGCCCGGGATCGCTAGGCCACACGGTTAAGGCTTGATGGAAACATCTCAGGGCTTCCTCCGCGCGATCGGAAGCCAGGAGGAGCGAGCCCAACCTTTCGTTTGAAACCGGGTTCAAAGGTTCTTTGCCTACTACCCACCCAAGTTCGCGGACGGCCCCGGCCGTGTCTCCTGTCTCGGCCAAAGCCAGACCGAGGCTGAAATGAACCTGGGTAAAGTCCGGGGCCAAGGCGACGGCCCTGCGGAAGTGCGTCAAGGCCTCTCCTTGGAGCCCCTGAGCCCGGAAGATGCTTCCCAGCCCTTCGTATGCCCGAGGTGCCAAGGGTTGGTAGAAGAGGGTGGCGGCATATTCCTTCGATGCATCCGAAAAGCGGCCCTGATCCAGATAAAGATCGCCCAGCCTGTTATGGGCCAGGGCGTTCCCGTTGTTCCCTGAAAGCATCGTCCTGAAAAGCCTCTCGCCGTTGAACCAAACTAGGTTCCAGGTCCAAATACGGACCAAGGAGAGCCCGCAGAGGCCTGCAAAGACGAGCGCCCGCGCAAGCTTCAGAGCCTTCAACCCCTCCCAAAGCCTCCCCAGAAGCCATCCCACAATCCAGCAAAAGCCCACCGAGGGAAGATAGAGCCAGCGCTCAGTCATCATCGTACCGGGAATGGGAAAGACATTGGAAACCGGAAGAAGGGCCAGGAAAAGCCACCCCAAACCTACACGGACCACCCAGAATCTCTTCCTCATAAAAAGAATGAGTCCCAGGCTGCCGAGCAAAATCAGAAACCCTATAATCACCTTCCAATAAAACAGGTTGGAAGGGACGGGCGTGACATACCAGGAACAAAGATGGAGGGGGAAAATGAGCAGACGGGAATACTCCCAAAGCACCGTCAGCATCATCAAAACAGTCTGACCGAGCCCTCCCCCCCACCGGGGAATGGTCATCTCCCAGAGCACGGACCGGCGGTACAGTAGATAGAGCGTCGCTACGGCCAGGAACGGGAGAAGACAAACGGCACACGACTTCGGACGCCTTTCGCCGGCGGATTTGGGGACCAACCATATAACCAGGAGCATAAGAAGGGGGCAGATGATTCCGGTTTCTTTTGCTAGACAAGCTAAGGCGTATGCCCCCAGGCTACCTGCATAAGCAAACCACGCCCTGATCCCGGAAAGCCGGAGGGAAAACCAAAAAGCCCCTACCGCAAGGAGGCAAAAGAAGGTTGTCAGGAGCTCGGAGCGCCCTAAAAAGGCCGTCACGGCTTCACTGTGGACAGGATGCAAGGCGAATAAGAGCCCAGCGAGAAAGGATGACCGTCGAGAGCCCAGAAGCCAATAAAGAAAGAGAAAGACGAACATCGAATTTAAGGCGTGGAGCAGAATTTGGGTAAGGTGATAACCGGCAGGGTTGAGACCCCAGAACCGATAATCCACGGCGAAGGAGAGATTCATTACGGGCCGCTGGGGGATGGTGCTCGCAGAATGGAAGAACTTGCCTAAGGGAGAAAAGCTGCGGATCTCGTAATTCCGGACGATGAAATCGAGATCATCCCAGAGAAACGCATTGCCGTAGATGTTGGCATAGGCTACCAGGCAAGCGAGGAAGATCCACAGGCAGGAGAAGAAAAGCCTCTGGCGAGGAATCGAGGCCAGAACTCTCATGGCAGCCTCGATGAGAGCTGTTTTTTCAGAGAGTCGCGCTCGGCTACCAGGAAGCCCATGGCGGGATTCGAACTCAGGATCCGGTCGTAAGCCTCGATGGCCCGAAAAGGGTCTCCTGCAGCGGCATAGACCCTGGCCAGGGCAATCTCAAAGCCCAGCTCTCCTGGCCTCTCCTTCACAGCCATCTCCATTTCTCTTACGGCTTCCGAGTAAAGTCCTTGCGACCCGTAAAGCATACCCAAGGCGTGATGGGCCTCGGCAAGAGCCGGGTCTATTCTGAGGGCCTGCCGATAGGAAATCTCGGCCTCCGGAAAATCACCCAAGGAGCGGTAGGCGTTCCCCATATTGTGGTAAGCTGGCGCATAGCCGGGATCCACCCGGACCGCCTGCTGGTAGGCCCGGATCCCGTCCGGAAGGCTGCCGTGCTCCACCAATTGAATCCCGTAATTATTATAAAGCTCTGCGCTCTGAACGTGCCTGAGTCCCTCGGCATAAACCGCGAGGGCACTGTCGGCCCTCCCTGCCTGACGGTAAAGCCCTCCCAGGCTCAAATAAGCGGGATAAAAGGTTGAGTCTTTACGAATGGACTCGCTGAAAGCAGCCTGAGCGCTGTCCCCTCTTCCCTCCTTGAGATAGACCTCCCCGAGCCAGAGGAAAGGGAAAGGGCTGTCCGATTTCAAAGCGACCGCTTTTCGAAGCTCCCCTTTAGCCTCTGTCATTCTCCCCTGGTCCAGCAAGGTTTTCCCCAGATTGGCATGACCCTTGAAGGAATCCGGGAACCGAACAATAACCCGCCTGAAAAGGGTTTCGTCATCGCGCCAGACGGCATTGGAGCGGACCGTCTGCCAGCCCATTAAAATGGCCACGATGATTCCGGCGGCGATTCCCCCGAGCCGCCAGCTCGACCTACGGGGCACGACAAGCTTTGTCCAGACCCAGTTCAAGGCCATTCCGCCGAGCAGACAGAAGCCCATGGATGGGACATAGAGCCAGCGCTCGGCCATCATCGAGCCGGGGATGGGGACGAGGTTGGACACGGGGATAAGGAACAAAAACACCCAGCCCAGGCCGAAAGCAAGAGCGGGGCGGCGGCATACGCTCAAGACCAGAATCGCCAAGACCCCCAAGAGAATCACAAGGCCGAGGACCACTTTCCAGTTCAACCAAGTGTTTACGAGGGGGGTTACATACCAGGGAGACAGCCAAGAGGGGAAAATCAGCAGGCGAGCATATTCCCAACCTACGGTAAGCATCATCAGGAAAGTATGGTAGGGGCTCCCCCCCCACCACTTCAGCGCAGCCACAGCCAACCAGGCATTACGGTGTAAAAGGAAAAGATAGACCGGAATGGCGAGCAAGACCAGGGCCAAGAGAGGCAGCCACCGAATCCAGAGTCTCCTGCCTTCGCTCCTACGAAAACAGAGGTCATACCAGACGAACAGCCCCAGAGTAGCCAGGCCGCTTTCTTTGCTGGCGGTGGCGAGCAAGAAAAAGAGAGGACCGAGGACCAAAGAGAAGAGCGGCGATCTCTTTCGATAGACCAAAAGTCCGAGCAAGGAAAACAGGCCGACGAGAAGATCCGAACGACCCAAGAGAGCAGACACAGCCTCACTGTGAACGGGATGGAAAACAAAGAGCGCTCCGGCGATCAGAGCAGAAACTTCAGACCCAAGGAGGCTTCTCACCAAGCCAGCAAAAACCAAAACAATACCGAGGTGAAGGAGGAGGTTTGTGAGATGAAAGCCGGCGGGGTTCCGGCCGTAGATGAGGCGGTCCATCTGAAAGGAGAAGTGCATCACAGGGCGCTGCAGGAGCCTGTCGCCCTGTGCAATGGTTTTCCCTGACGCCATGCCGGCAGTAGAGGAAGAGGGGAAGATCATCGTCCGGTCATCCCACACGAAGCCGTTTTGAAGGACGTTGATATAAAGAGCCAGCATAAGCAAGGAGAGCCAGAGCCAGGCTGTGGGGCGGCGGAGGCCGAAAATGTTCTCTCTTAAGACGCCTCTCATTTACCCTCTTTAGAGCGAAGCTCCACGGCTCTAATAAGATATGCTTTCAAAACAGCATCGTCTGGGGCGAGGAGCAGGGCACGGCGAAAATAAGCTTCTGCGGAGGTATAGTCCTTTCGCTCCGACGAAACCGTCCCGGCGGAGACCAGGGCCGGAAGGTGGACGGGGGAAAGCTTAAGCGCTCTCTGAAAGTGCGCAAGAGCCGAATCGAGATCCCCCCGCACCCTGTAAGCCGTCCCCAGGGCGAACCAGGCGGGCCCAAACATGGAATCGAGGGTCACGGCTTTACGAAACTCCGCCAGCCCCGAGACCGAGTCCCCTTGGACGAAAAAGACATTTCCAAGATTGAGATGCACCTGGGCGCTACGGGGCTTCAGGAGAAACGCCTGGAGGTACTCTTCCTTAGCTTCCCGAATCCGGCCGGAAAGGTAAAAGTAGTTCCCCAGGTTCGTGTGAGCCAGAGCGCTCTGCGGATACCTCCGGAGGATCGCCTGATTCAGGGAGAGATCGTCCCGCCAGACGGGATTCCAGGAGACGATGCGGACCACGGCCAGAGTGAGAACTACGAAACCGAAGCCCCAGAGGGCTTTCCGCAGGGCGGGACGGGACCGCGTTAGAATCTCATGGACCCCCCAGGCCAACCCGATGCAGAAGCCCAGGGAGGGAATATAGAGCCAGCGCTCGGCCATCATTGTGCCCGGGATCGGAACGATGTTGGATACCGGCAGGAGGCCGATAAGGATCCACAGAAAGGACCAGGGAATCAGAGGGAAGCGCCGATATTTTACGGTAAGTCCCCCTGCTCCGAGGAGAACAGCGGCTCCCCCTATAACCATGAGGCAGGCCCAGCCGGTGGGCCAGCTCATCTCGTAAAAGGGAGAGAGGAAGGCCGGAAAGACCATGAGCACCGCATATTTCCAAATCACCAAGCCCATCAGGATAGTTGTCTGCCACGCTCCACCACCCCAGACCGTCTGACCGGTTGCGGGAACCACGGCCTGCCGAAACCAGATTAAGAGAAGGCCCAAGCCGATAAAGGGAAGGAAGCTGAGGGCCTGGGCTTTTAGCCTGCGGCGAGGCCCGACGCTCCGCCAGACCGAATTCTCGCTGAGGACCAGAAGCAGGGGGAGGACGATGCCGCTCTCCTTGGTTAGACAGGACAAGCCGAAGAGGAAGAGGGTGAGGAGATAGTAGGCTCCCCGGCGGAAAAGCTTAGGCTCACAGAGAAACACATGGTAAGCGAGGAGGCCGAGGAGGAAGAAGGCCATAATCATCAGGTCGGAGCGGCCCAGCAGACTGGCCACGGCCTCGCTGTGCACCGGGTGAATGGCAAACAACAGGCCGGCAAGGGGAGCAAAGGATCGTCCTCCCGGCAGCCGCAAGGCAACCCTGTACACCAACAGGACATTGAGGACGTGGAGGAGCAGATTCGTGAGATGAAAACCCGCAGGAGAGAGGCCCCAAACTTTAAAATCCAGGGCCAGGGAAAAGAACATGGCAGGACGAATGGCCAGAGGGATGGCTTTGAACAAGGGGGAGAAGAGCAGCCACGGCTGGCGGAGGGCATAGTTCTCAACCAGAAAAAACTTATCATCCAGGACGAACTTGTTCGCGGTCACGTTGGCATAGGCTAAAAGAGCGAGAAGGGCAAGCCAGATTGCCAAGCGCAAATGTTCGGCGTGCTCCCTATGGTCCATCAGATTGCGCCCGCAGACCATTAACCTCACGATCCTCTTTTTAAAATAGGGGCTCATCTCCCTATCGAGTGGGCAAGGATAGGTGGCGAAAGGAAGCTAATCATCGTTCATTAAATAAGTTGGATGCGATAACTTAAAGTACGTGAAGGCAAACTGCCCTTGTTCCCATCCCAAAATATCCTGTAACCAATGGCCTTGACTAAACTTGCCGCCTGAAAGCACCCCCACCTTATGTCGTTAGGAGACCCTTGATGTGTGCAGGGTGGGTGTGTGGTGGGTGTGTGGTGGGTGTTCAGTGGTCCCCCAAAATGCAACTTGTGGGGCCCATAGGGAGCCCACCCCTGAACATAGGTTTCCTTATGGTTAATCTTCATAAGCTCCTTAAGGTGGCCCATCTTAGGCCGCTGGACTTAAAGAAGGCCTGTTTTTTGGGCCCCTAAAAGGCATTACGAGATAAGCGCACGAAACGTTGGCCCCTCGTCATGGAGAAAGCGTTACCCACTCCCTTGGGAGAAGAGCCAAAATAGGTTGCTTGGGAGAACGGCGAGATTGCTTCGTCGTTCCGTCCTGTCAAAGCCTTGCCGTCCCGTTCTTCGTACGGGATCGCAGTGACACCTCTCGGCACCCGATTTGTCTACTGTTTAACGCTCCGATTTATCATTAAAAGGACAGGAGATGGCTTAGAAAAAAGCCACCCCCTGTTTTGCTGGACAGCCTTGTCCCTTACGAGCCTTCAAGGAGGGTCAAAATGTACTCGGTATTGCCGTAGGCGATGAGCCGGTACGGAACCCCGACGGCGACGTCATACCCTACATGCCCCCTGATTGCCCCAGGCGGGCCTAGCACGATTGCACTGCCACCTGTGTAAACCTCACCTGGGATAAAGGGATTCCTCTTGACCGTAACGTTCGTCGGCAGATAAGTGATCCATAGCGTGACGGTTTGAGGTGTCTGCCCTTCTTGGTTCGGGCTGGTCTTGTAGTCCTCCACCGCGAGCTGGCAGGTGTGGGCGACCGCCTTGACGTCGGACTCCTTGGCCCTGTTCTGCATTCTGATGAAATTCGGGATGGCAATCGCGGCCAGGATGCCGATGATGACCACCACGACCATCAGCTCGATGAGTGTAAAACCTTTGGTCTTCATTGTTTTTTCACCTCCTCCCTTTGTTTAAATTTGAGAACTTCGGTTCGCCTCATGTTCGTCTTTCGGCTTAGGATTCGGCCGAAAGGGTTAAAATAATAGCGTTCCCGGCTCCGGAAGCAATCACCTGATAAGGAACATTCGGGCCGCTGAAGAGATAGCCTACTCGGCCGGCCATATTAGGCGAGAGATCGATCAGTTCCCCCGCGCCATAGGTATTCGGCGAATTAAAAGGGTTTCTCTTGTTCGAAACGTTCGTCGGAAGGTACGTAAGAAACTCCGCAACGTTTTGCGGCTTGATCCCTTCCCACGTAGGACGTGTTTTGTATTCCTCAACCGTCAGAAGAACCACGTGAGCCACTGCTTTAATGTCAGACTCTTTGGCTCGATTCTGCATACGAATAAAGTTTGGTATGGCTATTGCCGCAAGGATACCAATGATGACCACAACAACCATCAATTCTATAAGTGTAAATGCCTTTTCACTTTTCATTGTTTTTTATACACTCTCACCACCAATAATGTTGCATATCCTATGCCAAAATTAACTTTAACTAAAAATATTTGTTTAAAATAACCGTACCTATATGTAAAATAAGATGTTACAAGATGAATTACAATATCGTCAATTTAGAGCCTTTACCTTGATTAATGGTTCACATACTATGTCAAAATGACATAGTATGTCATTTTGACATACTCATATAAGCATAATTACAGTAGATCACAACCCCCTCAAACATCGCAAGGAGAACTCAGAGGGCCTCGGATATTGACCCGTTTTGCAGTTCCTTCACCAAGCCGTATTCCCTAAGTTTCCGAAACATGGTAGAATAACTTATACCAAGCTTCTTTGCCGCCAGACTCTTATTGCCAGCGCACTCTTTAATGGCGGCCAAAACTTCTTCCTTTTCCCTGGCCTTGTGCCCCGCATCGGAAAGGACGAGAAGCCTCTGCCGACCGGAGGGGACCTTAGCGGCCCCGGAAATGGTCCGAGGGAGGACATCCGGGTGAATCGTCCGGCCCGACTCCATGACCACGGCACGCTCAAGGACATTCTCAAGCTCCCGGACATTCCCGGGCCAGGAGTAACCCAGCAAACAATCCATGGTCTCGGGAGAAAGGCGCTTAGGAATCACCTTAGAACTCTCACAAATCCGCTGTAAAACAGAATGAGTGAGAACGGGTATATCCTCCTTCCTCTCGCGCAGAGGGGGGATACGAATGGGAATCACGTTCAGGCGGTAGAAGAGATCCGCCCGGAACTTACCGGCCTTCACCAAACCCTCCAAGTCCTGATTCGTCGCCGAGATGAGGCGAACATCCACTTTAACGGGTTTGGAACCCCCCACCGGAACAAGCTCCCTCTCCTGTAGAACGCGCAGGAGCTTCACCTGAACCCCGGGGGAGGTTTCACTGACCTCGTCCAGGAAAAACGTTCCCCCCTCAGCCACTTTAAGCAAGCCGTCCTTGTCGCGAACGGCCCCGGTGAATGAACCCCGCAGGTGGCCGAAAAGCTCGCTTTCCAGAAGGGTTTCGGGAAGTGCGCCGCAGTTGATGGATACAAAGGGACCCTCCCGCCTCCGCGAACGGGCGTGTAACTCCCGGGCGACGAGCTCCTTACCGGTCCCGCTTTCGCCCAGAATCAAGACCGTGCTCTCGGTTTCCGCCACCCGGGTGATCATCTCCAAAACATCGCGGATTCCCTGGCTCCCTCCCAGGATCCGCCGGCCGCCTCCGGGCGGCTCGCGGCGCAATCCCTCCTGCGGGGTCGCCTCGAAGAAGCTCTTCAGGATCGCCGTGAGCTTCTCCTGCTGGTGGGAGATGACCTCAAGAGACCGCTGGGCCGGCCCGGAACGCCCCACCAAATCTTCCCCGAGCACGGCGAGGGATTCGCGAATCGCGGCGAGGGGCTGCTCCACCTCTTTCAGGACTCCGGAAGCGAGCTCCCCGAACGCGGCCAGGCGGTCTGCTTCACGGACCCGAGCCTCCATCTCCTTGATCTCCCGGAGATCCTGGAAGATGGCGATGACTCCGTGGCGACCCTGGCGGGGGTCCCATAAGACCGTGGTGCTAAAACCGATGGGGATCACGGTCCCGTCCGAGCGGCGAAAGGCTAATTCCTGGCGATGGTAAGCCTGGCCGGTGGTCAGGCCCTCGAGGAGCATCCTGCCGATATCGGAGAGGGGGCCGGCGAAAGCCTCCCGGACTGGCCTCCCGCGAATCGCCTGCTCCCGGATGCCGAGGATATCTTCGCCCGCCCGGTTGAAATAGACGACCTGTCCGCGGGCATCCACGGTGACCAGTCCGCTCCCCATGTTGCGGAGGATCTCCGCGGTGTCTAGACGGACCGAATGGAGAGCCTGCGAGGCTTCTTCCAGGGCGGCACTGGCCTTGGCCGCACGCTCGGAAAGGTAACCCGCTAAAATGCCCATGAGAAGGAAGGAGATAGCATTCAGGCCGGCCCTCAGCGGAAGGTCGAGACCTCCCAAACTCCCGCCCCCCACAAGCCGAGAGAAGTAAGCCGCCCCGGGGAAGAGCAGGCTTGAGAGAAGGGCCGTGAGGACCCCCCCGCGCAGGGAAAGGAAGCTCGCGGCGTAGGTGATCAATATCAGATAAAGCAGGGCAAACTGGCTCTCCCCGCCGCCGGTCAGGGAAACGATGGCGGCAATCAGGAGGGCATCAAGGAAAATCTGCAGGAGGAGCAGCGCGCGCAGGGACCATCCGCTCCGGAACCAGAGGAGGAACCCCCCGGTGAGGAGCCAAGCGAGGAGGATCAACCCGGCGAAGCCGGCGACGGACAGGGAAATCACACCTGCTGCGGAGAAGGCCATGCCCATCCCGAGGGCCAGCGTCGCGACCACCGGACGAACGAGGATGAGCGTCCGCAGACGGCGCCGGTCCCCCGAACCGAGTATCTCGCTTGAAAGCGAACTTTCCAGCCTGTTCATGGTCCCTTCCAGCCGCTCACCTGGAGTGAAAGTTATCTGCTCGCAAGAGCTTACTTGATGACCGAGGCCATACTGAAGATGGGAAGGTACATCGAAATGACCAGCCCCCCGATGAAAATCCCAAGGAAAACGATGATGACCGGCTCCAGGGCAGCCGTCAGGTTCTCGACCGCCGCATCCACCTCGGAATCGTAGAAATCGGCGATCTTGGTCAACATCTCATCCAGGCCGCCGGTGGCCTCACCCACGGCGATCATGGAGGTGACCATGGGCGGAAAGACCTTCATCGTCCGAAGGGGGGCGGAGATCGTCTCGCCCCCTCCGATGCTCTTACGGGCCTCCATGACGGCGTCCTGTACGACGCGATTGCCGGCGGTCTTGGCGGTGATCTCGAGGGCATCCAAAATGGCGACGCCGCTGGCCAGGAGGGTCCCCAACGTCCGCGCGAAACGGGAAATGGAGGATTTCTGAATCAGGGGACCCATGATCCACAGTTTAAGAAGAAGGGTGTCGATGGTCTTCTGGCCGTTATCGGTCTTGTAGTAGACCCGGATGAGGATGACAATGGCCACGATCACAGCGATGATTACGAGGATGGAGCTCTTGAGGGCGTTGCTGACCATGATCGTGATCCGCGTGGGCAGCGGCAGGGTAGCGTTCATCTCCTTGAACATGGCAGCGAACACGGGGATGACGAAAATCATCAGAACGGCCGATGCAATGATCGCCACCGAGATGACGATGGTGGGATAAATCATCGCCCCTTTGATCTTGCGGTTCAAGGCCTCGGCCTTTTCCAAATAGGTTGCCAACCTAGCCAGGATGTTATCCAGGATACCCCCCTTCTCTCCGGCATCCACCATGTTGGTATAGAGCGCGGAAAAGGTGGCGGGGTGGCGACGAAGGGCATCGGCCAGGGTGGACCCCCCTTCGATGTCCGTCATGACCATCTTGACGATCTTGCGGAACCCCTCCTTTTCGATCTGCTGGCTCTGGATATCGAGACACTGCATCAGAGGGAGCCCGGCGCTGATCATGGTGCTGAACTGGCGGGTGAAGATGGCCAGATCCTTGACCCTCACCTTGCCCCCGCCCAAGAAGGGAAGTTTGATCTCCCGGGGCTTCTCCTTGACGGAGGTCACGATGATGTTGCGCTTGCGCAACGCCTCAATGACTTTGGCCTGGTTATCCGCAGTCAATTCTCCCGAGGTCAAGCCTCCGGTGGGCGTTCTTCCCTTCCAGATAAAGATTGGCATTGCTTTTCCCCCTTCCTTTCCTAAGAGTGACGAATTGCCGGCGCGGTTTGGAGCCGAGCCTTACTTGGCGGGCTTCGCGGACCCTGCTGCTCCCGCGCCCTGAGGGAGGTTGACGAACAGGGACTTCTGCTCGATCATCTTCTCTATTTCATCGAGGTTCGGGGCCCGACCCAAACACTCTTCCAAGGAGATGTTCTTGTTGGAGTAATGCAGGTAAAGGCTCTGGTTCATGGTTTGCATCCCGTACTTCTGCCCGGCCTGGATGAGGCTGTAGATCTGATGAGCCTTGTCGTCGCGGATCAGAGCCCGGATGGCCGGGGTGCAGATCATCACCTCCGCGGCCAGCACACGCCCCCCGCGAAGCTTGGGCACCAGCTGCTGAACCATGACGCCTTCCAAAACGAAGGCCAGCTGGGCTCGCACCTGGGGCTGCTGGTGGGGGGGGAAGACGTCGATGATCCGGTTTATGGCCTCGGCGGCCGAGTTCGTGTGGAGCGTGGCGAAGGTCAGGTGACCCGTCTCCGAGATGATCAGGGCGGACTGGATGGTCTCGAGATCGCGCATCTCACCGACCATGACCACATCGGGATCCTCCCGGAGGGCGTATTTCAGGGCGTTGGAAAAAGTTTTGGTATCGGTCCCAAGCTCCCGCTGGTTGATGATGGACTTCTTGTGGCGGTGCATATACTCGATAGGGTCTTCGATTGTGATGATGTGGCAACGGCGCTCGATATTGATCTTGTCGATCATCGTGGCCAAGCTGGTGGATTTGCCGCAGCCGGTCGGGCCGGTCACCAAGACGAGCCCGCGGGGACGGGTGCAGAGCTCCTTAGCCACGAGGGGGAGACCCAGTTCCTCAAAGGAACGAATATCCCAGGGAATCGTCCGGATGGCCATGGTCACCGACCCCCGGTCCAGGTAGGCGTTGGCGCGGAAGCGAGAGAGGCCCGAGATCCCGAAGGAGAGGTCAAGCTCAAACTCCATTTCCAACCGCTTCTTCTGCTGGTCGTTGAGGATGCTGTAGATCAGCTGCTGGGTCATCGGCGGGGTCAACACTTCGTAATTCGTCGGAATCAAATCTCCATCCAAACGCAGGACCGGCGGGGCACCGGCGCAGATGTGCAGATCCGAGGCCCCCTTTTGAACCATTTCTTCCAAAAGATGCTGCAGGCCAACCATACCTCTAAATCTCCCTTCTGATCGGATTAAGAAAAGGTTTATTCAAGGGACAAGGAGGCGGCGGTTTCGCGAACCATCTCCTCCATCGTCGTTAATCCCTGCTTGATTTTGTCCACGGCGTCCATCCGCAGGGTCTTCATCCCCTGATCGACCGCCTGGATTCGGATGCTGTCGGAGGAAGATCCCTTAAGGACCATTTCGCGAATCTCCGGGGTGATCAGCATCACCTCATAAAGGCCTACCCGCCCCCGGTAACCCGTGTTATTGCAATCCTGGCAACCGCGCCCCTTGAAAAAACTGATCCCCTCGACCTCCTTGGGAGAAACTCCCATATCCTCCAGCAACGGAAGGGAATACGTTATCGGAGCTCGGCACTTCTTGCAAATCCTCCGAACGAGACGCTGGGCCTGGATCAAGGCCAGGGAGGAGGACACCAAGAAAGGCGGAGCACCCATATCGATCAACCGACTGACGGTCGTGGGCGCATCGTTCGTGTGAATCGTGGAAAGGACGAGATGACCCGTGAGCGCGGCCCGGATTGCGATCTCCATCGTTTCCACATCGCGAATCTCGCCGACCATAAGGACATTCGGGGCCTGACGAAGGAAGGCCCGGAGGGCCGCCGAGAACGTCAGTCCGACATCCTCGTTAACCTGGACCTGGTTGATCCCCCGAAGGTTGTATTCCACGGGATCCTCTACGGTCAGAATATGCTTATCCGGCGTGTTCAAGCGGCTCAGCGCTGAATACAGGGTGGTCGTCTTCCCGCTCCCGGTGGGACCGGTGACCAAAAGAATCCCATAAGGCTTGGCGAGCGCTTCGTAAAACCGCTTAAGGGCATCCTCAGAGAATCCCAAGACACCGAGGTCCAGGGCCAAGGAGGTTTTATCCAAGAGCCGCATCACGACCTTTTCCCCGTTAAGGGTGGGGATGACGGAGACGCGAAGATCCAGGCTGCGGTCCCCCACCCTGATCTTAATGCGTCCATCCTGGGGTCTTCTTCTCTCCGTGATATCCAACTTGGCCATGATCTTGATGCGGGAAGTGATCGCGGCTTTCAAGCGATAGGAGGGGGTCAGGATTTCGTGGAGAACACCGTCGATCCGAAAGCGGATCCGAAAGGTCTTCTCGTACGGTTCCATGTGGATGTCCGAAGCGCTCCGGCGTACGGCTTCGGTCATGAGGTAATTAACGAGGTTGATGATCGGAGCCGACCGACCCTCCTGGGAGAGGGCGGCGAGATCCATATCCTCATCCTCGTCCTTGCCCATCACCTCGATGCCTTCCGAGGAGAACTCTTCTGAAGCGCTCATCTCCGCAGCACTCTGAGCGGCGAGCTCCGCGGCCTTGACCCCTTCGAGGTTCGAACCCCCTACAACGGTCAACTCTTTCCCTATCGGATAATGCTGATCCAGAAGCGCTGCGATGCGCGAGAAACGTCCGCATACGGGAGAAACCTCCATCCCGGTCGAAAACTTCACATCCTCGATGGCGGCCAGATCCGTCGGATCGCTCATCAGCAGGGTGATCACGCGTCCGACTTTCCTCAAGGGTATGACGCCATAGCGATTGGCGATCTGGGGGGTTATGAGCCTGAGGACGCCGGTTTCGAGGCTCCCCTCGATTGCATCCACCATAGGCACTCGCGCTTGACGCTCGATGAATTTCAAAAGGACATCCTCGGTGATCATCCCCTTTTGGATTAACACCAGAGGGAAAATACCATTGGATTCCTTTATGGCCTCATCCAGCTGCGCCTGGCTCAAAAGCCCGGCTCGAAGCAACATCTCGCCAATTTTACCCGCCATGGCTCCTCTTCATACCTATTCCATGAGGGTTTCCTTTAGAGCCTCATCCAGTGACGTAATACCGTTTCTCACCTTGAACATAGCGTCTTTACGAAGGGTCGCCATGCCCTCCTTTACCGCCTGCTCCTCGATCTCAGCGGCCGTGCGGCGACCCAAGAGCATATCCCGGATGGTTGGGGAGATGAGCATCACCTCCATAATTCCGATCCGGCCCCGATAGCCGGTATTGTGACAGGTCATGCATCCCCGTCCGCGATAGACCGTCGTCGCCTCCAGCTCTTCGGGACGCACCCCCCGCTCCCGGAGGGAATCCGCAGAAATCTTCTCCGGCTCCTTGCAGTTCGGGCATATCCTTCGCACCAAGCGTTGACACTGGACCGAAAGAAGTGAAGAAGCTAAAAGAAAAGGCTCTACTTTCATATCGATCAAGCGGGTCAGGGTCAGGGCTGCACTGTTGGTGTGCACCGAGGAAAGCACCAGGTGTCCGGTAAGCGAGGAGCGGATGGCCATCTCGGTCGTATCTTTGTCGCGGATTTCACCGACCATGATGATGTTGGGGTCCTGCCGGAGGAAGGAACGCAGGGCGCTTTCGAAGGTTAAGCCTATATCCTCGTTCACCTGGAGTTGGTTGATTCCGTAAAGGGAATACTCGATGGGGTCCTCGGCGGTGATGATGTTCACTTCGGTACTGTTGATCAAGTTGAGGGCGGCATACAGGGTGGTCGTCTTCCCGCAGCCGGTGGGCCCGGTAGAGAGAACAATCCCATAGGGGGTGCGAATCGACTTAATGAAATCCTTGAGCGGCTTCTCTTCAAATCCGAGCACCGCGAGGTCGAAGACCGTGGCGCTGCGGTCCAGGATACGCAGGGCGACCTTCTCCCCAAAAAGGGTGGGAACAATGGAAACCCGAAGATCGATCATCTTCTCGCCTACCTTAATTTTGATTCGCCCGTCTTGAGGGCGCCGCTTTTCCGCAATATTTAACTTGGATAAGATCTTGACTCTCGTCGAAATGGCGGAACGCATGTTGTAAGGCGGGTTCATGATCTCGTGAAGGATGCCGTCTATGCAATATCGCACTCGGAGCTCCTTCTCATAAGGCTCGATATGGATATCCGAGGCCCGCTTCGCAACGGCGTCGACGAGCAACTTGTTCACCAGTTTCGCGATTGGTCCGGAATCCACGGCTGCGGCAGCTTCGGAGAGGTCTGTGGAGGCGACATCCTCTTCAGCCTGCTCTTCAGTAACCGTCATCGTCTCAACGGATTCTAAGTCCTCGGTCACCTTCGCCAGCATGCCCACTGAGCCGTAATACCGGTCGATCGCCTTCAAAATCGCGCTCTCCGGAGCCACGGCCGGAGCAATTTCATAGCCCGTTGAGAACCGTATATCCTCCAGAGCTTGGATGTCCGCAGGGTTGAGCATGACTACTGTCAGGATTCGTCCGCGTTTAGCCACCGGAATGGCAAAATTTTTCTGGGCAAGGCTGGCCGGCAGAAGCTTGATCAGGGTCTCCTCGATGGTTATGTCCCCAAGGTTAACCGCCTTGACACCGAACTGTTTGCCCAGGAATTGGGCGATATCGGTTTCGTTAAGGTAGCCTAACCGAGCAATGACCGAGCCCAACCGTCCGCCGGCTTTCTTCTGCTCGGCCAAGGCTTTATCCAGCTGTTCCTCGGTGATCAGACCAGCCCAAAGGAGAAGGTCGCCCAGTCGCTGTGCCACGCTTCTTACTCCACCGTTACTCGCAAAACCTCTTCCACCGTCGTAATGCCCTTTTTAAGCTTCTGAATGGCATCCTGTCTGAGCGTCAACATACCCTGGCTTATGGCATAGGCTTCGATGTCACTGTCCGTGGACCGGGCTACGATCAGTTGCCTGATCCTGGGATCGATGGGCATTACCTCGAAAATTCCGATCCGACCGCGATATCCGGTACGATTGCAATCCCCGCACCCTTTACCATGGTAAAGTAAAATCCCTTCTAAATCCTCGGAGGTGAGCCCGACCCGCAACGCGACCTCCGGAGTCGTTTTATATGGTTCCTTGCACTGGGAACATATCTTTCGCACCAGCCGCTGGGCCAAGATCAAGTTCAAAGGAGAAGCCACGAGAAAGGGTTCAACCCCCATATCGACCAAACGCGTCGGGGTTGAAGCTGCGTTATTCGTATGAACCGTAGAGAGCACGAGATGTCCCGTCAAGGCAGACTTAATAGCGATCTCTGCGGTCTCTTTGTCTCGCATCTCACCCACGAGAATGATGTTTGGGTCCTGCCTCAAAAACGCCCGTAGGGCAAAGGCAAAGGTGTACCCGATATCCTCTTTCACATGAACTTGGTTAACTCCGGAGAGGTCTCGTTCCACCGGATCCTCGGCCGTGACGATATTGACCTTTGGGGTATTGAGCATCGCCAAAGCGGCATAAAGAGTATTGGTCTTGCCGCTTCCGGTCGGTCCCGTTACAAGTACAATCCCATTGGGTTTTGCGATGGCCGCTGAAAAATCCGTAAGGGCTTTCTCTCCAAAGCCTAAGGAGGACAGGGAGAGGGCAACGGCGCTTCCCTCTTGAATCCGCATGACGACCTTCTCCCCATGAATCGTGGGTAAGGTCGAAACACGCAGGTCCACCTGACGTTCTCCCAATTTGACACGAATAGCACCGTCCTGGGGCAAACGCCTTTCATCGATCTTCAGGCTGGCCATGATCTTCAAACGAGAAACTACAGCATTCGCGTAACGAGCTGGAGGCGAAGCGATTTCTTGGAGGACGCCATCAATCCTAAAACGGACCCGAAGAAGGTTGCGGTAGGGTTCGATGTGGATGTCGGAGGCTCCCCTCGTGACAGCATCTGAAATCAGGCCATTTACGAGGTTGATGACGGGAGCGTCCTCAACCTCGGCTGAAGCTGCTTCGACTTCCTCCTGGGTTTTCTCGCTCTCGAGAATCTCTAAGTCTTCGCCTTTCATCCCATCGATGATCTTGGTCAAAGAGGAGTCCGAAACTCCGTAGAAGCGCTCTAAGGCTTTGCTTACCGAAGTCTCGGCCGTCACTACAGGTTGCACCTCACAGCCGGTTAAAAATTTGATGTCTTCTATCGCGGGAAAATCTGCCGGGTTAGTCATGGCTAGAGTCAAAACCCGACCGATTTTTGAGAGCGGCAGCACCTGATATTTTTGAGCCACTTCTGCGGAAACAAGTTTAAGTACGTTGGGCTCGATATTAACCGAAGCGAGATTGACTGTTGCCAGCCGGAATTGTTGCCCCAAGAAGTGCGTGATCTGCTCTTCCTTGACAAAGCCCAGCTTTACTAAGTTCGAACCCAACCGTCCGCCGTTTTGCTTCTGCTCCGCAAGAGCCTTCTCGACCTGATCCACAGTGACCAAGCCGCCCCTTATAAGCATCTCTCCAAGTTTTTCAGGCATGGTATTTCAAACTAAGAAGTTTAACAAATTCTAACCGTAATGTCAAGTCATTTCTTAAATTTCGTGAAAAACTGTTTCCCTAAATCGTTGGGGAAGCCTCCGATTGGTCTGCCGATTCACCACAAATCAGGCATATCCAGGAGGTTCCGGAAGTTTCTTTTCGTTGAGATTTCACAAGGGTTTCTCCGCATCGGGAACACCCCCCACGAACCGGTCGCTCCCATGAAACCAATTGGCATTTAGGGTAGTTGCTGCAGCTATAAAAGGTTCTTTTTGACTTCGACGTCCTCTCGACGAGGTCTCCCCCACATCCTGGGCGAGGGCATTTAAGGCCGATTCCTAACGACTTGGTCGTCTTGCACTTGGGATAATTGGAGCAGGCCAGGAACCTGCCGAAACGCCCTTTCCGTACGACCATCTCTCCACCGCAGGTCGGACACTTCTCATCCGTCCTCTCGAGCGTGGGTTCCTCTTTCCCGCCCAGTGACTTGAGATTCTTGCATTTCGGGTACCCGGAGCAGGCCAGAAACTTACCGTATCGGCTCCATCGCACAACCATCGGCTTTCCGCAAAGTTCACATTTTTCCTCGGTCTTGGCCAGGTCCATCCGGATGGCCTGCCGTTCCTTTTCGAACTCCGCAAGCCTCAACTTGAAAGGACGGTAAAAATCCAGAAGGACCTTTTGCCAGCCCATTGCGCGCTCTTCGACCTTATCCAACTCTTCCTCCATTTCGGCGGTGAACCCATAGTCGAAGGTGTCCGGAAAGCGAGAAACCAGGAGGTCATTGACGACCATCCCCAGTTCCATGGGCCTGAGGCTCGTCTTCTCCTTGCTCACATAGTCTCGTTTCTGGATCACCGAAAGGATCGGAGCATAGGTTGAGGGCCTTCCTATCCCGCGAGACTCCAACTCCTTGATCAGGCTGGCCTCAGTGTATCTCGGAGAAGGTTCGGTGAAATGCTGTTTGGGCTCAATCTGCAAGGCCTTCAAGACCTCTCCCTCTGCGACCTCAGGCAAAGGCTCCTCCTGTTCTTCCTCGTCCCCGCGATAGACCGCTAAGAATCCGGGGAACTTTAATGCGGATCCCGTGGCCTTTAACCCATAAGTTTCCTGGGGGGACATCCCAGCGATTTTCACGCTCACCGTGTCGTAAACCGCTGGAGTCATCTGGCAAGCTACAAACCTTGTCCAAATGAGCTGATACAGCTTCAGCTGGTCCTTGGATAAGTTTCCTTTCAGGGTCTCAGGAGTCCGTTTCACATCCGTGGGGCGGATGGCCTCGTGTGCTCCCTGGGCTGTTTTTCTAGACCGGTAGACATTCGGCTCAGCAGGCAGAAAAGCTTTTCCAAACTTCCCTTCGATGTACTTCCTCGCCTGCTGTACCGCGTCTTCGTTCAGCCTGACCGCATCGGTCCTCATATAGGTGATGAGGCCGACCGGGCCTTCATCACTGATCTCGATTCCCTCATAAAGTTGCTGGGCTACGACCATGGTTCTCGAGGCCGAAAAGGCCAGGCGTTTGGATGCTTCCTGCTGCAGGGTGCTGGTGATAAACGGGGGCGGAGGATTCCGTTTCTTTTCCCTTCTCTCGACGGCATCAGCCCGGTAAGTCGCTTTCTTGAGATCTTCGACGATTTCCCCGGCTTGTTTCTCGCTCCTGATCTCGGCGGACTTCTCCCCCACGGTGACAAGCTTTGCTCCGAAGGGTTCCCTTTTCCCTTTCAGCAGGGCCTCAATGGTCCAGTACTCCCGGGGTACGAAGGCCACGATCTCTTTTTCCCGCTCGCAAATCAGGCGAAGGGCCACGCTCTGCACCCGCCCAGCAGAAAGCCCTCGCCGCACAGTCTTCCAAAGGACCGGGCTCACCAGATAACCCACCAACCGGTCCAGGATCCTCCGGGCCTGCTGCGCTTCGACCTTTGCCAGGTCTATCTCCTGAGGTTCCTCCAGAGCTCGTTTGACGGCTTCACGGGTGATCTCGTAGAGAAGAATCCGGCGGAATTTCTTGCTGTCCCGACCCAGATGGTTGGCGATGTGATAGGCTATGGCCTCCCCTTCTCGGTCGGGGTCAGAGGCCAGGAAAACCCGATCGGCCTTTGCCGCCGCGCTGGCAAGCTCCTTCAGGGTTTTCTCGCGCCCCTTGACCACGGTATAGTGGGGGGCAAATCCTTTTTCGATATCCACGCCCAACTCTTTGGTCGGCAGGTCTATCAAATGCCCCATGCTGGCTTTGACGACAAAGCCCTTGCCCAGGTATTTCCCCAAGGTCTTGGCTTTGGTCGGGGATTCCACGATAACTAATTTTCCAGCCATAATTCAGTGTCCTGATTCATCCTTTCGTAACAGCTCTAATGCCTCTCTAAAATCGTATGGCAATGGGGATTCAACGACCACGGTCTTCCCATTATTCGGATGCGTGAACTCCAAACGCCGGGCATGAAGGGCCTGCCGGGAAAAGACATTCAGGAGTTCACAGGCCTTCCCTCTTTCCAGCCCATTAAGTTTTTGGAGCCAGTGTGGTCGCCTTCCCCCATACTCCGGGTCGCCCACGACAGGATGGCCGATATGGGAGAGGTGGACCCGGATCTGGTGTGTCCGGCCAGTCATCAACTTGAGCTCGACAAGGTCCACCGGACCCAAAGATTCCAAAACGCAATAACGGGTCATTGCCTCTCGCCCCTGATGGCGGCGCACAGCCATTTTCTTCCGGTCCGTTTTCGAACGCCCAATGGCCGCTTCGATCGTCCCGTCCTTAGGCATTAGGTGCCCCCAGGAGAGGGCCCAGTAGGTTCGGGAAAGGCTTCGGTCCGAGAGTTGATCCGACAATTCCCGGTGAGTCTTGTTATCCTTGGCCACGATCAACAGCCCGGAGGTGTTCTTATCCAGACGGTGCACAATCCCCGGCCGCATCGCCCCCCCGACCCCGGAAAGAGGTTGGAGACGGCCCAGGAGCGCATTGACCAGGGTTCCGCGGGTGTGGCCGCAGGCCGGGTGCACCACCATGCCGGCGGGCTTGTCCACCACCAGGAGGTGATCATCCTCATACTGGACTTCCAGGGGGATGTCCTCGGCTTCCACACGCATCGGCATAGGCTCGGGAAGCTCTACCCGTATCTCCTCTCCGGCCCTGACCTTGTGGTGGGCCTTGAGCTCTTTTCCCCCCATCGTGATGTTCCCGGACTCCAGAAGTTTCTGGATCTGAGAGCGGGAGAGGTCCAGTCCCTGCTTGGTTAAGTATCGATCCAGGCGTTCTCCGGTTTCAGTCTTTACCCTATGCACGACGGTTTTCATTAATCTGATTTTAGATTGGGAAAGACGGAAGAAGAATCTCCCCAATATTGAAACCCCGACCTAAAGCCTTTTGCCCGTCTAGCTCAAGGCCTGCTTTTGGATACCGAATAATTCCCGGATGCCGGACTCGGCGAGTTGGAGCATCTTTTCGTGTTCGGAAAGGCTGAAGGGCCGGCCCTCCCCCGTGCCCTGGATCTCCACGAACTCGCCGCTCCCGGTCATGACCACGTTCATGTCCACAGCGGCCTGGGAATCCTCCTCATAGGCCAAGTCCAAAAAAACTCTGCCGCCCATGATGCCTACGCTCACCGCCGCGACCTGGTCGCGAAGCAGGCGATACTTCACCTTGAGCTTCTTGCGCAGAGATTCCAGGGCATCATGAAGCGCCACATAGCCACCGGTGATGGACGCGGTGCGGGTCCCACCATCGGCTTGGATCACATCGCAGTCCACGAGGATCATGCGCTCGCCCAAAGCATCGAGGTCCACTACGGCCCGGAGGGAACGTCCGATCAGGCGCTCGATCTCGTGGGTGCGGCCCCCGGTTTTCCCTGATTTGGACTCCCGCATGATCCGCTCCGGGGAGCTCCGCGGCAGCATCCCGTATTCCGCCGTGATCCAGCCCCTTCCCTTGTTCCGGAGCCAGGGCGGCACCCGATCCTCGATCGTGGCCGCACAGACCACCTTGGTGTCGCCAAAGGTGATCAACACAGAGCCCTCAGCGCCCTTGAGAAAACCCCGTTCAAGAGTAACAGGGCGCAATTCCTCGGGCTTCCTGCCGTCTTCTCTTTTAAAGACCATCATTATAATCTCTGTGTTTCAGAGCAGATTATAAACAAAATGAAACTATTTTCTCCGGAATGTTTGACAAAACCCCGATCCTCGCTAATATATAGTGAGAGACAGGGGATAAAACCACCTCCGACCCCCCAAACACCCCCAAAAACCCCTCAAAACGAACGAACAAACCTGTACCAAACCCGCACCAAATCCGTACCAAATCCGTATTCACGAGCGTATCACGAATCCCTGCCGGGGGCTTCTGGGGCACTTCACAAACCGTCTACGTTCACCGTGAGGCAGGTCTCCAGGGGCTCGCCCAGGAACCGCTCGGCGATCTCGGAGAACTTCAAGGGGCGGTCCGAGACGAAGAAAGTGTGGTGCGGTTTCTCATCGGACGGATTGGAGAGCCCTTTCTCCTCCAGGAGCCGTTGGGTCGCGCGAGCCGTCTCGGTCGCGGAATCCACGAGCTTGACGCCCTCCCCCATGACCTTGCGGAGCACCCCGGCAAGCACCGGATAGTGCGTACACCCCAGGACCAGGGAATCCACCCCGGTTTCCTTGAGCGGGCGGAGGTACTCGCCGGCCACCATCTCGGCCACCGGCCCCTCGTGCCAGCCCTCTTCGGCCAAAGGCACGAATAACGGGCAGGCCTGGCCGTAGACCAGAGCCCTGGGCTTGGCCTCGCGGATGGCCCGCTCGTAGGCCCCGCTGGCAATGGTCCCGGAGGTCCCGATGACCCCGATGCGGTTGTTTCTCGTGGCCCTGGCTGCCGCCGCGGCCCCGGGGGCGATCACCCCGATGAAGGGCATGGGGAATCTTTTTTCCAACTCGTCCAGGGCATGGGCCGAGGAGGTATTGCAGGCCGCGACGACCATCTTCACCTTGTGCTCGAGAAGGAACTCCACGTTCTGGATGGAGAACTTGATGACCGTCTCCTTGGACTTGGAGCCGTAGGGCAGCCTCGCGGTGTCCCCGAAGTACACGATGCGCTCCCGGGGCAGGGCCTGGAACAGCGCCCGCACCACGGTCAGGCCGCCGATCCCGGAGTCGAACACGCCGATCGCTTGTTCCCGCTCGGGGCTCACTGCATCCGTCTCTCGTAGGTCTTCTTGAAACGGGACACGCCCTCAGCGATGGCTCTCGCGATCCTGTCCTGTCCGGATGCGGAGCTCAGCAGCTTCGCCTCCGCGGGATTGGAGATGAACGCCGTCTCCACCAGGACCGCCGGCATATAGGCTCCGCGCAGAACGTAGAACCCGGCCTGGTTCACCCCGCGGTTCTCCACCGGGACCCACTTGCCCATCGCGTCCTGGATCTCCCCGGCCAACTGCTCGGACTCCTGAAGGTATTCGTTCTGGGCCATGTCCCAGAGGATGAACTGCACGTCGTCGAAATTCTTGAGTCCGGTGTCTGGCTGCTCGAAACGGACGGCGGCATTCTCCATGGCCTCCACGGCCCGGGCCTCGTCGGTCCGGGCGAGGGACAGGAAGTAGGTCTCGCTCCCCCCGCCCACGGCTCCCTTCTTTCTCTTCCTGGGCGCGGCGTTGCAGTGGATGGAGAGAAACAGGCTCGCGCCCACCCGGTTGGCAACCTTCGTCCTCTCCCGGAGGGGGATGAAGGTGTCGTCCTCCCGAGTGAGGATCACCCGAAGCCCCAGGGTCTGCTCGAGGAGGGTCTTGACCCGCAAGGCCAAAGCGAGGTTGATCTCCTTCTCCCGGAGCTTCTGGGGCCCGAGGGCCCCGGGGTCCTCGCCCCCGTGCCCGGCATCCACCACCACGGTCGTGATCCGGGTGAGCTTTTTCCTTCCCTCCGGCCCCCCCGGCCCCTTAGGCTCTTCGCTGTAGAGGTATAGCTCCTGCCTGGCCGCGTTCCACCCGGCCTCGGGCCCGAGCATTCCCACGAAGAGCCGCGGCAGGGAGGACACCGGGACGAGGAGCCGGCCCCCCTGATATCGGCAGGGCTCTTTGAGATTGACACTCTGCCCGTCCAAGGAGGCCACCGGCGAATCCAAGGTGAGGACGGCCTCGTGCCCGTTCAGAATGATAGTCACCCGCCGGCCTTCCCGGTCCCAGTCCCCCTCGCCACCCAAGGCCTCGAGCAGGGTGGAGAGAAAGAGATACTCCTCTTCCCCCGGCCCCCCGGAGCGCACCAGGCCGAGGTTCAAGGGCGGCTTGTCCTTGGCCAGGTGGAGCGCTATCTGCCCGGACCGGGCTCCCCATCCCGAGCCGGCCGAAAGGAGCATCAGGACGAGCAGAAAACCGGGAAGGGACCTATCCCTTCTGATTCTCACGCAGGACCCTTTCCACGTCCCGGCGGGCATCCCGCTCGGCGATCGCCCGCCGTTTGTCGTACTGTGCTTTCCCCTTGGCCAGGCCCAGTTCCACCTTGGCTTTGCCGCGCGCGAAATAGATGGAAAGCGGAATCAGGGTTAGGCCCTTCTGCTGGACCTTCCCCAGGAGTCTTGCGATCTCAGCGCGGTGCAGGAGAAGCCTCCTCGGTCTGACAGGGTCCGGGGCATAGCGCCCGGCCTGAGTATAGGGGCTGATGAAGAGATTACGGAGCCAGACCTCCCCTTTCTGGATCTCGGCGTAGGCGTCCTTGAAGCTCACCTCGCGGGCCCGCAGGGACTTGACCTCGCTACCGACGAGGGCGACCCCGGCCTCGAGCCGCTCCAGGACGAAGTAATCGGCCAAAGCCCGGCGATTGGTACCGACGACCCTTCGCTCGGGCTTCATCCTCCTTCAGCGCAACGCCCCGATCGTTCACGATCGGGGCTCGGTCGCGCCCCAAGAGGCCCGCTCTCTCGTTTCCCCCCACCCAGGGTCAGGAGCCTCCGCCCCCCGGCCCCCCGGCCTTGCTCTCCATCTCTTTGGCCTCCTGACGGCGTTTCTCGATGCGCTGGGCCAGCTCGATTTCCTCCCTCCGGCGGGATTCGATGCGCCGGTCCAGGTCCAGGACCTTCTTGCGGATCTCCTCGATCTTTGCGGCCAGGGCAGCCTCCTCCCGGCGTTTGGCCTCGATGCGCTGGGTCAGCTCGCTCTCCTGCCTGGCCAGGTCCTCGGACTTTGGGGAAGGGACGCCCTCAGCCGCGACGCCCTGCTTCGTGAGCTCCTCCACGCGGGAGGCGGAGGCGGCTTCCTCCTTCTTCAGGCTTTCCACCCGCTTGACGAGGTCGGCCTCGGTCTTCTTCACGGCCTCTATCCGCTTGAGAAGCTCAGCTTCCTCCTTGTTCTTGATCTCCAGCCGTTTGACCACTTCGCTTTCTTTCTCCAGGAGATGCTTCGGCTTGGGCGCCGAGGCCATTTCCGAGGTCGTCTTCTTGAGGTTCTCGATACGCGAGACGAGGAGTTGCTCCTCGCGCTTCTTAGCCTCCACCCGCTTGGTCACCTCGGACTCCTCCTTCATGATCTCGGGGCTGGCTCCCTCTCCGCTCCCCACCCGCTCCATCTCGCGCTGGTGAAGCTCCAGACGACGGACCAACTCCAGTTCCTCGTCCTTCAGGGACTCGATCCTCTCGGTGAGCTTAGCCGCCTCCTCCTTCTTGGCCTCGACCTCCTGGACGACCCTGGGGTCCGCCCCCGCTCCGCGCGCCAGGCTCATTGGGGCCGGCTCCCCTTCGGCGAGGGGCAGGGTGGCCACGATGGTCATCGTCCCCAGGGAGCCCACGATGAAAAGAATCGCCGTGGCTATCAGGATCCAGATGCCCACACGCTGCCCATCCTCGCGTGCCCTGCTCAGTGAAACCTCGGCGAAGATCGCTCCAATCCGCCGCGGCTTGAGGATAACAGGAACCGCGATGGTATATACATCGCTTTGAGCACGGCCGGAGTAATGGGCTGCGCTTCTCTCGACCTCCAGCCCTTTTTGTTCCACCGGGGAGACGTATTTCTTGCCGATCTCTGACTTGTCGAAGCTCGCCCAGATGGTCAGGTTCTCATCCGTGATGGCGCAGGCCGTGAATTCTTTGCGCTCCGAGCGCAGAGCCTCCAGGACCTTCTTCAGGATGAGCGTTTTCTCTTCCGGATCCTCGCTCACCAGTCCGTCCACGGCGTTGCGGGCCACCTGCTCGCTGAGCGTCAATCCCCGCTGGCCGATCTGGTCCGCGACCATGGACTCCACCTGCTTAGGCAGGGAAAGGTAGGCCGCGCCCATGCCGCAGATCAGGAAGACGAACAGCCAGAGCGTGATGATCAAACTCAGACGATTCCGATCCTTGCGCGTATTCATCGTCTCTCCTCCCAGGGGCTATTTTTTTATGAGAACAGGGGAATGGGTTTGAATGCTGTCACATCGATCAAGCCCTGGTCCGTCAGCTTGAGCTTGGGGATCGGGGACAGGGCCAGAAAGGACAGGCTCATGAAGGGGTCCTCAACCTTACAGCCCAGCTCCGAGCGGACGGCCTCCCGCAGGCGGGCGGCCCGACCCGCGACCTCGGAAAGGGGCCGGTCGGAGATCAGCCCCGCGATGGGCAGTGGCAGGGAGGCAAGGACCTTCCCATCTCTGACCGCAACCTGGCCGCCTCCAAGCGAGCAGACCTCTTTCGACGCCGCCATCATCTCCTCGTCGGTGACGCCGACGACCAGGAGGTTGTGTGCATCGTGAGCCACCGAGGAAGCCAGGGCCCCGGCTCTCAGCCCGAACCCGGTGACGAACCCCAGCCCCATCCGGGTCCGGCCGCTATGGCGCTCGATCACCGCCATCTTGAGCATGTCTCTTCCCGGGTCCGAGATGGCGTACCCCTCCGCAACCTTCGCCTCCATCCGTTCATGCTCGGTCGTGATCTGGTGGGGGACGAGCCCGATGACGTTCGCCACCTTGCCCCGGGGCTTGATTTTGAAATCCACTTGGCCCCAATCGATGCGCATGGACCCCTTGATCCTCTGGGAGGAGGGGTGGGTCCTGGCCACCATCCTTCCGTCCTCGGCTACGACCCGGCCGGCCTTCATGACCCATCGGACGTTCAGGGAATCCAAGCCGTCCAGGGCGACCAGATCGGCCTGATACCCCGGCGCGATTGCCCCCCGATCCCGGAGGCCGAAGTAGCGGGCTGGATTCAGGGCCGCCAAACGCAGCGCAAGGATCGGGTCCAGCCCGGACCGGACGGCCTCCCTGACGAGGAAATTGAGGTGCCCTTCGGTGAGGATGTCGTCCGGATGTCGGTCATCCGTGACCAGGAGAAACCGGTCGGCGTTCCTCTCCGAGACCAGGGGAATCAAATCCTTCAGGTTCTTGGCGGCGGTCCCCTCCCGGATCATGACGGTCATCCCGGCCCGGAGCTTCTCAATAGCCTCCGGGGCCGAGGTGCATTCGTGGTCCGAGCGGATGCCGGCGCAGATATACCCGTTGAGGTCGAAACCGCTCAAGCCCGGACAGTGACCGTCGATCGGCCTTCCCCGCGCGGTTCTGAGCTTGGCGAGAACCCCTTTGTCGGAATGCAGGACTCCGGGATAGTTCATCATCTCGCCCAGCCCAAGCACCCGGGGGTGGGAGAAGAAAGGCTGCAGGTCCTTGGCCGAAAGCCTCGCCCCGGACGTCTCCAAGGGGGTCGCCGGGACGCAGGAAGGCAGCATGAAATAGACGTCCAAGAGGCAACCCTCACCGGAGCGGAGGAGGTACCGTATCCCCTCCCGGCCCAACACGTTGGCGATCTCATGGGGATCGGCGACCACGGTCGTCGTCCCCAGGGGGAGCACGGCCCGGGCGAACTCCGGGACCGTGAGCATGCTGCTCTCCAAGTGGACGTGCCCGTCGATGAACCCCGGAGAGAGATAGGCCCCCTTGAGGTCCAGGGTCTTCTTCGCCTTATACTTCCCGAGCCCGGCAATGCGGTCTTTGAAGATGGCCACATCCGTGGAGAGGATCTCCCCGGAGAAGAGATTGACGACCCTTGCTCCCCGAAGCAGGAGGTCGGCCTCTCTTTTTCCCCGGGCCACCGGGATGAGGTCCTCGATCCTCACGGCCGGACCTTCACGTAAGCGACGTAGGGCAGGTTGCGATACCGTCCGTTGTGATCGATCCCGTAGCCGACTACGAAACGGTCCGGGATGGCGAAGCCGACGTAATCCACCTCCAAGGGGATCTTCCTCCGCGAGGGCTTATCCAAGAGACAGCAGACCTTGAGGCTCCTGGGCCGACGGGCGAGCAGCATCTTCTTGAGAAAATGGAGGGTCAACCCGGTGTCGATGATGTCCTCGACCAGCACGACGTCCTGGCCTTCGATCGACAGGGATAGGTCGAGAAGCAGCCGGACCTCGCCCTGGCTCCTGGCCCCGCGGTAGCTCGAGACCATGAGGAAGTCGCAGAAGACCGGGACCGATAGCCTACGGAGGAGATCGGCCATGAACACGTAGGAGCCCTTCAAGACGCCGATCGCGACGAGCCCTCGGGGATGATCCCGGGAGATCCTCCGGGCCAGCTGGCCCGCCCTCTTTTGGATCTCCGGCGCCGAGATCAGCGGGATGGGCTTTCTATCCATGCCGTCCGCAAGCCCCCGAAGGGTACAGGGTTAAAACCGGATCTCGAAGCGTTTGAGCTCTCCTCGACCCTGGGCCCACCGGGCCTCGACCCCGGAGACGTGCGCCCCCATGGGACCTCTCCTCAGGGTGGCGAGCAGATCTTCGAGAAGACCTTGAGTTCCCTCGGCCACGACCTCCACGCTGCCATCGCCCCGGTTGCGAACGTAACCTGAAAGCTCCAGGGAGCGGGCTTCCTGCTCCACGAAGGAACGAAACCCGACCCCCTGCACCACGCCCCGGACGACAGCCTCAAGCCTTTCCTCTTGGCTCACGCCTCCCCCGTTCCTCGGCGAGCTCGATCGCCTTGTCCACGGCCTCCTTGGGCCCCCGGGCGTGGACCATCCGGGGATTGACCTTCCAAGTCGAAAGCCCAACCAGCGGCACGTCCAACTGGGAGGCATAGGCGATCTCCGAGAGCGTGCCGTATTTCCCGTCCACCGCGATCACGGCGCTGGCCGTGTGCACGATGATGATGTTCCGGGCCAGGCCCATGCCCGTGGCGATGGGGTAGTCCACATAGGAGTTCGCGTCCTCTATCCGGGACATGGGCAGGATCCCGATCGTCACCCCTCCCGCTGACTTGGCTCCCTTGCAGGCCGCCTCCATAACCCCGCCCAGGCCGCCGCAGATCAGGGCGTGGCCGCGTTGGGCGATCTCCCGACCCACCTCCTCGGCCAAGGCCCGAGCCCTCTGACTGCAAGAGGAGCCCCCGATGACGCCGATGATCATTGAATTAATTATTGGTCGGGATGATCCCGATGAAATCGAGATGATCCCTCCTTCAGAATTTGGTCGGGGCGACTGGATTCGAACCAGCGACCCCTAGCCCCCCATGCTAGTGCGCTACCAGACTGCGCTACGCCCCGACCCTCGTATTCGAACCCCTTACCTCGGGACCGACTTATCCTGACGGATAGCCCCTCGCGCCCGGGCCTCCTTGACCTTCTCCCTGACCTCCAGAAGGTAGCTGAACGTCGGCTCCCATTTCGTGGTGTGCTTGACGTCCACCACATGCACCGGAGCCATATGCTTGGGCTCAAACAGCTCCGGGGGGCGGATCTCCCAGCGGTCGCCGGCGAAGACGTCTCGGACCGCTTGGACCTGGTCCGTGGCGATCCGCACCGAGTGGGCTTCGGCGCTCCCCGAGCAGCGGGCCGCGAGATTGACCACCTGCCCCATGGCCGAAACCGTGGCCGTCTCCTGGGTGCCCACCAGGGCGATGGCGAACTCTCCGGAGGCGATGCCAATCTTGGGATTGAAACCATAGAGGTCGTGGGCCAGGAGCGCGCTCGCCGTCTGCATCGCGGCCACCAAGGGCAGGTTCCTGGCCCCGGCCTGGGGGAATACGACCATGACTTCGTCCCCGATGAACTTGTCCACAATGCCGCCGTAGAGCCGTCCGGCCTCGCGCTCGAACCAGGCGAAGAAGTGATTCACCAAGTACGCGCACTCCGCGGGGGTGAGCTGGCCGGCCAGCTTGCTGTACCCCGGCAGGTCGGCGAACAGGATCGCCCCGTAGGTCTCGAAGGCCGCCATCGGAAAGCGCACGGGCTGGCGCGGTGAGCCGTCCGAGAAGGTGATCGAGCGTTCCGGCCCGAAACGCTTGAGATATTCGAGAAGCTGGTTGGTCCCTAACATCGTTCCGTCGTCCGTCTTTCAAACGGGCAGGGACGGTCCCGATAAACCCATCGGGACGACCTCGCGGATTTTTCCTGGTCGGGGCGGGAGGATTTGAACCTCCGACTCCATGGTCCCGAACCATGTGCGCTACCGGGCTGCGCTACGCCCCGACATAAAAACAAGAATGTCACCTCTCCGGACTCCATCCCTGCTTGCCGATCAGGGGCACGAAGGTGCATCCGCAGAGGGAATTTCGGACCTCTTTCCCGTTCCTCTTCTCGACCAGGGTGAGGACTTGGGAATGGGTGTCTCCCAGAGGAATGACCAGCTTCCCGCCCTCCTTCAATTGCTCGAGCAGCGAGGGAGGAACGTTGGGAGAGCCTGCCGTAACCAAGATGCGATCGAAGGGAGAATACTCCTTCCACCCCAGGGTCCCGTCCCCCACCTTCACCAGCACATGGGCGTACCCCAGGCGGTCCAGGAGGGCCCTCGCCTGCTTGGCCAGAAGCTCGATTCGCTCCACGGAGAAGACCCCTTTGACGAGCTCGGCCAGGACCGCGGTCTGGTACCCCGAGCCCGTGCCGACCTCCAGGACCCTTTCTCCCCCCCCCAGGTCCAGGGCCTCGGTCATCAGGGCGACCATGTAGGGCTGGGAGATGGTCTGGCCCTCGCCCACGGGCAGGGGATAGTCGTCGTAGGCCCTCTCCTTCAGGGCGCCCTGCACGAACTCGTGCCGCGGGACCTTAAGCAGGGCCGCGAGGACCCGTCCTTCCCGCACCCCGCGCGCCCGGCACTGCAGATCGACCATCGCCTTTCGGCTAAGCTCGTAGTTCACGGAACAGGGGTTTCTCCCAGGTCATGAGTCGCTGCACCGCGGCGTGATGCGTCAGGTCCAGGTGAAACGGGGTGACCGAGATCATATCCTCCTCGATGGCCGCGAAATCCGTCTCCGGCTCCCGCTTCCAGCCCGGATCCTCTCCGTCTATGGAGTAGAATGTTCGGCCCTGCGGGTCGGTCCGCTTCACGACCACGTCGCGGTAGATGCGCTTGCCCAGGCGCGTGAAGCGCACTCCGCGGATTCGGCGGCGCGGCAGGTTCGGGACGTTCACATTCAGAAGGGTGTTCCGGGGAAGCCCGCGCCTCAGGACCTGCGTGGCAAGGATTCCGAGGAATTTTGCCGCCACCTGGAACCGGGATATCCGCCAATCGGTCACCGAGCAGGCGATGGAGGGGATTCCCAGAAGCGTACCCTCCATGGCCGCGGCCACGGTGCCGGAGTAGGTCACGTCGTCCCCTAGGTTCGGGCCGTGGTTGATCCCCGAGACCACCAGGTCCGGCTTGCGCGGGAGGAGGCCCCGCACGGCCAGCATCACGCAGTCCGTGGGGGTCCCGTCCACGCTCACCGTATCGGCATCCCTCCAGACCACCTCCAGGGGCTTGCGCAGGGAGAAGGAGTGGCTCGCCCCGCTCCGCTCGGACCGGGGAGCGAACACCACCACCCTGGCCGCCCCGGCCAGGGACCGGCGTGCGGCCCGCAGGCCCTCGGCATCGATCCCGTCGTCGTTGGTCAGGAGGATGAGCTTAGGCTTGTCAAAGACCCGCGCCAACCTATCTCCACAGCCCGGCTAAGGCAACCCCCACGAAACGCAGCGTGTCCCTCAAAGGACGGATGTAGCTTACCTCCCCGGCGTAGCGGGCCTGGATGGGCACCGCTCCGATCGCGAACCCCGTCCTCCCGGCCTTGATCAAGAATTCGGATTCCGCCTGGTATCTCCGGGTCCGAAGCGGGATGCGTCTCACCGCTTCTGCCGAGATGAGCCGGTATCCCGACTGGCTGTCCTCGACCTTCCGGCCGGAAACGATGGAAACCACGACCGAGGTGATGCGGTTCACCGCCCGGCGGAGGGGGGGCATCGCCGAAAGCGTTCCCCAGCGCGAGCCGACCAGGATGTCGCCCTCTCCGCGGCTCCAGGCCTCCAGGAACCTGGGAATCTCGCGGGGGTCGTGCTGCCCGTCCGCGTCCAGGGTCAGGACCGCCTCGCAGCCCAGGGACAGGGCTTCTCTGAAGCCCGTCTGGTGGGCGGCTCCCTTCCCCAGGTTCCGCGCATGGGAGAGGACCCGCACGCCCTTCGCCCTGGCTTCCTCAGCCGTCCCGTCCCGGGAGCCGTCGTCCACTACGACCGTGGCCTGGGCCGGGATGAAAGCAGCGATTCCGTCGAGCACCCTGCCGATGCGCCCCCCGGCCTGAAAAGCCGGGATCACTGCGCAGACCCGCATCCGTCCCCCCGTTCATCCGGGGAGAAACATATTATAGCACAGCACCTTAACAAAATCAAGGGGCTCCCTAAAAATCTTCCTCGGCCCCTCCGGCCAGGGCCTTTCCCAGGATGTCGGAGACCTCCCTCAGGCCTTTGCGCACCTCCTCCAGGCTCGTCTGGCGGGCGGCCTGCTCGAAGGGGATGTCCATCTGGTGGAGCTCGGCGTGGTCCATGTCCTGGAGCTTCTTGCGCGCCCCCTCGATGGTGAAGCGATCCTCGTACAGGAGCTTTTTGATCATCATCACCAGCCTGATGTCGCGCTCCCGGTAGGCCCGCCGTCCCCCCCGCATGGCCTTGGGCTTGAGCTGGCCGAACTCCGTCTCCCAGTAACGCAGGACGTAGGGCTTTACCTTGGCCAAGGAGGCCACGTCGCTGATCGAATAATAGATCTTCTTGGGCTTCACGGCTCACCTCCCCCTTTCAGGGCCTGCCTGCTTGCCCTCGGACTTTCGGGAACTCGATTCAGGGCCAGCACGGCGTAATGTCGCCCGGCGATCCTCCGGTCCCGCCGGTAGGAATGAAAACGTCGCGGTTCGCAACACGTGCAATGCGGGGAAATATGGATGTTTTGTCTACGGACCCCGGCGCTTTCCAGGTCCAGGACATTGGCTCCGGCCAGGTCAAGATGCCACCTCTCCTCTTTTTGCCTGCGCATTGATTCGGGAAAGCGGATCGCCACCTCCTTCCCCACCTCATAGCAGCATTCCTGAATCGAAGGGCCGAGGGCTACAACGAGGTCTCTGGGGTCCGTTCCGAATACCTCCTGCATCCTCAGAACCGCTTTATTGGCAATCGCCTGGGAGGCGCCTCGCCAGCCCGCATGGATGAGTCCGATGGCCGGGATCCGCGGGTCCACCAGGTAAATCGGCACACAGTCCGCCACTTTCACGACCAGGACGATCCCCGGCCGGCTCGTCATCGCCCCGTCGCCCAGGGGACGGACCGGGGTCCTTTCGTCTTTGACGACCACGAAATCCGTCCCGTGAACCTGCTTCGGCGCCACGGAGGCCATTCCTTTTAATCCCAGACCGTTCAGGGCCTCCTCTGCAGACCCGAATCCCTGGGGCTTGGTGCTGAACCCGTGCACGATGAAATCCAGCCCTTTGAGAGGATCGAAAAACAGGAATCCTTTCAAATCACGTACTTACCGAGCTTCGGCCTTGGGCTCCCTCTGCATCAGGGCCATCACCCCTTCTCTGGGGTCCTTGCCCTCGAACAGGATGGCCTGCATCTGATCGGCGATGGGCATTTCCACACCGTGTAGCCGTGCAAGCTGGTTGGCGGCTGTCGTGGTTTTGACCCCTTCGGCCACCATCACCATCTCCTTCAGGACGGCTTCCAGCTTCTTGCCCTGGGCGATGGCCATGCCCACTTGATGATTGCGGGAAAGCTTGGAAGAGCAGGTCGTGATCAGGTCGCCCATCCCGGAGAGCCCGGAGAAGGTCTCGGGCCTCGCGCCCAGGGCCGTGCCCAAGCGGGTCATCTCGGCCAAGCCCCGGGTCAGGAGCGCGCCGCGGGCGTTGTCCCCGAAGCCCAGGCCGTCCGAGATCCCGGCCGCGATGGCGATGACGTTCTTCAGGGCCCCGCCCAACTCCACGCCGGCAATGTCCGGGGAGGTATAGACCCGGAACCTGGGGCCGAAGAAAGCCTTTTGGGCGAGCCTGGCCTTCTCCTCATCCTCGCAAGCTGCGACGACCGCGGTGGGGACTCCGCGCGCGACCTCCAGGGCCAGGGAAGGCCCGGAGAGGGCGACGACCTCCTTTGCAAACTGAGGAAGCTCCTCCCCAACCACTTCGGACATGCGCTTGTGGGAGTCGGCCTCCAACCCCTTGATCGCGCTTACGGCGAGCCCCGCCCTGAGCCCAACCTCCTTCAATCCCCAGAGCAGCTCGCGAAGGAAGTGGGAGGGGACCACGAAGAGAAGGACCTCGGCATCCCGGGCGATCTCCCCGAGGTCGGCGGAGACCCTGAGGGTCGCGGGAAGCGGAACGCCCGGCAGGTATCTCTTGTTCTCCCGATCACGCTTCATGGCCCCGGCCAGCTCCGGGAAGAACTCCCAGAGCCCGACCTCGTGCCTGTTCTGCAGCAAGTGCAGGGCTAGGGTCGTCCCCCAGTTCCCACCGCCCAGCACCGCGATACGGCTCATGTCTTCGCACCCCCTTTCAGCTCCAATTTCTTCTCCTGGCCGGCGAGTAGGCGCCGGATGTTCGCCTGATGTCTGAGGATGATCACCAGGGAAACGAGGACGCTCACCCCGAGCAGTACCAGCGAGGGTGACCCCGCCAGCCAGCCCCAGGCCCAGACCGCGAATGGAAAGGCGAAAGCCGCCAGAATGGAGGAAAGGGACACGTAACGCGTGGCCGCAAAGGAAAGGGCCCAGACCAGGAAGGCCGCCAGGGCAGGGACAGGCGTCATGGCCAGGAAGACCCCCAGGGAAGCCGCCACTCCTTTGCCTCCCTTGAATCCGAGGAAAGGGGTGAACACGTTTCCCAGGAGGGCTGAAACCCCTGCCCCCAGCCAGAGGTAGGGATTGTGCGAAACCCACCTTGCGACCAGGACCGGAATGAGTCCCCGCGTCATGTCCAGGAGGAAGCCCGGTATCCCGGCCCTGGGCCCGAGTACGCGGAACAGGTTGGTGGACCCGGGGTTCCTGCTTCCCAGGGTGCGGATGTCGGTCTTGTAAAACCACTTCCCGAGGAGGAAGCTGAACGGGATCGCCCCGTACAGAAAGCTCGCGGCGAACAGGACGGCCGGAATCATCGCCTCTTCTTTCTTCCCATAAACTCGAACTGCACCTTGATCCGGACCCCTTCCAGGCCCATGCGCTCCGCGAGTTGGCTGATGAGGTACTTGCGGTAGTTGTCCGGGATCAAGGCGGCGTGGGTGGCCGAGATCGTGAAGAAGGGCGGGCGCATGGACTTCTGCTGGATGCCCTTGAAATTGATCCACTTCCCCCTGGGCGCAGGCGGATTGTTCAGCTCCACGGCCGCTTCCAGGGCCTGCCCCAGCTCCTCGTCGGTAAAGGTGCGCGACCAGGCCTCCTGGACCTGGATGATCTTGTCGAGCAGCTCCTTGATCCCCGTCTTGGTCACCGCCGAGGTGATCACCACCGGGGCGTAGGCGAAAGACGGTGCGCGCTGGATGAACCCCTGCTTGTATTTATCCCTGTCCCTCTCCGCCGGAGGCACGAGGTCCCACTTGGTGATCGCGAACACCAGTCCCCGGAAGGCCTGGTGGGCATGGGTCGCGACCCGCAGGTCCTGTATCCCGAACCCCTCCTCCCCGTCCAGGAGAACCACGGCGACCTGGCAGCGCTCCACGGCCCGCATCGTGCGCAGGGTGGTGTAGAACTCCAGGGCTTCATGGACCTTGCTGCGCTTCCTGAGGCCCGCGGTGTCTATCAGGATGAGCTTTCTTCCCTGATAAGCGAAGGGCGAGTCGATGGCGTCCCGGGTGGTCCCCGGGACCTTATCCACGATGTGCCGCTCCTGCCCGAGGATGGCGTTCACCAGGGAGGATTTGCCCACATTGGGCCTTCCCAGGATGGCGACCCGCAGGAGGTCTTCCTCCTCCTTTTCCTCGCTGACCTTGGGCAGGGAGCTGGCCACATCGTCCAAGAGCTCGGCCACGTCCCTTCCGGTCTGGGCCGCGACCCCGTAGGGCTCGCCCAGGCCCAGGGAGTGGAACTCGTGCAGGAGGGGCTCGTCCCGCGTGTTATCCACCTTGTTCACGACCAGGAAAACCTTCTTCCGCACCCGGCGGAGCTTGGAAGCGATCTCCTCGTCCACCGGGGTTTTGCCCTCCTTGGCGTCCACCATGAACAGCACTACGTCGGCCTCGGTGAGAGCGATTTCCACCTGGACCGCCACGGCCTTGGGGATGGCCTCGGTGGACTCCGGCAGGAGACCCCCCGTGTCCACGAGATAGAAGTCCCGGCGGTGCCAGGTGGCCTCGGCGTAGTTCCGGTCCCGGGTCACGCCCGGCACATCGTCCACGATCGCCATGCGCTTGCCGATGATGCGGTTGAACAGGGTGGACTTGCCCACGTTCGGCCTGCCGCAGATGACCACGACCGGCTTCATAATTCTACTTTAACTCTTCCATATAACGCTTGAAATACTAACATATTCAGAGGCCCGTGTCAAGACCCCTTGACAGAGCCGGCCCGGGTTTGCTACAATCTTAGCCAAAGCCATGAAAAAGGCGAGGCGCCACCCAGGCTTGGGCCCTGCCTTTTTCTTTTCCACCGATTCCGCTGTTTCAACCGTCATTACCGAGGAAAGGAGCCTTATGCCCTACGTGACCGAGAGGAATCTTAAAGCCAAGACCAAGTCCTGGCTCAAGGCCGTCGCCCCTTACAACACGCATTCCCTGAAGCTGGAGAAGAAATCCGCAGCGCTCCTGGTGATCGACATGCAGAAGTTCTTTCTGGTGGAAAAGGCCCCGGGCTTCACCGAGGGCGGCGTGGCGATTCTCTCCAACGTGGAGCGCCTGATTGCGGCCTTCCGCAGGGCCAGGCGCCCGGTCATCTTCACCACCCACGTTCACCAGGATGAGAAGCTGGACGGCGGGATTCTAACCTGGTGGTGGAAGGGAATGTGCATGGAGGGGACCCCAGAGGCTGAAATCCATCCCCGGCTGGCTCCCCGGCCGACCGAGAAAGTGGTGAAGAAGAATCGCTACAGCGCGTTTTACAACACCGACCTGGAGACCGTCCTGCGCTGCCTGGGTGTGCAGGACCTGGTCATCACCGGGGTCATGACCAACTGCTGCTGCGAGACCACGGCCCGGGACGCCTACATGAGGGACCATCGGGTGTTCTTCCTGGCCGACGCCACCGGCTCCTGCCAGGAGGACCTCCACCTCGCTACGTTAAAGACCCTGGCCTACGGCTTCGCCCACGTGGCCACTACCCAGGAGATCCTGAAGAGCCTTTAGCAGAGCATTAAAGGATGCATCGAGCATTTAGAATTCAGGATGGGTACAACCAAAACACCTCATCCTTTTAACCCACCCCGGATAAGGGGCCTTTTTCCACTTTTTCGCATAAGTAGCCCCGGCAAAGAATAGTTACGTGTCCTACACGTAAAACCCTCCCTCCAAGGGGGAGGGCCGAAAGGCCTACGAAATCCGGGAGGGTTTCCGAGGTATTCACGCGGTATTCACGCCGTATTCACGCCCTCCCCTCCCAATTTCCCGTTTTTTGAACCGAAGATTTCTGAAAATTCTCCTTCAACCACAATAAGCAGTAGCCCTTCCCGAAACTCCCACAAACTAAATGGTGGCTCAAGGCCGCCTTTTCTTTTAGGTCCTTCACTACCCTCGAGACAAGTTTTTTGATTGACGATTTTGGATAAAAGTGATCTACCTTAATTTCTCTCCTACCACTCTGATGACCAGGCTGGGTTTGACAATCCTCCACACGAGATTGTATAATTAACCTGAATGAAGCCTCTACCCTTTGCGCTGGCCCTCATCGCCTGCCTCTTTGGAACGAATGTCCTCTGGGCCTCCCCCGTGGGCGGCATCACGGGCCGGGTTCTGGAGGTCCGGGGGCATACCCCCCTGGAAGGGGTCAACGTCTCGGTGGTCGGGACCAAACTCGGCGCCGTCACGGACAAGGCCGGAGCCTTCTCTATTCAAGGCATCCCGCCCGGTACCTACAGCGTCCAGGTCCGCATGCTCGGGTACAAGGACAAAACCCTGCGCAGCGTGGTCGTGGCCCTGGGCGCGTCCGCGACCATGGAAGTCCTTCTCGAAGGCAAGGTCTACGACCTGAAGGGCGTCGTGGTCCAGGGGAAGAAGCCCGTGCCCAGGGAGATGGCCGTGCCCTCGGCCCACCTCGTCACCCGCGAATTGCTGAAGCAGGTCCCCGGGGCCGAGGGGGACATCTTCCGCGCCGTCTCGGCCTTTCCCGGAATCTCCAACGTCTCGGACTTCTCCAGCCGGCTCTCCATCCGGGGCGGGGCGCCGGAGGACAACCTCGTGCTCCTGGACAAGATCTGGGTCCCCTTTCCGTATCACTTCGGGGGCCTGGTCACGGCCTTCAACTCCGACATCGTTCAGGATGTCGCGCTGTACGCTGGGGGCTTCCCCCCCCGCTACGGAAACGCCATCTCCTCGGTCCTGGACATCACCAACCGGGACGGGAACCGGGAACACCTCAAGGGAAAAGCCGAGGCCTCGGCGGTAATGGCCAGCCTCCAGGCTGAGGGTCCGCTCGGGAAGAAAGCCTCCTGGGTCGTCTCCGGGCGACGAAGCTACTTCGATGTCGTCATGAAGGCCCTGAAGGTCCCCGGGTTCTACACCTACCCCAAGTTCTCGGACCTGCAGGGCCATTTCTCCTGGGAGCCGGCCCCGAACCACAAGCTGGTCGCCAACGCCCTGTCCTCGGACGAGGTCATCAAGGCCACCTTCGACGACCCCGACTCCATCCTGGGGCCGACGGTCAGCATCACCTGGCGCTACCGCTTCGCCACGGCCGGGGCGAACTGGAAGTGGATGTTCTCCCCCCGGGCCTATTCCGAGCTGAACGTCGGGCGCTACTACGACCTCCTGCGCTTCGACCTCCAGCACTGGTACATCCACGAGGAGACCACCTTCGACTCCGCCTGGGAGGAACTGACCTTCCTCCTGGGCTCCGGCCACGAGGTCAAGGCCGGTGCGAACGTCGGCCGCTTCAAGGCCCCGGTGGACTTTTTCATGGCCCGCGCCCCGGAGCGCGAGGGGGAACGGGCCGATACCACCCGTGTGTTCAAGAGCGTGGCCCTGATGAAGTCCCGCTACGGCATCGGCTACCTCCAAGACGCCTGGTCGTTCGGGGATAAGACCACCCTGACCTACGGGGTCCAGGGCCAGTACCTGGCCTACAACGGGGATTGGGCCCTCGGCCCAAGGATGTCCCTGGCCTTTCGCGCGGATCCCCTGACCACCTGGAGAGGGGCCTGGGGGTATTACTATCAGTTTCCCAGCGGGGAGAAGCTGACGCCCGGGTATGGCAACCCGAATCTGATCCCCGAAGGGGCTGAGCATTTCATCCTCGGCGTGGACCGAAACCTGAATGAGAACTGGGACCTGCGCCTGGAGGGCTACGCCAAGAAGCTCTGGGACCTTACCGTGGACGATACCCTGAAGTTTTATACCAACAACGGCTCGGGCCGCAACTACGGGCTGGAGTTCCTGCTGGAGAAGAAGCCCACCAACCGCTCCCGGTTCTCGGGCTGGGCCTCCTATGCCTTGTCCACGGCCCGCCGGAGGGACCGGTCCGGGTTACCGGAATACAACTACATGTACGACCAGCCGCACATCCTGACCCTGATAGCTAACTACAAGTTCTCTGAGCGGACCCAGCTCGGGCTGAAGTGGAAGCTCGCCAGCGGCCAGCCTTACACCCCGATCGTGGGACGGGTCTTCATCCCCTATGCTCCGGGTGACACCACCGGGTACTGGGAGGGAATCCCGGGAGGGAAGAACTCCGAGCGTCTGCCCGGGTACCACCGCCTGGACTTGCGTCTGGACCGGAAGTTCCATTTCAAGGGCCTCGCGATGGCCGGATACCTGGAGATCTTCAACCTCTATGCCCACAAGAACGTGGGCGGTTATCAGTGGAACCGGGATTATTCCAGGGAGGAGCCTTACTACCAGCTGCCCTTCCTGCCCACGGCCGGCCTGTCCTGGGAGTTCTGAAGTAACCTGGCCCGGGCCCTTGATTCCGGGCCCTGATTTCCGGTATACTATTTCGTTTAAGCGACTATGGAAGACAAAGTCAAAAACCCGGCCAGCATCCTGCTGGTGGACGACGACCCCAGTGTTCTCGACATCATCTCCCTGACCCTGAAGGGAGCGGGATACGACGTGGCCACGGCCAAGAACGGCAAGGAGGCCCTGACGAAGATCCTCACCGGGACGGACTGGGGCCCGAGCGGATTCCCGGACCTCATCGTCTCGGACATCATGATGCCGGGCATGGACGGGTACGAGTTCTGCGAGAAGGTCAAGAAGAACCCCAGGACCCGGGGCATCCCGTTCATCTTCCTCACGGCCAAGGGCGGGACCGGGGACCGGGCCAAGGGACTTATCCTGGGCTGCCAGCGCTACCTCGCCAAGCCCTGCCGCCGGAGCGACCTCCTGCGGGCCGTGAACGAGCGCCTGGTGGACGCCGAGCAGACCAAGGCCCTCCTGGCCGAGACCGACCCCGTGATCGACGGAGACCTGTCCAAGGTCTCCATCCTCTCCCTTGTGGATCTGTTCTCGGCCGGGGGGTGGAACGGTAAGATCTTCCTAGCCAGGTCCGGGGAGGCCGGGAGCCTGGAGTTCTACGAGGGCGATGTGGTCCGGGCGAGCTGGGCCAAGAAAGTGGACCAGGAGGCCCTGCATGTCATCCTGGATCTCAAGGAGGGGAGTTTCCGGCTGGAGCGGTCGCTTCCGCGATAGGAAAGCCGGTATAAGAGGAAAAAGGAAGAGGCCCCGTTTTTCGGGGCCTCTTCCTTTTTCTCCCTATCCCCTGTCTTTTCAGGGTTTATACGGCCCCGCGATCACGGTGGCGAGACGGTCAGGGTGGAGGTGGTTCCGGGCCATGTTCTGGACATCCTCCCGGGTCACGGCGCGGATGAGGGCGGGATATCTTTCCACGTAGTCCAGGCCGAGATGATAGAACTCGGTCTCTAAGAGCATCTGGGCGATGCCGGAATTGGATTCCAGGGACAGGGGCAGGTTGCCGATGAGGTAGTCCTTGGCCCCCTTCAGCTCCTGCTCGGTAATGCCCTTGGCGATGAACTCCTCGAGATCGGCCCGGGTCGCGGACACGGCCCGGTCCACATCCTTGGGGTTCACCTGCATCACGATGCCGAAGGGGCCGGCGCCCTGGGTGGCCAGGAAATAGGAATAGGCCCCGTAGGTGAGGCCCTGTTTGTCCCTGAGGTCGGCCATCAGGCGAGAGGTGAAGGAGCCGCTGCCCAGGATGAAGTTCATGACCTCGCAGGGGTAGTAGTCCGGGTCGCTCCGGGCGATGCCCGCGTGCCCCATCCGGACGATGGCCTCGGACTTGTCCATCATCGGCACGACCTTGCGTTCGGGTTTCTCGGCCAGGGGAACGGACGGGATGCGGTAGGCGGGAGCCTTTCCCGCCGCGGACCAGTCCCCGAACAGGGCCTGGCACTGCTTCTGCACCTGCTCCACGGTCACGTCCCCCACCACGATCAGGATCATGGTATCCGGACGGTAATGGGTTTGGTAAAACCCCAGCGCGTCCTGCCGGGTGATGGCCCCCACGCTCTCCAGGGTTCCGCGCGGGGTCTGGTGATAGGGATGTCCCTCCGGGAACAGAGCGTTGTTCAATTCCCTCCGGCTCACGTTCCAGAGATCGTCGTTCTCCTCTTTGATCCCGGTCTCGAACTCTCCCCGCAGCTTGGCGACCTCGCCCTCCGGAAACGAGGGACGGCGCAGGAGGTCAGCGAGGAGGGAGAAGACCTGCTCGAAGTTCTCTGACAGGCAATAGGCCTGGAAGTTGGCAGCCTCGATCCCGGCCGAGGCGGAGAGGCGAGCTCCGATGAAGTCCAGCTCCTCGGCGATCTGCTGGCTGGTCTGGGTCGTCGTTCCCCGGGCCAGCATCTCGGCCGTGAACGAAGCCAGGCCCATCCGGTCCTTGGGGTTGTACATCCCCCCGGCTTTCAGGTTGCCGGATATCCCCACCGTGGGGTTGGCGTGGTTCTCGCGCACGACGAGGACCAGGCCGTTGGGCAGTACGATGCGTTCGGTGCGGGCCGGTGACAATTTTGGATTTGGGACCCATTCGCTCCGCTCAGGGCAGGCTTTGGATTTTGGAATGTTTAAATCCGAATTCCAAAATCTAAAATCCAAAATCCCCTGCGGGGGCTTGTAGTGCCGGGGGCCGATCGCGGGCTGGGAGGGAGGCAGGGCCTGCCCGGGCTTGGGGGGAATGGGCTCGAAGATCCCCACCGTGCGGTTGTCCGGGATGAGATACTGGTTGGCCACCCGCCGGATGTCGGCCTTGGTCACGGCCTTGAGCCCATCCACATAAGTATCCAGAAGCTTGTAGGAGGCAACCGTCTCGAAATAACCGAGGTAGTAAGCCTGGGAGGAGACGTTGTCCTTGGCATAGATGAACTGCGCCTTGGTCTGATTCACGGCCTTTTGGAGCTCCCGATCATCGAGGGTGTCGCGCTGGACCTTCCCGATCTCGGAGAAGAGGATATTCTCTACGGTGTCGGGATCCACGCCCGACCGGACCGTCACATAGAGCCCATACCAGCCCGGGTCATGGCTCTTGGGCAGGTAGGAGTCCACCGAGACGGCCAGCCCGGACTCTACCAGGGCCTTGTAGAGCCGGGAGCTTTTCCCCCCGGTGAGCACGGCATCCAGCACGTCCAGGGCATTGCTGTCCTTCCCCCGAAAGGGCGAGACGTGGTACTCCGCTTCGAGGTAGTGGGTCTGCCCCTCCTTTTTGACCACCACCCGCCGCTCCCCCCGCTGGAGAGGCTCCTCGGTCACGACCTCTGGCGGATCCGGAGCCCGGGGAATCCTGCCGAACAGGGCTCTGACCCTGGTTAGGACCTCCTCGGTCGAGAAGTCCCCGGCAATCGCCAGGGTGGCGTTGTTGGGCTGGTAGTAAGTCCGGTAATAGGAGCGGACCTTCTCCGGGGTGAAGCTCTGGACATCGCTCTTGAAGCCGATGATCGGCCAGCGATAGGGATGGGCCATAAACGCCGCGCCCTGAACCATATCGTCCAGGACGGACTGGGGGTTGTTCTCATTCCCCTCCAGCTCGGAGAGGACCACGTTCTTCTCCTTGGCCAGATCCTCGGGAGACATCCGGCTGCCCGTCATGCGGTCGGCTTCGATCTGGAGCGCCACTTCGAGCTTATCCCGAGGCAACTCGATGTAATAGGCCGTGAAATCCTGGCTGGTAAAGGCGTTGTTGTCCCCCCCGGCCCGGGTGATCAGCCGGTCGATGTCCAGGGTCTTGAGCCGCCGGGTGCCTTTGAACATCAGGTGCTCGATCTGGTGAGAGATGCCGGTCATGCCCACGTTCTCGTTCCGGGAGCCCACCCGGAACCAGAGGAACGTGGCGACCACCGGGGCGGCATGGACCTCCTTGGTCAGGACCTTGAGGCCGTTGGGAAGGACGGTTTCACGAACCTCTTGGGCCTGAAGGTCCCCGCCGGCGGAAAGCCAGAGAAGGGTGCTAAGAAGCCAAAGAACGGCCGAACGAAGTGTCATTATCGTTTTCCTTATCAAAGGGGGTTTCCTTGGATTTTTTAAGGATACCATAACCTCCTCCTCGGAGTCAAGGAGGGCATTTCTGCGTTTTTTTCAAAAAACGGGTTGACAAATTTCTCGGAACCTGTTATCATTCTATATCTTGGATGAGCTAGGAAGTTTTGTTACCGCTCGGAGACTATAGAGATGAACACAGGATTTGGACGCTGGCTTTCCGGGATGGTGGGCGTAGCTTTGCTTTGTTCCCTGGTCCCTTCGGCCGTCGCCCAGGAAGAGGGGGTGATAGAGGAGGCGCCCAAACTCACCGCGACCACACCGGACATTCCTCCAGGCCTTGAGGTCCCTCCCGTGGGGAGCGGGGCAGGCACTCCCTCACAGGAAGTACTTGCGCCGTTCGGGTACGACCATTTTCGGGCCGCGGCGCAGATCAAGGTGCCGGAAACCTCCTCGATCCCTGATTACCGAGAGGACTACCGGCTGGGCTCCGGGGATGTCGTGGGGATCTATATCTGGGGCCGGACCCAGGTGACCCTGTCCGGGACCGTCGGAGTCGAAGGGACCCTCTTCCTTCGCAACCTGGGGCTGGTCAAGGCGGCGGGGTTAACCCTTTCCCAGTTTCAGGCCGAGATGGACTCCGTGGTCCACAGGTATTATCGGGACGTAGAGGTAGAGTGCAACCTGCTCCGTCCCCGGCAGATCCCGGTCTGGCTTTCCGGCGAGGTGAAAAAGCCGGGCCGATACGTGGTCAGCGCTTTAGCCACTCTCTCGCAGGTCATGACGGTCGCGGGCGGGCCCACGGAGAAGGCCTCTCTCCGCCACATCCGGATCCGCCACTCCGCAGGGGACACGGCCGAGGCCGACCTGTACGGGCTACTGGCACGGGGTGACCGGAGCCAGGACCTATATCTCGAATCCGGAGATGTGGTCTTCGTGCCTCTCTCGGGCAAAAGCGTGGCGGTCTACGGGGAGGTGAAGCGACCAGCCATCTTCGAGCTCAAAGGCGGGGAGCGGCTCTGCGATGTGGTGGACCTGGCCGGGGGTTTCACCGCGGCAGCCTATCTGGAGAAGGTTCAGCTTAACCGCCGGCTTTCCAACGGGGAGCGCCTTCTGACTTACCTGGATTGCCGGGACAAGAAAGCCCCGGAGGTCAATCCCGTGATGTTCGGGGAGGAGGAAATCCTCATCTTCGCGGCCCCCTGGTTTCAGGCCGGCAAGAAGAAGGCCTACTTCGCCACGATCGAGGGGGAGGTCCGGTATCCCGGGGTCTACGCCATCGTTGAGGGCGAGCCCCTGTCTTCCCTGCTTAAGCGGGCCGGAGGATTCTCGGACAAAGCAGACCTCAAGCAGGGAAAGTTCGTCCGTCCGACGATCAGCGTCATCGAGGACAAGGAACTGATCCGGATCCAGCGGATCCCGGAGAAGGACCGCACGGAGAGCGAACGGGAGTACTACCAGATCAAGATCGAGCAGGAGCCACCGGACGCGGTCATCATCGACTTCGCCAAGCTCTGGATGAGGCGGGACCCCAAACAGGACATCGGGCTCAAGGACGGGGACAAGATCTACATTCCCAAACGGGTGGAGACCGTGGCCCTGACCGGACGCTTCAACCGCCCAGGGAGCGTGGTCTTCAAACAGGGGGCAGCTCTGGAGTACTACATCAAACAGGCCGGAGGCCTGGCCTGGAATGCCAACGCCCGGGGGATGAGGGTGATCAAGCCCAACGGGCAGAGGCTCCTCCCTAAGGGGGCCGGGGAGCTCGAACCCGGGGACATCATCTGGGCACCCCGGAAAGGGGAGGTCAACTGGTGGAACGTGGTCAAGGACGTGACCCGGGTGGCCTTCGAGCTGACCTCGATCTACCTGATCGTCGACCAGATAACGAAATAGCTTTAATCCACGGCCCGGACGCGACGGACGACAGGGGCCAGTAGCTCAGTAGGTAGAGCACCGCCCTTTTAAGGCGGGAGTCTTGGGTTCGATTCCCAACTGGCTCACCAGTGCCTGAGTGACCATCGAGCGCTCAACGTCATGCCTCTAAAAACCCAGGAGAGAAAAGGATGGCCATCGAAGAGACCCTGAAACGCATTCAACTGATGAAGTACCTGAGCCCGGAGGAGCTCCAGCTCTTCGAGGGCAAGCTGGACCGGCGGGAGTACGCCGCCGGAGCCGTGGTCTTCAAGGAGCGGACCCCGGGCGACGAGATGTTCCTCATCACCAAGGGCTCGGTGGAGGTCTCCATCGAGCGGAACAACGCCAAGCTGGTGCTGGCTGACCTTCCGGAGAACTCTTTCTTCGGGGAGATGGCCCTGATCACCGAGCGTCCGCGCTCGGCCACGGCTACGACCCGCTCGGCCTGCGAGCTCTACGCCCTGAGCCGGAGCCGCTTCCACGAGCTCCTCGAGGAGCAGCCCAAGCTCTCGGTGCGGTTTCTCCTGGCCCTCTCCGAGATCCTCTGCGGCCGGATCCTCTCCACGAATGAGAACCTGGAGACGTATTTCTTGATCAACAAGGCCATCGTGGACAACGAGCAGTTCCGCAAGCTCTACATCCACAGCCACGCCAAGCAGCCCTAAGAAGTCCCCATCGACTAGCGGTTAGGTCACCACTCTTTCAAGGTGGTAGCACGGGTTCAATTCCCGTTGGGGACACCAAAATAGCATGAGTCCAGGGGAGAGGTTGTTCTCCCCTGGACTGTTTTTTGAAAGCGATGATCCCTGTATATTGTGGTCCCCTCAGGTTCGTCTCGTAAGGAAGGCCGACAAAGCTTAGTTACGCCTGTTTAACTAAAACCTCCCCCAGGAGGGAGAGGGCCGCAAAAGCTCCGAAATCCGGGAGGGGTTTCCGCCCACATCACGCCCACATCACGCCCATTCCACGCCCTCCCCATGCCCCTTTGTTTCCAGACCACAATATATAGTGGGCGTTCCCGGTTTCACAAGGAACGGCTGAGAATTAGAGCTGACTCGGATTACTGCTGAAAGGCAGAAGGCAAACCCAAGCTATGTGCCTGCAAAACTACGAAACCGGCGGTGAGGGTTTCCCCTTGTAGAGCTCTGAATTCTGGTATCGCCCCTGGACCTTCCCGAACAGAACCTTGAGGACGGCCACGACCGGGGTGGCGACCAGGAGGCCCACGACCCCGAAGAACAGGGCCCCGAGCATCAATCCCAGCATCACCCACAGGGGATGCAAGCCCAGGGACTTTCCCATGATCCGGGGGGTCGTCAGGTTCCCCTCGATGAGGTTCACGACCACGAAGGCTCCCAAGACCTTTAGCATGGCGAACAGAGGCTGAGGTGCAAAGGCCGCCACGATCAAGGCCGGAGCCAGCCCGACCACGAACCCGATGTTCGGAATCGCCTGGAAGACTCCGGCCCACAAGCCCAAGAGCAAGGAGTAGTCTATTTTGAGCAAAGATAGCGACGCGCTCATCAGGACCGCGTCCAAGGCACAGACCGTGAGCTGGCCCCGGATGTAGCGGCCCACGATGCCGTCGGTCTCGTGATACAGCGAGACCGAGTTTTTCCGGTATCTCTCGGGAATGAGTTTCAGAGTTCCGGCCTTGAACCTGGGCCATTCTCCGAGGAAGAGGAGGGTCACGATGGGGGTGATGATCAGGAAGGAGATCACCGAGAGCAGGAACCCGATCCCCTTCCCCACCGTGGAGAGGCCGGTGAAGACCTTGCCCAGGATCATCTCCCAGCGCTTCAGGGCCTCCTGGATGAGCTGGTCCCGGTCCACCGGCACGTTGAACCGCGCCAGAAGAAAGGCAACCTTCTCCTTGACGACCTCGAAGTAGTGCGGGATCTTGGAGATGAGGAGGCTGACTTGAGCGAAGAGAACGGGGAGGACCCAAGAGAGGAGGAGGCCCAAGGCCCCGAGGATGACCACAATCCAGAAGAAGATCGCCAGTCCCCGCCGGATCCTCCAGCGCACCAGCAGCTCCACGAGCGGGTTCAGGAGATAGGCCAGGAGCGCGCCGAGCACGAACGGGGCCAGGACCATGCGGGCCGTGTGGAGGAACCAGAGCAGAAAGGCGATCCCCCCGGCCCAGAGGAGCGAGCGCACCCCGGCCGCGTTCCGCAGCGGCCAGCCGAAGAGGAACAAGAGCAGGATGATTGCGAACGGCGTCAGAACGCTCTTGACGGCGAACAGAAGGGCTAAAAAGAGGACAGCAATTAGGCCGAGGGCTATGTGATTTTTGATTTCAGGATTCACGTTGTCTTCCTAAAGAGGCCCTTGTGTTCTTTCAATAGAATTAATAGGCCGATGGCGAAGAGGATGCCGGCGACGAGCTTCAAGAGCCCAAGGACCCCCAGCGCGACGGACAGAAGTCCTATGTAATGCGACATGGAGGCTGCGAACATCATCATAAAGGGAAAGACGGTCGGGAGCGTCGCCACGAAAGCGGTTGCGGCTCCGAACCCCAAGAACACCCAGCCTCTGCTCGCCGTGTGTTTGTGCCCCAGAAACCCCAGGGCCGCGACGAAGCCGTAAAACAGGAGACTCAGGAGCCAGCCCAAGGCCGGCCAGAGGAAGCCCAGGAGCATGGGCCAGGAATCAAGACGGAAATCTTCCATTTATCCTAAAGTCTGAATCACAAGATTCATTGAAAAAGGCGATGTTCGCTGTCTATTGTTGCCTTAATCCTACCAATCAACATTACTAAAGTTGGTTAATATTTGTCCGTTGGACACAAATTCAATGATCACCCGCATCGACCAGCCGTTTTTCAGTCGGTTCTTAATGTACATGTCCTCCATCCCCAGTTCTACCTCATAGTCTCCTGACTGCTTTACCTCATCCCACTTTCTTCGCTCGATGAGGATTTTTCGGGACGATCGAAAAATGCCGGAACCGACCATTTTTTGCTGAAATTCTTTGGCTTTCACTATCCTATCCCTACAAAGCTGCGCACAGTCCACGTACATTTCTGGAGCATTATCAAAAATCAGCCGAAGGGTGATGTTTACAGCCCCGTTGGCACCTATTTCACGGTCGTTCTTGTCGTATAGAGAAAAGTAAGCAACCACATCGTTGCCATCTCGAAAGGCAACAACCCCTCCAACCCGGGCTGGCACAGCCGAAGAGACCTTTGTCTTTGCCGTCAGCACTCCATTCATAACTAGGAGTGCGGCCATCAACAGCATCATTCGACGTATCATCTCCTCTCCTTCCTTAGGGGTGGGGCGAAGCCCCGCCCACTCTCGGTTTGTTGTTTCGGTTTTCCAGGGCTGCCCGCATGCGGCCCTCTTTGTACTAATTCGTCCGTTTCGTCTGTAAGTGGATTACAACCTCATGCCTTATTAGGGCTTTTTCAATAGCATTGGGCACATCGTTGAGCGAGTTAAAGAAAATCGTTTCCTTCCTTTTAATGCCATGATATTTGTTTCTTTTGACTACTACAATACCTGCTCCTTTTATATGTTTCTTTAAATCCCTATCTCCTCTGTGCCTCCAAAACTTTACTTCTACGACAAGCATCTTTCCTTTTTCAGCTTTCCCTACATTTTCCATGGTTCAAAGCGCCTTTCTTCTAGGAGGCGGGACTCAAGCCCAGGGCCGCGGCATTGGCCGCCGCATATTGAAGGTAGTTCACAAACCAGGCCTCAAACAAGGAATCCTGGGCCGGAATGTAGTAGTGCGGCATGACTCCTCCTTTCTTGGGTAACTCTTTGTTTAAAAATGACTTACGCCTATCCCGGACCCTCTTCCCTCTGTCACAGGGGGAAGTCCCTCTGTCATTTGGGGAACCCCTCTGTCGCAACGGGAAGCCTCTCTGTCGGAGAGGGAAGCCCCTCTGCCGGAGAGGGAAGCCCCCCTGCCGGAGAGGGAAGCCCCCCTGCCGGAGAGGGAAACCCCGTGTCCGAGCGGGAAGCCCCTCTGTCACAGCGGGAAGCCCCGATGCGAAAGGCGGACCTCCCTCTGCCGTGGAGGGATGTCCCTCTGCGGCGAAAGGAAGTCCGCCTGTCCGAGAGGGAAATCCCTCCGGAAGATGAGTAAAGGCCTTACCGCTTGAGCAGCTTGTCGCGCTCCTGATTCCATTTCACCCACTCCTCCTGGGCATCCACAGCCCAGTCGAACCGGGTGGGCGGGAGCCGTTGCCCATTGGCTTGGATCACGATCTCCATCTGCTCGGCCACGATCTCGGTCCACTGTTGCATCGAGACCTCGGAAGGCCCTTTGACCTCGGACGGGCCCTTGACCTCGCTCAGCCCGCTGCCGGTGCCGCCCCCGGCCTTCTTGACTTCCGGGGATTTGACCTCGATCTTGCCTTGATACACGCGGATCCGAGTCGTGCTGTCCGTACCCACGGTCATCCGGTAGACCGTTCCCCGGGCCGCGGCCACGGCCGTCGGGGACTCCAAGCCGAAGGAAGAGCCCTTGGCCATCTTGTTCACGTTGGCCCAGACCTTGCCGGACCAAACCTTGGTCTGGCTTTTGACGTTCTTCCCACCCCCGGACATGTTGGACACGTCCAGGGAGGAGTTCTCATCCATCCGCATCACGCTCCCGGTAGTGAGCATGATCTCGGCCCGAGCCTTCTCCTCGGTCTTGAGCTTCTCGCCGGTGTACACCGGCTGGTTCAGGACCGCGTTCTTCCAGTTCGAGGCCTGGGCCGGCTGGAGCTTCAGGGCACCCAGGAAAAAGGAGACCTTGGCCACGGACGTGCCCTTGGCCCCGATCCGGGCCCCGGGCAGCGCCGCCACCAGGGCCAGCACTACGGTTATCCCGATCCATCGGGATCGTTTCATTCAAACCTCCCTGCGTTCAGAGTTACGGCAGGAGCTACTGCAACCTTACAGCGTCCCCGGCCTTGAAGCCCTTGCCCGTTGCAACCTTGGCCGTGGAGAACTTCTCCTGCACCGCGGTCACGGTGACGGTCCCGGCCTTGCTCTCGGTCTGGCCGAGCTCCTCCCCGGTCGTGGGGTCCGTGATCTTCTCGCCCAAGCTGTAAATCGTGAAGGTGTCGCCGATCTTGACCCCGCCGTCGGTCCCCGGGCGGACGAGCACCGTGCCGTCCCCGTTGTCCTTCAGGATCCGGCCGGTCCAGGGCAGCTTATCCATGGCCTTGGCGATCACGTCGATGGCCTTGGCGATGGACTTGCCCATCGCCTTGCCGGCCAGGGTGTTGTCGAAGTTCGAGGTGTTGGCGAAATCGAAGTCGTTGGTGCTCACCTCCACGCCCTTTTTGGACTCCTCCTCGGCGATGTCCTCGGCGGCCACGATCTCGCCCGTGGAGGTGTTCACCAGCCGGACCGAGCAACCCACCCGAGCGGTCTTGGTCTCCACAGAAAGCCCGCGGAGCCCGCCAAACCTGCCTCCACCGCCACCACCGCCGATCTTGCCCTCTTTCTGACCGAACTCATTCACGCTGCCCGTGACCATGAGCTCCACTCCGGCCAGGCGGCCGACCGTGGCCGCGGTCCCGGCGCTGACGGCACCGGTCATGCCCAGGGCCTGCTCCTGCATGAGCTTCTTCAATTGCTCCCGCTCGATCACGATGAAGCGCCCGGACTTGACCAGTGCCGTGGCGAGCTTGTCCGCCATCCCGCTCCCGAGCTGCCAGGAACCGTGCCCGGTTTTGTCCTCGAAATCCATTACGGCCACTCGCTTCTTCAGGCCGCCCCCGACCTTGTCCTGGGCCAGGACCAGGCTGGGAAGAGCGATCATCACGCAGGCCAACAGCACCACGAACTTCCTCATGTTCCGTCTCCCTCCTTGTACGGTAGTTTGGTGTTAGATTACTTGCCTTTCCGGGTCACCCGCAGGGCGATGGTGTTCGCCGTCGTGCTGGTGACGTTGATTGTGAATTTCTCCAGGGTCTTGGCGCTCATCTCGCGGGCCAGGTCATTGGCGTTCCGCCAGGTCTTGACCTCCATCTCGGCCACACCGCCCGAGAAGTCCCGCTGGTCGATGCCCTCGATCCCGCGGATCTCGAACTCCAGGGTCTTCTCGAAATCCGTGCGGTCGTTGATCGTCACCCCGCGCACGTTCATCGTCACCGTGGTCGCGGTCGAGGCCCAGCCCTTGAGGATCTGCTCGATCAGGTAGTCCCCCAGGAGGTTCCCGGCCTTCTCCAGGGCCAACGTCCCCCCGGTGGTGGCGTCGATATGCGCCGCCGGGGCTGTCTGGGTTTTGGATGCTAAAATCTTGGCGTCGTCCGCGTTCAGGGCCCGGGCCTGGACCGTGGCCTGGCAGGAGGTCATCCCGGTCCCGCCCAAAATCTCCGAAGCCTTGGAGGCTTCGCGGGCAAAGGCCTTGCCCACTACCAGCACCTCGGCCCCGTATTTCAAGGCCTGAGCAACCATCGCCTTGGCATCGCCCTCCAGGGCGCTCTCCAGGGCCTCGCGGGTGATCTTCTTCATGGCCTGGGTCTTGTCCACCACCTGGAAGCCTTTGGTGCGGAACTTCTCCACCAGGGCTGCCTCGGACACAGCCAGGTCCACCCCCCAGTGCCAGTAGTTCTCCCCGATGTTCTGCTCCTCCATCATCACCATCACCCGGGGGTTGCCCTTTTTGGCCAGGAGCTCGCCGATGTCGTCCTTGATGTCGCTCTTCTCGACCACGGCCCGCAGCTTGACCTCGTAGGTCAGCCCGTCCGCGCCCTTGGACTCGGACAAGACCTGGTGGCTCTTGATGTAGCCCCCGGCGTTGGTCTTGATCCGGTCCTCCACGACCACGGCCATATTCACCTCGGTCATCGAGGTCACCATCACCTTCACGACCTGCTCCACGCAGTTGCGCTTGGCGTCCTTGATGGCATCATCCCGGGCGTGGGCCACGTCGCCGCCGATGATCGAGCCGATGCCCGTGGCCTCGGTGGTTTCGGTGTCCTGGGCAACGGCCCAGGAGAACCAGCCGGCCAGCGCCATGCACACCAGCCCAAAGATTAGAAACCTCTTCATGCTTTCGCTCCCAAAGGTTGCTCAATCTGTAGGGAGAATCCCGCCCCCTTGAACACGGGGACGGGACTCTCCCATGAAAACATCCCTATGGCTCTCAGTCGATCACGAAGGCGACATTGCACTCGTCCAGAAAGCTCATATTCTGGCCGATGGCCTTCAGCTTGTCCGCGGCGTCCTTGGGAACGACCACGTCGCACATGTTCTTGCCCTGAGCTTTGACCGCCCTCACGATCATCGGGTTTGTGCCCAAGCGGTCCTTGTTGATCTTGGCCTGGTCCAAGGACTTGCAGTACCAGACGATGCCTTCCTTGTCCCCGATCTCTTCGGAAAGGAACTCCGTCCCGTACAGGTTCTCGCCCGTTTCCGAGACGATGTTCGGGGCCAGGGCCGGCTTGACCTTGAGTCCCCGGCAGTCCACGATCAGGCCCGTGGGCTCCCCGGGCTTGGGCGGAGGGGGCGGAGGCGGAGGCGGAGGGGGCGGAGGCGGCGTGCCTCCGGTGCTCACCGGCTCTACCTTCGGAACCTTCCACTCCGTATCCGGGATCACGACATCCATCAGCTCTCCGTCCATGAGCATCTTAAGGTAGACCTCCACCGAGCCATCGGACATGTACTTCGTCCGGTCCACCCGAGCGCCCTGCACGAGCCCGTTCACCTTGGTGCGGATGACATCGCTGGTTACGATGGCGCTTTCCACCGTGGTTTCGGAGCTGACTTCAACCCCCTTGGTGACCTCCAACAGGTTCCGCAGCGCATCGGCCTTGGCGGCCCGAATTGCCATGGGCCTCCTCTGGGCCGGGCTTACGTTGGTGGGCGGGGCGCCGATGCCCCGGATGATGATCTCCATGTCGGTCCAGTCCACTTCCGCTCCCATCTCCGCGATCCGGTCCACGATCCCCTCGATCTGGGCCGGGGCCCGGCCAGGAAGAAGCATAAGGATCGCCAGTGCCACCATTGAGATTCCGATGGCGAAGTACCGCCTAAACATACCGCTTTTTAACCTCCTGTGTAAGGGTTCAGCTTTTCAGCGCACGTTCGTTGCCTTAAGAAACGACCTTCCTTTTAAAAAATCACCTCCTTTGAAGGACCTCTGAGAAAAGCATCCGTCCCCTCCGAAGACAGGACGGACATCGTTTTGTCCAAGATGGCTTGTTTTCTTCCTTTTAACTTTAACAGGATTTCCCGGTTTTGTCAAGGGGTCTTAAAGTAAAAAGTAGCCAGGCGTTTACGCAACCGCGTTTAAAGTGAAGAAGTCCGCAGGGTAATCTGCTAAAAATGTAGGCTGGCTCTGGCCTCTAATCCTCTTCTTCGGGGGACCAAGTCCACGCCCAGAGCGTAACGTTCACTTCGGTATTCGAAGAGATGTCCCTCTCTCAGCTCCTTGAGCTTCTGTTTGTTTATTCTATTCGCCGAGAGGGGGGCATCGATCCAAGACCACATCCAGCCCACCTCACTAAAAATAAGCCCCATGGGGAGATAGCCGGTAGTTGTGGTTTTGTTCGTGGAGTCATTCCGGACCGGGTCAAAGATCTTCTGGTCACCGATGCCCGCTGACGCCGCAACAACAAATCCGCCAAAGAACAGCGCTTCTTGAATGACGCCTTTGAGGGGCTCTCCATTGTAGTACTGACCTAAGCCGGGCAACAGCGCAGATAAGGCGAAGGCCATCCCTGCGTTTTTCTTCCCAGGCACCTCCAGAACTACCAAGGAGGCTCGGACTTCTTTCACGAGATTCGGTTCCACCAGGCCCGAGGTTCCGTAGGCCTCGCACCCCTCCCGGGTGAACCGCACCTGATGTTCCCCAGCACTTAACCCTGAAACCAAGAGCCCATCTTTGTTTGTCACTCCGCGCTTTTCTCCATCAACCTGCACGTTAGCGCCCACCGGCTTGGAAAAGATACGTAGGCTTCCGGCCTGAGGGTTCAAACTTACGGAGATCATTTTCTTCTCCCCCTTAGAGACGGCCACTGTCTCCACGTAGTCGGAATACCTATCCTTGGTCACTACAAGCTGATGCCCGCCGGCCGGGAGATCGGACAGGCCTAAGGGCGTCTCCCCGCGTAGTTCCCCGTCCAGAAAGACCTTGGCTCCGCTGGGCGTTGAGGTCACAGTCATGGAGCCGGTCTCTGTGGGCGTAACTCCAGCCATTCTGATCCGAGGGCACAGCCGGGTCACCAAGGGCGGCACCAGCTGATCCAGGTCCTCTTCTTTCACCACCTGCTTCTCCTCGTCCTCGGCCTCGATCACCGCCGTCTCCACGTCCACTACCCGTAAGGATAGCCGGTAGGCCGTGCCTAATTTTCCTAGGCCTCCCACCACCATCTTTTTTACGTTCAGGATCTTTCCGGCTTTGGCCGCACACTCCGCCTCCGAACAACCCGTCTGCTGGAAGCCTTGGAGCTTCAGGATTTCCTCCATCTTGGACTTTTCTATCAAGTCGAACCGGCCGCAGCCCCGAAGCTTGCTTCGTACGATGTCCGCGATGATGTCCGCCGTGGAGGGGTTTATCCCTTGCGGCTCTACCCCGTACACCGCAATGGGTATCTTCTCGGCAAAAGCACTTGCAGAAAAAAATAAAAGGATGAACAGGAGCCGTTTCATGAAGTCCTCCTTTTGACTTTAGAAGGCGAGTGACTGAAAAGCACCTGACGAGGAAGGAAATGTTCGAAAGCGAGATGAACCTACATTATACAAAAGTCGGCAAGGTAAGTCAAGTCGATCAGAAGTCCTTAGCCCATACGAACTCCAATCCTTTGGGCTGGATCTGGATCGCCATCCCCCCCTGCTCATCGAACCGGTACAGGTGGGCGTCCACATAGGCATCCGCCATCGAGAAGGCACCGACCCCTGCCGTCCACCACCACAGGCTTCTCTGCTTCTCGAAATGTCGGTCGACCTCCGCCTGGTCCGTAGCCTTGTTCATCCGCCAGACCTCGACCATCGCGGCTCCGGCCAAACCGGCCTCGGCCAATCCCAGGCCGGCTGCCCTCCAGTAGCTTCGGGTATAGATCTGCCCTCCGCCCGGGAAGACCGCTGAGAAGAAAACCGCCTTCAAAGGCGATTTCACATCCGTTTTCGAATCCCTGGCCGTGCTGTCGGGCCTGGCCTTTGGGGATAAGTCCTCCCCGGCATAGACCGGGCCGGAGGGCGACGTTAAAATAAGATAAAGGAGGAAGGGCCAGGACAGGCGGCGCATCACCGCTTGGGGACCACGGCGACGGCCTCGATCTCCACTCTCGCTCCCCGGGGAAGGGAAGCCACTCCGACCGTGCTCCGGGCCGGAGGCTCGCCGGGAAAATAGATCCCGTACACCTCGTTCATCTGAGCGAACTCCGAGAGGTCCGTCATATAGACCGTCGTTTTGACCACGTCCTTAAGGCCTGATCCGCCGGCCTCCAGAACCGCCTTCAGGTTTTCCAGGACCTGCTTGGTCTCGGACTGGATTCCTCCGCTGACCAGGCTGCCCGCGGTCGGGTCCAGGGGGATCTGCCCCGACGTAAAGAGCAGGCTCCCCGAAAGGATGCCCTGGCTGTACGGCCCGATGGCGGCCGGGGCCTTCTCGGTCTTTATCTGCCTCATCTCACCGTCCTCCTCCCACCTCGCCTTTCGTTATCGTCACCGGAAGCTGAAACGGGCCCAGGGCCGTGTCGTAGAAGGCCGTGCCCTTGATCTCGTATTTCGCCTCCCCCCGACGCACGCTCTCGGCCAGCGTGAGGAAGGCATCCTTCAACGCCTCATAGGTGAACCGGGACTCGATCTCGATCATCCCTTCGCTTTGGGCCTCGATGCTTTTCTGCTGCCGGGAGTCCCCGCTGGCCACCGGGGTATCGTTCACCCGGAGGTCGAAGGCCAGGTGGTCCAGGGTCACCCGGGAAGGGTTGGGGTTGGTGACCTTCACCTCGAAAGCCAGCGCGACCGCGGACCGGCTCACCGGGACCGTGATCTCCAGACGCGGATTGACTTTTTCCAGGGAATATTTGCAGTTGAGGAGGCCCACCCGCTCCATCACCGTGGCGCACCCGGAAAGCGAGAGGAGCGCGAAAGCCGCCGCCCAGGCCTTCCAGTGATGTCTTCTTGTCTGGCCCATCGCTTCCCTTTATTTCTTCGCCTGCGTTTCGATCGGCTGGATCTGGTAAAGCACCTTCGTCCTCTCCCCTCCCCTGGCCTTGAGCCCGCCCAGGGGGTCCACCTCCAAGGTTTCCTCTTTTTCGGTCAGGAGGACCCGCGCTCCGCCGCCGGAGGGACCGAACAGGCAGTACCCGATCCGGCGGAGCTTCGCGCCCACGGCCTCGGCCGTCAACACTTTACCGTGCTCCTCCAAGGTGAACCGCTCCAGGCCCAGGAGGAGGTTGACCACCGTGTTCTCGTCGGCGAGGATCGAAGACCGGACGCCCTGTTCGGCATCCATCCCCTGGAGCCTGGACAGGAGCACGGCATCCGAGAGCGCGCTCCCCAGAAGGTCCGCATCCCCCAGGGCATTGGTCCCGAACGCCAGGTCTTTCCCGGGCAGCCCGCTGACCAGCCCGATCCCCACCCGGAACAGTCGCTTCAGCTCCACGGGGAGGGCGTTGTAGGGCACGCCCTGGGGCAGACCCTTCCACTCCGGGGTCTCCTTGAACCATTCCCTGAAGAGCGGGAAGTGCTCCTTGATAAACTTCTCGGAGAAGAGGAGCATCTCCGTGGCGCAGGCCACGGCGATTCGTCCGCTCTCCGCATGGGCCGCCATGCCCGTCTCCTTCCCCACGGCCAGGGAGTGCCGGAGCTTGATCCCCTCTCCGCCGGAGGACTCCTTGTACCACCGCTCATACAGCTCCCGGGAATTCTCCCCAAACCAGAAGATCCCTCCCTCATCGGTCTCTTTGAGCAGGAAGGCTCCGGCCCGCCTGGCCACTCCGGCCAGGGCCGTCGTGAAACGGTTCCGGATCTGCCTGGCTTTGACCGCATCCCCCAGCCGCGTGGTGAGATAGTCCACCCCCCGGCAGGAATAGCCCAGGACCGCGACCACCCTCCCGCAACGCCTCTGGCACAGCCCGGAGAGCTCGCCCCGGTGCCTCAGCGCCTCGGCCGAGGGGGCCTGGCAGACCTTGTCCGCCGGTCCGCCGAACGTGAAAAGCCCCCCCTCCGCCTCGCAGGCCAGGGCGATGTACTCCTCTTCGTCCAGCGCCTGTCGCTTTTCGTGGGGGGGCATCTCCTGGCTGGGGGGCAGGCTTCCCCGCACCATGTTCTCCAGGGCTCTGGCCACGACGAACGGCTCCACGACGTTCTGCATGAACTGGACGTATCCCGTGACCACCTGCTCCACGGCGTAGGCCTTGGAGAGACCCTTGGAGCTCTCCAGCTCGGTGAGCACGGTGAGCTCGGCCTCCCAGGTCTGGATCATCTCTTCCAGGTAATGACCGTCCGCGACCCCTTTCCCCCCTTTTTCCTGGGCCCGCCTGGCCTCCTTCACCGCGGCCTGGTTCTTGCCGATCTCCTCCCTCAGGGCCGCGGCCAGCTCCCTGGACCTGCGCTCCCAGATCTGGGCGTATTCCCCGTGCAGGGCCTCGCGCAGCTCGTAGAACCGCAGGAGGTGCTCCTCCACGCAGAGCATGGCCTTCCCCTTCTCCCCGAGGAGCAGGGCGGTCACCTCCTCCAGGCTCATCTTGCCCAGGGACTTGGCCTGCCCCATGCCGGATTCCACGGTCTTCATCTTCCGGTTCAGGTCCCCCAGGTGCCAGAGCTGGTCCGAGATGGCATGCTGCAGTTCCAGGAGGGCATCCATGATCTGGGCCCGGAGCGCCGGGAGGTTCTCGGAGCTCAATCCTTTGGGCAGGTCCCGGAACCCTTCCATGTACCGCGCGAACAGGGCCTGGATCTCCTTCTTCGCCCTGGCCTCGAAAGCCCGCAGCTCCTCCAGCTCCCGGGTGAACCCGGCCTCCAGGTCCTTGGCCCGCTTGACCAGGATCTTCTGGACCTCCTGGGCGGTCCGCTCCCCCAGGTAGGACACTTTTCCCGAGATCAGATCCAGGATCTCCTCGGGCTTTCCGATGGCTTTCCCCAGGGCCTCAAACAGGGCCTTCTCCTGGGTGGACGCCCACTCCCCGTAAAGCACGCGGTAGAGCCTTCCGATGAGCCCGGGGGTCAGGTTGTATTCCCGGGTGGAAGCCCCGAAGCGGTCGAAAGTCAGCTCTTTGGCCGGCAGGCGGTCCAGAGCGATGTTGGAAAGCCAGGCCGGGTGATCCAGCACTTTCTCTCCCAGGGAGACATCCAGCCCGTGCTTCGTCCTCAGCCGGTTCCGGCAGGCCTTGATCAGGGCGCAGGCCTCGCTGAAATAGTCCGCCTCCAGGGCCTCCCGGTGCGGGGCCATCTCGCCGGTCGCGGCCCGGGGCAGGACCCTGCGGAACAGGTCCCGGCACCCCAGCTCGAAGATCAGGGCCAGGGTGGGGTCGGCCTGAAGCGCGGATTCGTACCAGCGCAGGATCGCGGTCTCGGCCTGGACCCGCCCTCCTCCCTTCCACTTCAGCCAACCCGGGGACTTGTCCCCGGAGCGCATCTTCTCCCAGGTGGCCGCGGCCAGCTGGCCGGCGATCTGCGCGGCCTCCTGCAGGGCCTCGGCCGTGAACCTCACGAACACGACCCCCTGCGCGGCGTGGCCCCGGAGGGGCTCCAGGCCCACCGGGGCGATGCCCCGCATCCGGACATAGCCCTCCACGGCCACCAGCTGGTTCAGGTAGGCTTCCTTCTGGCCCAGGGTCTGTCTCAGGGAGTTCAGGAACTTCCCCGCGGCCTGGGCCGCGGTTTCCAGGTCCTTGGGCGTGGCGAAAAGGTTCCGTTCCGGCATGGGGTTACTCCACCGTTACGCTTTTGGCGAGGTTGCGGGGCTGGTCCACGTGGCAGTTCCTGCGGATCGCCACGTAGTACGCGAACAGCTGCAGGGGCAGCACGGTGAGGAAGGGGGTCAGGTACTCCTCGGTCTCCGGGATGGGGATGACGGTGTTGGCCAGCTTGCGGATCTGCTCGTCCCCCCGGGTCGCGATGACGATCATGTCCCCGCCGCGGGCCTTGACCTCCTCGATGTTCCCCAGGATCTTGTCGTGGGTCTTGTCGTTGGGCGCGACCACCATGACCGGCATGTTCCAGTCGATCAGGGCGATCGGGCCGTGCTTCATCTCCGCGGCGGGATACCCCTCGGCGTGGACGTAGGAGATCTCCTTGAGTTTCAGGGCCCCCTCCAGGGCGATGGGGTAGTTATACCCTCGGCCGAGGTACAGGGCGTTGTTCGCCCGAAAGTACTTCTCGGCGCATTCCTTGACCCATTCCGCTTCCGAGAGCAGGGCCTCCATCTTGGCCGGGATCCCCTCCATGGCCGCGATCATCCTGCGGGCCTGCACCGCGGACAGGGATTTCCGCGCCCGCCCGAGGTAGACGGCCAGCACGAACAGGGCCGCCAATTGGGCGGTGAACGCCTTGGTGGAAGCGACCCCGATCTCCGGACCGGCATGGGTGTAGATGCCCCCGTCGGCCTCCCGGGCGATGGAGGAGCCCACCACGTTGCAGATGGAGAGGACTTTGACCCGCTCCTCCTGGACCTTCCTCATCGCGGCCAGGGTGTCCGCGGTCTCGCCGGACTGGCTGATGACCACGACCAGGGTGTGCCGGTCGAACACCGCCTGGCGGTAGCGGAACTCCGCGGCGTTCTCCACCGAGACGGGCAGCCGGACGAATTCCTCCATCAGGTACTTCCCGATCATCCCGGCGTGCCAGGAGGTCCCGCAGGCCGTGACGATGATCCGGTTGATCCCCAGGATCTCGTTCAGGGAGAGGTTGAGCCCTCCCAGGATGGCCTCCCCCTCCTGGGGGTCGAGCCGGCCCCGGAGGGTGTCCGCGACCGCCTTGGGCTGCTCGTAGATCTCCTTGAGCATGAAATGGGCGTAGCCCCCCTTCTCGGCCATCTCGGCGTTCCAGGTCACCTCTTTGGGCTCCAGAGGGACCTCCTTTCCATCCAGGGCAAACACCCTCACCCGCCCTTCCTCCACGTCCACGACCTGCCTGTCCCCGAGGTAAACCACCTTCTTGGTGTGGGCCAGGATGGCGGGCACATCCGAGGCGATGAAATTCTCCCCCTCGCCGAGCCCCGCGATGAGCGGGCTTCCGTTGCGGGCCCCGATCAGGCGCTTCGGCTCCCGGCTGGAGAGGATGCCCAGGCCGTAGGTTCCCTGAAGCCTTCTCAGAGCCTTGAGCACGGCCTCCAGGAGGTCGCCTTTATAGTATTTCTCGATCAGGTGCGGGATGACCTCGGTGTCCGTCTCGGATTTGAAGACATGCCCTTCGCGGATCAGCTCCTCGCGGAGGGCGGCGTGGTTTTCGATGATCCCGTTGTGGATGACCGCGATCTCCCCCTTGCAGTCGCAGTGCGGATGGGCGTTGGAATCGGTGGGCTCCCCGTGGGTGGCCCAGCGGGTGTGCCCCAGGCCGGTGGTCCCGGTCAGCGGGGATTGGGCCAGCTTGGCCTCCAGCTTGGCGATCTTGCCCGCGGCCTTCTCCATCCCGCACTTCTCCCCGGCCAGGAGGACCACGCCCGCGGAGTCGTAGCCCCGGTATTCTAACTTCTTCAGGCCGTCCAGCAGGATGGGCATGGCCTCCCGCTTGCCGACATAACCTACGATGCCGCACATGGTCTCATCTCATTTGATGTTGAGGAGCAGTTTCTTTACGTCAATTACGAGCGCCTCTGCCCGGGCTTCGTCCCTGGCCTCGGCGATCACCCGAATCACGGGCTCCGTGCCCGAGCCCCGCACCTGCACCCAGGCGTCCTCCCAGGAAAGCTTGAGCCCGTCCCGCTCGTCCGTCTCAGCCCCTTGGAAACGGCCTTTCAATCGGCTCGCCAGGTCCGGGCTCATCCGGCCAGCGATTTTCTGCTTCACCATATGGTACTTGGGCAGCCCGGCGGCCATCTGCGAGACCTTCTTCCCGGTCTCGGCCATAGCCTGAAGGATCAGGCTGATTCCGACCAGGGCATCCCGTCCCAGGTGCACCTCGGGCAGGATGACTCCCCCGTTCCCCTCCCCGCCGATGAGGGCATTCTCCCTGGCCATGCCCTCGACCACGTGGGCCTCCCCCACCGGGGTGCGGATGATTGCGACCCCGGCCCGGGCTGCGACGTCGTCCAGCATCCGGGAGGTGGAGAGGTTGGTCACGACCGGCCCCTTCTTCTTGGACAGGACGAACTGCGCCGACAGGGCCAGGGAATACTCCTCCCCGATGGCGGTCCCGTTTTCATCCACGATGGCCAGCCGGTCGGCGTCCGGGTCGCAGGCGAAGCCGACCTCGCAGCGCGTGTCTTTCATCAACTGGCACAGCTCCGCAAGGTTCTCCGCGACCGGCTCCGGGTTGCGGGGAAACAGACCGTCCGGCTCGCAGCCGATGGAGATCATCTGGCAGCCCAGCTCCTCCAGCAGCCTCGGGAGGGCATTGCCGCCAGCCCCGTGAACGCAGTCCACGGCCACCCGGAAATCCTTTCTGGCCACCCGCCTCTTGTCGATATAGGATGTCTTGAAGATCCGCGATAGATGCTTGTCCAAGGCGGTGGCGTCTCTCCTGGACTTCCCGATCTTCTCCCAAGAGGCATAGCGCCTCTCCGGGCTTTCGATCAGGGGCTTGAACGCCTCCCAGTCTTTGGCCGAGAGGAAGGTCCCTTTCCGGGAGATGAGCTTCAGGGCGTTCCATTCCCTGGGGTTGTGGCTGGCCGTGATCGCGATCCCGCCCTGGGCTCCGAGCTCCTCGACCATGACCTGGACCGTGGGGGTCGGGACGACGCCGATTTGCACGACATCACAGCCCATGGCCATGAGTCCGGAGGAGACGATGTACTCCACCATCTCCCCGGACGTGCGTGAGTCCCGACCTACAACGACTTTTGGGGCCTGGAATGGGGAGTTGGGGGGTTTTTCATTCCGCATTCCGCCTGCCCTCGGATTTTCGGGGCATTCCGCATTCCGCATTTGAAGGTACTCCCCGAAAGCAGAAGCATACTTTAAAACCACCTCCGGAGTCAAGCCTTCCCCCACCACGCCCCTCACCCCGGACACGCTGACCATCAAGTCTTTCATCTTCTATCCTTTAACGCCTCACGCCTCACGCCTTACGCCTCACGCTTTTCCTGCATGACTTTGAGCCAGAAATCCACGTCCATTTTCCTCATCCGGGTCGGCTTCTCAGGCTTTCCTGGAGAAGGGAGGTGGCTTGCTTTTGATCCTTTTAACGGTCGAACCGTCAAACCGTCTAACGGTCTAACCCTTCCTAACATCTCGGCCTCAAAGCTCTTGGCCCCGAAGACCTTGGCCCCGCAGGCCCGGGCATGGTGTTGGACCTCGCGGTCCGAGCTGACCACCCAAACCTCCTCTCTTTCCCTCTTTGGAAAAGAGGGGTTAGGGGAGATTCCAAGAGCTTGCTCGACCATCTCCCGGATGACCATGTCCGCGTTCATCGGGGGCCTGGAGTAAATGACCCGGACCCCGGGCCTTCCTTCCGCGCTTCCGGGCATTCCTTCGCGCCCGTCGAACACCACGACGACCTTCCGTCCCGGCCTCTGGGCCTGGTATCGCGAGGCGGCCTCCACGACCCTCTGCCTCCCGGCCCTGGGGTCCTTGAGCCCGGCCTGCCTGACGCCCTCCCAGGCGAACATCACGTTGTGCCCGTCGATCAGGACCTGGCTCACGGTTTGCCTGAGACTTCCAGGATGTTTCCGTCCGGGTCTTCGAACTGGAAGCAGGAGGTGTTCTCGTCCACCGGCTCCGGGGCCTCCTGGAGGAGCTTGACCCCCCTGGCCTTGAGCGCCTTATGGACGTCCTTCGCGGACTGCTCGGTCTGGAGGAAAAAGCTCAGGCGCACGGTCTTGGAATCGGTCTTCGACGGCTTCTGTCCGCCTTCGAGGTCGATGGAAATCTTTCCTGACCGCGACCTGAGGAAGCACAGGGTCGGGGTGACCTCGGCACTGACTTCGAACCCCAGCACCTCGGTGTAGAACGTCTTCGCCCGCCCCAGGTCCGTGACGTAGACCGCCACGGTCCGGATGCTCTCGAACAGGGCTTTCTCCCCTTTTGGGGGGCCTCCTTTCGAGCCTGCAGGGTCCCCCGCCCAAAGCTGCATCGCCAGGATTCCCAGGAGGATGAAAACGCTCAGGGCCTTTTTCAATCTCCCTCCTTTTCCGCGATGGCTTCCATAATCCTATACTATATCACAACCGGCAATCCGGGGTCAACTACGGGGGCAATAAATAAGGGGCAAGGCCCTTCGCCCCGCCCTCTCTTGAACCCTTGACCCCTGGACCCCTTGGACCCCATCTGATTTTTCACCGTAGCCCTGCGATCCAGCATTTGTTAAGGAAGGGGATCAGAGGCAGGAACGAGAATCCCTCCCTTGCGGGGAGGGGTTCGTGATGGCGTTACGGCCTTACCGATAAGCCTGGCTGCGATGCTTCACGCGGTAGATGGTGACCGTCTTGGCCCGGTCGTCTATTTCATACAGGACGCGGTATTTGCGGATGCGGATGCGGTAGCCTTCCCGCTCGCTCAGCTTCAGGCATCCCGGAGGCCTGGGGTCTGTGCCGAGATGTCCGATGGCCGAGTCCACCCGGCGGAAGACTTCTAAGGGCAGGGCATCCAGTTCGCGGGCGGCCTGGTGTTCGAAGAAGACCTTATACACCCAGGTCCCGGCGCTTGCGCGAGGCGAGGTAGCGTTCGCGGGAGATGACCCCGGTAGCCCTCTCCTTGGCCCGGTGGAGGTCCTCCCGGTCCTCCAGCTCCTCGATCAGCTCGGCCAGCCCGGGATCGGATCGGGCGGACTCCCAGGTGCGTCGGGAGATTTTCACGTAGCTGGGCTTTTTGGAATTCACTTTGGGCATGGAATCGCTTTCCCTTTTCCTCATCATCTCGTTTCATTAGTATAACCCAAGGAAGGGAGGTCTGTCAAGGCGGGGTCAACAAGAAAGGCAAAGAAAAAGGGGCAAGGCCCTTCGCCCCGCCCTCACATCAGAGCCCGTCATGCTGAACTCGTTTCAGCATCTCTCTTCTTATTCCCGTCATCCTGCCTGTCGTAGCATAGCGAAGATCCCGACTTATCGGGGCCCTCGGACTTTCGGGGCGAAGGCGGGAATCCAGTGTCTTTTATCCCCTCTAAGAAGAGGGGGTAGGGGGTGTGTGTTTCTTGTCGTTTCCTCCGCACTCCGCGTTCCGCGCTCCGCATTGAGAAGGGCGGCTTGAATCGGAGCCTCGGCATCAGGAGGATTTGATTCATGGCGCCGAGACCCAGCCCGAGGGGTGTGACAATTAGCCCGCGGGTTATCCTCTTCCAAATAACACTATCACAAGAAGTGCGAAGAGGTAGATACCAAGGCCTGCTTCAAAGCCAACTAATACTCGCGCATAACGGATTGGCTTAAATTCTAAGGGCTCTAGTCGAAAGAATTGCAACCACTGCCTTGGTTGTAATGCCCCGTAGCCAAACGTGCAGAAGGAAAGCGCGCTGAAATATATACAATCCCAAAGCAAAAAACCTTTTCTCCATTTCAAATCAACCATTCTCTTTTCCCCATCTTCCCCCTGGATGAGTTGAATGCCCGATTTACAATTAGGTAAGAGGGTTTGGAAAAGGAAGATTAGCGCGAATACAACTACAATAACGAGGGAGTACCAAAAGAGCCGGAAAGGTTTTGAGCCGTAACCGTAAGTCAAATTCAGAAAGAAATAACGTAAGATACGATTATTGGGAGGGGAATGATACCAGGTAAAACGTTTAGTCTTCACCTCATTTTCCCTAAAATTGAACTCGTTTGCGACTTCTTCCATTCCTTCTTTTTTATATAAAGACTTCAAATCGCGATAGGAATTTTCGGCATGCCGAAAGGCTTCTTCCCGATGGCTTACATTAGTTACGGTATCTCCTATTATTTCTCCATATATTAAGTAGCGATCATGGTGGCTATCTCCCCATACGATATCTCTTATGTTTTGTGCCTCGCCAAGGTTGGTTAGCCAAAGGTCTGTCGTGTCAAAACGTACTGTAAATAAGTCGGCTTCTTTTAAATTGGTATGTCTGAGTATTGCTCCCTGAAGATTTGCATGCCATAGTTTGGCCCCTTGTAGAATCGTTTCCTGTAAATTGGCCCCTTGCAGGTTTGCATACCATAGGTAGGCCCCTTGAAGATTCGCCTTCTCGAGATGGGCCAATTTCAGATTTGCATTCTGTAGATCGGCTCCCTGTAGATTGGCCCCTTGTAGAATTGCGTAATTAAGAGAACTCGAATCAAAGACGGCTAATATTAAATGTGAGATGGTCAAATTAGCCCCGTCTAAATACGCATGGCTCAGAACCACTGAATCTAAATTTTTATCAATAAGCTGAATGCCCCTTAAATCGTAGCCTGCTGAACAGTTTCTAACGCTGATTTTGGTTACATAATCGGGGAGTTGGGTGCCTGTTTTTAACGCGCTCACTACTTTTGGGATTTTCTCATCCGTCCATCGTGATCGCAAACTGTCTCTTTCCTGTTCAGAGCACTTCCCCCAATCTTTCCAATTAAAAAGAATGGAAGACTTGTCCTGAGAAAAGGAGGTCGTCTGGCTAAGGGTGATAAGGCATAGTGTACTGAATAATGACCATAGGATCGTGCTGTCCTTTTTCATTTTCTTCCTTCTTTCTACCTTTCAGCCTCTGTAGTTTCATTTCATAAATGCACTACGCCGAGACCTCGGGGACTCGGCGTGACCCCGGGGGGTGTTGCCAGTGTGTAGTATCTGACTGGTATTATAGGCTTTCTTGTGGTTAAAGTCAAGGGGGGTCGAAGATTATCTTGGGGTGGGTACAGGACGTGGCTTCTAAGCCCTTTTATTGTGAATTGTTTCTCAATGTGTGTGTCAAAGTGGCATACTTTCGGCTTTTTTTAAAAATCTTTGGTTCGAAAAATGGGGTAAGGGGGAGGGGAGCGCGTGAATACGGCGTGAGTACGGCGTGAATACCTCGGAAACCCCTTCCGTTTTCATAGGCTTTTCGGAGGTCCCCCTTAAAGGGGGCTTTTACGTTCAGAGTACGTCACTGAGGATTGTCGGAGCTACTTACGCGAAAAAGTGGAAAAAGACCCCTTATCTGAGTAGGGTTAGATAAGGGGGCCTTTGGGGTCTTTATTCCGAAATCCGGATTCTGAAATCCCAAAAAAGGTTAAAGCAGTTTTCCCTGTCCGTCCCAGGGGATGCCGAAGTGCTTGTAGGCCCGCTCGGTGGCTTCCCGGCCGCGGGGGGTGCGCTTGAGGAAGCCCTGCTGGATGAGGAACGGCTCGTAGACCTCTTCGAGGGTCTCGGCCTCCTCGCCCACGGCCACGGCGTAGGTATTAAGACCCACCGGGCCCCCTTGGAACTTGGAGATGATCGTGTCCAGGACCCTCTTGTCCATCTCGTCCAGCCCGATCTCGTCCACCTCCCACATCGCCAGGGCCTTCTGGGCGGTGTCTTTATCGATCTTGCCGCCGGTCTTGATCTGGGCGAAGTCCCTCACCCTGCGGAGCAGGCGGTTGGCCACGCGCGGGGTGCCCCGGCTTCTCTTGGCGATCTCCATCGCCCCTTCGGGATTGACCTCCACCCCCAGGATCCGGGATGAGCGCAGGACGATCTTGTACAGGTCCTCGGCGGGGTAATAATCCAGCCTCTCGGTGATCCCGAACCGCGCCCGCATGGGCGAGGAAAGCAGGCCCGCCCGGGTCGTGGCCCCGATCAGGGTGAAGGGGTTGAGGGTCAGCTTGACCGAGCGCGCCGCCGGGCCCTTGTCCACCATGATGTCTATCTTGAAATCCTCCATCGCGGAGTAGAGGTACTCCTCCACCACGTGGTTGGTGCGGTGGACCTCGTCGATGAACAGCACCTCGCGGGGCTCTAAGTTGGACAGCGGGCCGACCAGGTCGTAGGGCCGCTCTAAGACCGGCCCGCTCGTGGTCTTGATGCCCACGCCTAACTCATGGGCCATGATCGTCGCCAGCGTGGTCTTGCCCAGTCCCGGCGGGCCGTAGAACAGGATGTGGTCCAGGGCTTCGCCCCGGGCCTTGGTCGCGGCCATCGCGATGCCCAACTTCGCTTTTAACTTCTCCTGCCCCACGAACTCCTCCAGGGTCGTGGGCCGGACCGTCTGATCGAACTCCAGCTCCTCAGGCAGTCTATCAGGAGCAGTGATACGTTTGGTGGTTTCTTCTTTCATTTTACAATTTAAAATGCTAACTGCTCATTTTGCATTGAGTCTTTTCAGCTCCTCAGCGATCATAGCCTTGACCCTGGGCGCGGCTTCCTCCGCCGCTATCTTCGCCGGAGCCTTTTCCCTGCGGAGCTTCACCTCCACCTTGCCCTCGGCCAGGGTCTTCTCCCCGATGGTCACTCGGATCGGGATGCCTATTAAGTCTGCGTCCTTAAACTTCACTCCCGGCCGGTCGTCCCGGTCGTCCAGGAGGACCTCGATCCCGGCCTCCTGGCAATCCCGGTAGATTACCTCGGCCGTGTCCACGGTCTCCTTGTGGCTCATGTTGATGGGCAGGACCAGGACCTGATAAGGCGCGAGGGACATCGGCCAGATGATCCCGTCCTTGTCGTGCCCGCTCTCCTGCTCGATGGCCGAGGCGATGATCCGCTCCACCCCGATGCCGTAGCTCCCCATCACGATGGGCTTCTCGTTCCCCTCGGCGTCCTGGAACGTCGCGTTCATGGCCGTGGAGTATTTGAGCCCCAGCTTGAAGATGTGCCCCAGCTCGATCACCCGCACCATGGCCAGGGGCTTCCCGCATTTCGGGCAGGCCTCTCCGTCCTTGATTGAGCGGAGGTCCGCGAACTTCTCCACCTTCACGTCCCGGGCCAGGTTAATGTTCCTGAGGTGGTACTCCTCCTTGTTCGCCCCGCTCACTAATCCCACAGCCCCTTCCAGCCTCAGGTCCGCGAGGATGCGTACGTCTTTGATCCCGACCGGGCTGACGTACCCTACGTTGGCCTGGCACAGGGCCAGCACCTCCTGGGGCTCGGCCGGCCTCCATTCCCCGCCCAGGGCCGAGGTGACCTTGGACTCGTTCATCTCATCGTCCCCCCGGACCAGGATGAAGGCCGGCTTCTCCTGATGGATGATTACCAAGCTCTTCATCAACTGCTCCGGCTTCACTTTGAGGAACCCCGAGACCTCCTCCACGGTGCGGTATCCCGGGGTGTGGACCTCCTCCAAGGCTCCGTCATGGCCTTCGATCTTGGACATCCGGCTCATGGCCACCTCGGTGTTCGCGGCATAGGAGCAGGCCGTGCAGCGCACGATGGTGTCCTCGCCTGCCGCGGCTTGGACCATGAACTCCTCAGAGGCCGAGCCGCCCATCAGGCCCGATGAGGCCTTGACCGTGACGAAGGACAGGCCGCAGCGTGTGAAGATTCTCTCGTAGGCTGTGCGGTGGAGCTCATAGCTCTCGTCGAGATGCTTCTCGTCCGCGCCCAGGCTGTAGGCATCCTTCATCGTGAACTGCCGGGCCCGCAGGACTCCGGAGCGGGGCCGGAGCTCGTCCCGGAACTTGGTCTGGATCTGATACCAGATCTGGGGCAGGACCCGCCAGGAGCGCACCTGGTCCCGGGCGATGGATACGATGATCTCCTCGTGGGTCGGGCAGAGGCAAAGCTCCCGCTGCTTGCGGTCCTTGAGCTTGAACATCAGGTCCCCGTGGGCCTTGAGCCGTCCGGTCTCGTTCCAGATCTCGGCCGGGGCCAGGACCGGGAGCATGAACTCCTGGCCTCCGATGCGGTCCATCTCCTCCCGGATGATGGACATCGCCTTGCGGATCGCCCGCCAGCCCAGGGGCAGGTAGGAATAGACCCCGGCGGTCAGAGGCCTCATCTGCCCGCTGCGGAGCATCAGTTGATGGGACAGTTCCTCGGCGTCCGAGGGGACTTCCTTGAAGGTCGGCAGAAAAGCCTGGGACCAGCGCATTCCTAAATCCTTGTCATTGATGGTAACGGGTTGAAATGGATCGTAACGAACACCGTGGCCCTCAGTCTACGGTCTACCGTCCACAGTCTACAGTCGAAGCAAGGGTTCGAGGTCGGCGCTTCCCGAGCGCACGTCCATCTCAAGGGTTAATATCCAGATCGGCAGGGCCGCATCCGTTATCGGTGGAATCCGGACCGCATCCTTCTCGGTCGTGACCAGGCCCCAGGCCCCGGCCTTCCTGGCTTCCTCGACGAGCCTGCGGACCTCGTCGCCAGTGTAGTAATGATGGTCGGGAAACCGCTTCTCCAGAACGATCCTGGCGTTCAAGCCTTCCAGGGTCCTCCGGAACGAAGCCGGGGACGCCAGGCCCGAGAAGGCGGCCACGGCCTTTCCGGCCAGCTCGGAAACGGCAAGGGCCTCCTCTTTCCCCAGGCGTTTCAAGGACTTGGGGACATAGGCGATCCGGGCGATGGCCGCCCTGGGATGGAGCCTTCGGAGCCGCTCTTCCAGCTCCGATTTGCTATTAGTTATCTCACATTGCTCGATTTTTGTCAAGAGCACCCCGTCCGCCCGGTGGAGCGAGGAGGCCGGCTCGCGCAGGATGCCCCTGGGCAGCAGGCGCTTGTTCCCGAACGGATTGGTGGCATCCAACAACACGATCTCCACGTCCTTCTTGAGCTTGCGATACTGGAACCCGTCATCCAGGAGCAGGGTGTCGGCGCCCAGGTTCTTAATCGCCCATGATCCGCTCCGAACTCTGTCCTTTCCCACGACAACCGGTATCGGGTCAAGCCTCCTGGCCATCATGAGCGGCTCGTCTCCGACCTCCCGGGCCGAATCGTTCGCTTTGACCACCCGGAACGGTTCTTGTCCTTTCCGGGCGTACCCCCTGGTGAGCACGGCGACCTTTTTCCCTTTGGCCGCGAACATCTTGGCCAGGTGCATGACGACCGGTGTCTTTCCCGTCCCGCCCACCGTAAGGTTGCCGACGCTGATGACGAAACCGGAGAGCTGGTGAGTGCGCAGGAGACCCTTATCGTAGAATATATTCCTGAGCCGGACCCCTAGGCCATAAAGGAGCGCCAGGAAGGTGAGGACCAGGCGGAATAAAACCAGGCCCAGGCCTCTCTCCTTCGGGTCCTGTGCCCTCTCCCACAGTCTCAAGGTTGTTCTTCCTTCATTTTTTATTTTGCAATTTGCATTTTACAATTTTCGATTTGCAATAATCTTTTTATCAAGAAGGAACTCCATCGTCTTCTCCATTCCCCCCGAGGCTTCGCGGGCCACGTCCAATGCCGCCTGGCCCCTCTCCTTGCGCTTGGCCGAATCGGAAAGGAGAACCAGCATCGCTTCTGCTAACTGCTCGGCGTTCTCCACCATCTGCCCCCCGCCCAAGGTCAGGAGCAGGTCGGCCACCTGTTCTGCGTTCTCCACCGAAGGGCCGAATAGCACCGGCACCCCGTGGGCCGCAGGCTCCATGGGGTTGTGCCCGCCGATGGGAACCAGGCTCCCGCCCACGAACGCGCAGTCCGCCACGGCATAGACCGAAGCCAGCTCCCCCTGGGTATCCAGAAGCCAAACGGTTTGATCGTCGCTCGCGGGGAAGGATGCATTTCGCTCGCTTCTTCTCAGGCAATGGCAGCCGGCTTTCTCCATCAGGGACTTCACGTCGTCGAACCTCTCCTTGTGCCTCGGGGCGATGATGAGCCGGGCCCGGGGCAGTGCCGATGAGACCTTCTCCCAGGCGGTGAGAACGGCTTCCTCTTCCCCCGGCCTCGTGCTCCCGGCGATCGCCACGGGCACAGAGTCCTCCCAACCGAATTCCTTCCTCAGCCTCTCTCTCAATCCCGGAGGAACCCTGGGCAGCATCCCCAGCTTCAGACTGCCGGTGACCTCGATCTTATCGGGGGGAACACCCAACGCCGCGAAATAACCTTTGTCCTTCTCGGTCTGGACCAGGAACCAGTCCATCCGGGACAGCATGGCCTGAGCGAAGGCGCTCCAACGTTTGAACCGCTTGAACCCCTTCTCCGACATCCGGCCGTTCACCAGGATGACCTGCGCCCCGCCTCTCTTGGCGAACCGGATGAGGTTGGGCCAGAGCTCGGTCTCCATCAGGAACAGGGTCTTGGGACGGGCCCGCCGTAGCGCTCGGGCGACGCAGAACCAGAGGTCGAGAGGCGCGATAAAACAGACCTCGGCCTCTTTCACCATCTCCCTGGCCCGCGCCTTTCCCCCGACGGTCACCGTGGAGACGGTTATCTTCGACCCCGGCCTGAGCCTCTTGAGCTCCCTGGCAAAGGGAGCGATGCCGGTCACCTCCCCGAGCGAGGCCCCGTGGATCCAGAAGCCGGCGTCACACGGTGCCTTCCCCAGCCGCTCCCGCCACTCCCCGGGATGGACCAGCCGCTGGTAGAGCAGGAACGGCCAGCCCAGGAGAAAAAGCAGGGTGGAGAGAAGATCGTATAGAAAATAATAAAAACCGCTCATCATCGGTCTTGTTTTTCGCTTAAGTATCTGAAGCCTTGATAGATATTCATAATAACTGCTAAGGAAACGGGGAAAATAGCCATTATAAATCAGGCCGGAGCAGAGCAAAGCGGTCAGCCTGGACGGTGGCGGCGCGGAGGGCCTCCTCCGCCTCCTTCCGCTTGGCCTCCAGAGCCGCCTCGTCGCAATTGCGCTCCACCTGAATCGGGTCCCCGTGGACCACGATCAGGGTCGTGAACGGAAACGGGATGATGAACCCGTCCCAGCTATTCAAGACCTTCCTGCTTCTCGCGCTGCAGGCGATCGGCAGGATCGGGCAGCCCGTGCGCTGGGCCAGGGACACCGCGCCCATCTGGAAATGATAGGCCGGGCCCCGGGGGCCGTCCGGCGTGATACCCAGGTCACCTTCCCTGGCCTTCTCGGCCATCTGGAACAGGCCCTCGGTGCCTCCCCTGGTCGTAGAGCCCCTCACCGGGATGTAGCCCAGCCGCTTCGTCACCTGCGCGATCAATTCCCCGTCGCGGTGCTGGCTGATCAGGATGTGCGCGCCCCGGAAGCGGTGGGTGAATACCAGGCCCAGCATCCGGCCGTGCCAGAAAGCGTAGATGACCCTGCCCGTAGCCTTGCGCGCCTCCCTGACCTTGTCTTCCCCCAGGATCATGACCTTCCAGGTGTGACCCAGGCCAAGGATGAGGAGCGGCCCGACCATGGAAACGACCAGGAAAAGGAGCTTATCCAGGATGGCTGGCCTCCCTCAGCATGGAAAGAGCGATCCCGGCGGCCTTAGCCGATGCCCCGGGACCACCCAAAGAGGACACGGCCCGCTTCAGCTCCTGCTTGATTTCCCCCCTTTTGGAAGAATCGCCAAGCAGTTCCAGGGCCGCTTCAGCCACCTTGCTCGGGCGGGCCTGGCCCTGGACGAACTCCGGGACGAGGCGCTTCCCGGCCACCACGTTGATGAGGGCGATATCGGGAATGGTGACCACCTTTTTCGCAATCTGGTAAGAGAGAAAGGAGGTCTTGTAAATGACCACCATGGGCGTGCCGAGGATACCGGTCTCCAGGGTCGCTGACCCTGAGGCCACCAGGACCAGGTCGCTCGCGGCCATGAGGCCGTAAGTCAGGCCCTTGACCCTCGGGAGGTCCCTTGCCGAACAAAAGTCCCTGTCATCCAAACCTTCAGCCATCCCCACCACGGGCTGAACATCAGGCTTCTTCTCTTTGATCACCCTTGCCGCCTCAACCATCACCGGCAGGATCTTCTCCACCTCCTGCCTCCGGGAGCCGGGGAGAAGGCCCAGGATGGGTTTCTCGGGAGAGAGGCCTGCTTGGGAGCAGAACTCCTGGCGGGACAGTCGGCTCTTCACCACCTCCAGAAGCGGGTGGCCCACGAACTCCACCGGGATGCCCTCTTTCTCGTAAATCGCAAGTTCAAACGGAAAGGCCACCACCATCTTGTCCACCAGCCGGCGCATCTTTTTCACCCGGCCCTTGCCCCAGGCCCAGACCTGGGGGCTTATGTAATACATCACCGGGATGCCCAAGCGCTTGGCCCGCTCCGCCAGACGGAGGTTGAAACCGGGATAATCAATCAGCACCAGTAGCCCGGGCTTGCGCTCCCGGAGCAGTGCCTCCACCTCATTCAGAACCCGGCTCACGAATGGTAGATGCTTCAGCACCTCCGCGAAGCCCAGGAAAGCCATCTCCTGGGTCGTGTGCAAAAGCTCCACCCCGGCCTCCCGCATCCGTACCCCCCCGATGCCGAAGAAGGAAGCCGATGGGTCCTTCTCCTTAACGGCACGGACGAAGAGACCTCCAATCAGGTCTCCGGAAGGTTCACCGGCGATGATGGCGATGAGAATTTTAGATTTTGGATTTTGGATTTTAGATTGAGAATACAAGACAAAGCCTTAATTAATCAAAAGCTTCGCGAGCAGAAGCTCTCTCCTGCGACAGATGATCGGCTTCGAGGGCAGGATGCCCCCGGTACTGCCGGAAAGGATGCCGGCGCTACACCCCACGCATCATCCGCAGATAGGCGCGGAGCATGAAGGCCACCAGGATGAGGGCGATGGAAAGCTTGGTCCGATCCTCGTTCCTCCAGGCCATCTCCCAGCGGGGGGCCATTTTTGTGCGCCCTTTAAACCTCCCCTTCCAGGGAATATACTTAGGCACCGAAACCTTGTAGCTCTTATACTCTTCACCAAAGGCTTCAGCCAAATGCTCTTCCTCCACCCGAATGATGAAATAATATTGAACCCAGAACAAAACGAAAGCCACAAGAAGCATCCAGGGCATCCAAGCCCAGCCGACGACGCAGAACCCCATGACCAGAAAGAAATTCCCCACATAAAGGGGATGGCGGATGAAGGCATAGGGGCCGTCCGTCACAAGCTGAGGGATGTTCACATCCCGGGCCCGGGTGTATTCCCCGGCATAGGCGACACCCCAGAGGCGGAGAGCTTCGCCCAGCAGGATTAAAGGGAAGCCGATCAGGAAGGAAAAGCGCGAGGTTTGAGAAAGGATAAGGACGACGAGGAGCAGGGGAATGGGGGTGTAACTTCGGACGCTAAATAAAAATTCGCCGAACCTCTTCACCACTCACCGCAACCATCGTGATTTTGATAACGCAACTCGAGAATTTAATTAAGGAAGAAAAAGCAATTCGATACGGCTCGCATATAACATGCGCATTTCCCCCAGAACAGGAATGCTTGAACCATATCCTTTCGCAACAATACGGGTAGAATCTATCCCCCCTTTTTTGATAATCTCACGCCGAACAATATCCGCTCGAGATTGAGAAGTCCTAAAATTTCTTTGTTTTGATTTCCAGTCGAAGCAATGGCCTTGTACTTCTACTGACAATTCCGGACAGTCTTTTAAAAAACTTGCTACATTATCTATATAGCCCGGGTTTACTATCTTTGTGCTCTTGGATTTGAAACACACCCCTAATTGCGCCTTAGATTGTGTGGGGACTAAAATAAAGTTATAAACCGTTGTATCCCCCGGAACCAATTTGACTAAAGCTGATTTAGGCCTGTAGGAACCATCCTTTACTTCCGATAAAAATGTTCCGCCCGAATCTGGCACTGGAATTACCAAGCGAAAAGTGCCGGGCGGGTCTGTAAATGCACTGTCCTTTCCGAGCGTCACCTTAGCTCCTGCAACGGCTTTCCCCCAGATGTCGTAAGCTTTACCCTTTAGTACCGCCTTTGTGATTGATTTCTTGTCAGAGGTCACACTCTCATTGAAAAGCTGGCTTGACGAAGTAGCACACAAGCAAAATGAAAGAATAAATACTAATAACATGATTTTTGCCGGCGATTATTCCATTTTACCGCCCATTTTCTTCAACACCTGGAGGGCCACCCTGAGAGCGGCTAGACCGTCCTCGCCCGAAACCACGGGACGGGCCCTCGTCTCCACGGCCTTGAGGAAGGAGGTCAGTTCCTTTTTGAGAGGCTCTTCCCCGTCGCCATGGAGCAACTGAAAGTCCACCAGTCCTTCCAAGCCTTTGGCCACAGCCTCTTCGGTCGTCAACGTGACTCCAGGCTTTCGCTTATAAACCGCGGCTTCCTCCTTCAAATAATCCAGAGAGATGTAGGCGTCGGGCTGGAAGACCCGGATCTTGCGCATGCGCTCGCGGGAGACCCGCGAGGCCGTGAGGTTTGCCACACATCCGGAAGGGAACTCCAGACGGGCATTGGCGATGTCCACCTCCCCGGAAAGCACCGGGACACCAATCGCATCCACCTTGCCCGGCTCTTCGCCTACGAAGGAGAGCACGAGGTCAATGTCGTGGATCATCAGCTCCAGGACCACCGAGGTCTCCAGGCCCCTTGCCCCGAACGGTGAGAGGCGCATCGCCTCCACGAATCTCGGGGCTTTGACCTGGCCGATCACCCTTTCCACCGCCCCGTTGAAGCGCTCCACGTGCCCAACCTGGAGGATACGTTTCCTCAGGTGAGCCAGGTCCACCAGCTTGGTGGCCTGGGCCACCGTGGAGCAGATGGGCTTTTCGATGAGGACATCCAAGCCGGCTTCCAGGGCCGCCCTGGCGATCTCATAATGGGCCGGGGTGGGCACCGCGATGGAGAGACAGTCCACCCCGGAAAACAAATCGCGGGCCTCGCTCGTGGCCCTGCATCCGTACTTCTGGGCTGCCTCCCCGGCCCGGCCCGGCGAGGTGTCCGCGACCCCGATGAGCTTGCAGCTCGGAAGCCCGGAATAAATCCGGGCGTGGTGCTGGCCCAGGTGCCCCACGCCCACAACGCCGACTTTAATCATCGGGGTAATCTAAATCCGAAAGCCCAAACCGTGAAAGCGACACCTTGGCAATGAAATCACTTCCTTCGGCCCAGGCAATAGAACATCGGAAGGACCACGAGACGCTGGTCCTTCTTCAGGGCGTGGGCCTCCTTCTTCTTGAGCTGCTCCAGCTCGGAACGCTCCCTGACCTCGGACAGGACCTTCAGGAGGAAGTCCCACTCCGCCTCGAACTCGCCCTTCATCTCCAGCTCCTCCCAGACCCGGGCCACAACCCCGACCTGGGTCTCGAGCTTTGCCGCTGTGAAAGACCCGAGGAGCTCACGGCCGACGAACGGGTTCCCCCCCTCGCGCCGGATGGACTGGATATGCAGTCCTCGAAGGCCCAAGTCCGGATTCTCGATCATCCCCCCATAGTCCGGCTCGGCCAAAGCCACGATCCAGCCGTAGGGTCGGGTCACCCGCCGCAGCTCGCTCATCACCTTGCCCCGGTCCTGGGCCCAGAGAAAGAAATAATGACAGAAGACCGCATCGAAGGATTTGTCCTCAAAGGGCAGGCTCGTGGCCTCGCCCTCCTTGATGTTCTCTGCCGAGATCCTGCGCCGGGCCGATTCTACCATCTTGGGGTTCCGGTCCAAGCCCACCGCCCTTCCCCGGATCTTGCCCGCCAGCTCCTGGGTCACCAGACCTGTGCCGCAACCCACCTCCAGGACATCCTTGAAATGGGCCATGCCCACCTGGCGGTAGACATGTTCGCGGATACCTTTGGTCCAGCGGAACTGGCGCTCTAACTGCCTCTCCCAATCAGCGAAAGTCAGCATGTTTCTCCCTTAAAATAGCAACTAATTTTAAGCGATAAAGCAAAATAAGTCAAGAGGCCGAGGGCAAAGGGGTCCCAGGAAGAAGAAAGCAGGAGACCGAATGAGGGGTGGGTTTGAGGAAAAGCCCTCAAAGATGACATGGGCAACTTGGAACGGGGTGAGGATTGAGCTCAGATCCATTCCGGATCCCTGACCGTCCGCTCGCTCTGGACGTCTCCGGTGTTCAGGGTGGAAGCCGGCTCGAACAGCAGGACATGCACTTCCTCTTCGGCGACCGGGCGATGTTCGACCCCGCGGGGGACAACCAGAAACTCGTCTTCCTCCAGCCACACCTGCTTGTCGCGGAACTCCATCCGGAACCGACCTTTCAGGGTGAGGAACAACTCGTCTTCCTTCTCATGGAGATGCCAGATGAATGGGCCCTGGAACTTGACCAGCTTGACGCACTGGCCGTTCAGCTCGGCCACGATCTTCGGCTTCCAGTGCTCGCTGAACAGGGACAGCTTTACTGCAATATTGACCTTTTCCATGTCCCCCTCCCATTTGTCGTATGGCAGATGATCCTACGAATCAAACGAAATCGTCTCCTCTAAACGCCTTCTCCATTCTAAGCGATGGGTCGGAAAAAGTCAATAACCGCCGGCCGAGGTATGAAGGCCGGGGCCATACCCCATTGAAAAATCACCGGAAAAGGATTATAATGATACCCGGTCAAGGACTCCGAATTCCTAGATTTACATGTCCTTGAAAGAAATCCTTCGGGAGTCAATCATGCGCTTGGGAAATCCGCCATTCCCCTCCGGTTTGCTCAAGGGATCCGATCCCCGTCGGGGGAGGCGGTCGTGAGCAAACAGATTTTCATTCATTACGCCTACGGTCAATGGTTGACCGTTGTAATCAACATCCTGCTTTTTCTCCTTTTCGCGATCGGATTCATCCGACCCAAGAGGAAATGGGAGTGGGGCTCCATGGGAGCATACCTCGGTTTCCTCGTTACGTTGTTCACGGAGATGTACGGGTTTCCCCTGACGGTTTTCCTTCTATTGACCTGGCTCGGGGAGGCCTATCCCGTCCTGGACCCTTTTTCCTATCGCAACGGACATCTGCTTCTGGTTCTCCTAGGGCAATCCCATTCCCGGGTCGCCCTGGCCGTATTGAATTTCATCGCCTACGGGATCGTGTTCTCCGGCCTTTTTCTCATCCACAAGGGGTGGTCCCTGATCCACAAGGCCCAGGGCGGCCGACTGGTCCGGGAAGGGGTGTACTCCCACGTGAGACACCCCCAGTACGCCGGCCTGGCCCTGGTCTCCCTCGGATTCCTTCTCCTGTGGCCGACGCTGACGACCCTGGCCATGGGGCCGATATTGATATTCTCCTATCATCGGCTGGCGAGCAGGGAGGAGAGGGAATTGGAAAAACGGTTCGGAGAGGAGGCCGCGGAGTACAAACGGACTGTTCCCGCTTTCATCCCGAGATGGAGGTAACCGTTGTACTTGTAACTCGCCTGCTATCGCCCGGTCCCGCATCAATCCTCCCTTTCTAAACGATGCCCGGGCTTCTGCGGGGCTCCGCCTGTTGAAACTTCTTTCATCTCGCACGACGCCAAGTTTAAATTTCATCCTGCTCCCTTTGCCAAGCGACCGTAAGTTCCCTTCGCGACCATGCCCTTTCAGGGCGGGGGAAGGCGGGAAGGTGAGGTTGAGGGGTGAAGGGTCCGGGACAAGAAAAAGGCTCATCGCCTTGACAGAATCCCGGCATTTGTGATAAAGTTAACATTCAAACCGGGCCACATGGGCTGGCCGCAGAACGGCAAATAGCTCATCAAACCGCAGGAGTCAAAGGAGGGAACGTGAATATCTACGTGGGTAATTTGTCGTTCGAGGTCACTGATGAGGATCTCCAGCAGGCCTTCAGCGCCTTCGGGCAGATCACGACCGTGTCTGTGGTCAAGGACAAGTTCACCGGTCAGTCCCGGGGCTTCGGTTTCGTGGAGATGCCCAACAGCGCCGAGGCTCAGGCCGCCATCGCCGGGTTGAACGGCAAGGAGATCAAAGGGCGCGCCCTGAATATCAACGAGGCCCGCCCGCGCACCGAAGGCGGACGGGGTGGAGGAGGCGGAGGCCGTCCGGGTGGAGGAGGCGGACGACGTCCGGGTGGAGGAGGCGGAGGCCGCCGGAGAGAACAAGGAGGGGGAGGATATACCGGTCCGCGTTTCTAATGAGTAAGTCTATGTAGCATTTGCCTTTCACCGCTCGGAGTAGTTGACTATATCTATTTTTAAACGATCCTCGGCGGAGTTCATCGGCACCTTCTGGCTAGTCCTGGGCGGGTGTGGAAGCGCCGTGATGTCCGCGGCGTTTCCCAACCTGGGCATCGGGCTTTTAGGCGTCGCCCTAGCCTTCGGCCTCACGGTACTGACCATGGCTTATGCCATCGGACACATCTCCGGGTGCCATCTGAACCCCGCCGTGTCCTTCGGGCTCTGGGCCGGCAGACGCTTTCCCGGCGCAGACCTCCTTCCCTACATCATCGCCCAAGTCGCCGGTGCGATCGCCGGAGCTGGAATTCTTTATGTGATCGCGAGCGGCGCCTCCGGCTTTGACCTTGCGGGCGGGTTTGCGGCCAACGGGTACGGGGCCCACTCCCCGGGAGGGTATCCGCTCCTCTCCGCGCTGGTGACCGAGGTCGTGCTGACCTTCATGTTCCTGATGATCATCCTGGGGGCTACGGACCGCAGGGCCCCCCAAGGTTTCGCGCCCATCGCCATCGGGCTGGGTTTGACCCTGATCCACCTGATCGGGATTCCGGTCACCAATCTCTCGGTCAATCCCGCGCGGAGCACCGGCCCGGCGATCTTCGTAGGAGGCTGGGCCCTTTCTCAGCTCTGGCTGTTCTGTGTCGCCCCCATCGTGGGGGGCATCCTTGCTGGGCTGACCTATCGTCTGGCTTTTGAGAAGGAAGGAAAAGGGTAAGCCCTTCGCATCACCGGAAAACTCTGCCTGGCACGGAACGGCTTTCGTGCCAGGTTTCTTTTTGAACCCATTAAACACTCAAGGAAGACCTCAGCCTTCCCATCCCTGAGGAGCATATTGATTCTATCGCTGGATATTTGCTATAATGTTGCCGAAGATTCCCGAATTTTTAACTCCTGGAGGATAGAATGAGCAGATATGCCGCGATGTTCCTATCCCTTTTTGTTCTCTTTTCCGCATCCGCTGCGGTTTGTGCAGCGAAGGTCGAAAAGGCCGACTGCCCCATCCGCTTCGCGGTGATCGGCGACCGCACGGGCGGGGCCCAACCGAGCATCTATGATAAAATCATCGCCGAGGTGGAGCGGCTGAAGCCGGATTTCGCGATCACGGTCGGGGACGCCATCGAAGGCTACACCCAGGACACGGTGAGCCTGAACAAACAATGGAAGGAATACAAAGACATCCTCGCCCCCCTCTCCATGTCTGTTTATTTCACTCCGGGAAACCACGACGTCGGCGCGGACTCAGCCACGGCGTCTACCATGCGCCCGGTCTACGAGCGTCTGGTCGCCAAGGCCTATTACTCCTTCGACGTCAAGGGGGTGCATTTCATCATCTTGGACACGGGGATCCCGGAATCCAGCGACAAGCTCCCCAAAGAGCAGCTGGATTGGCTGGCGAGCGACCTGAAGAAGAACCAGAAGGCCTCCTTCACTTTCGTTTTCTTCCACAAGCCCTTCTGGCATGGGACCTTAGCCCTTGGCAAGCCGGACACTCTGCACAGCCTGTTTCGGGCCTACGGCGTGGATGCCGTGTTCAATGGCCATGAACACAACTATTTCAGCGGAACCTATGACGGCATCTTGTACACCGCGGTGGGGAGTTCGGGTGGTGCTACGGATCCCGGGCCCACCGGGCTCCTGTATCACTTCACCTGGGTGACCGTGGATAAAAAAGGCATCTCCATCGCCCCGATCAAATTGGGAAGCGTGCTCCCCTGGGGTGAGCTGACCACGACCGACCTCGCGGTGACCGATAGGATCGTACGCATCGGCATCGACTTTCCCAAACCGCTGGGGATCAACGAGGACCTGTCCGTGGGGGACGGCGAGGTGATCGTTAAAGTGAGCAATCCCAATCCCAGCCAAGCCCTTCAGGATACCCTGCGCTGGACCCTGACCCCGGGCTGGTCCATCGAGCCGAGCAAGGCCGCGGTGAGCGTCCCTTCCGGCCAGAGCGCGTTGGTCAAATTCAAAGTCAAGAACCAGAAAAAGCTCTATCCGGTTCCGAAGGTCGCGCTCCGCTTTCCCTTTGGCAAGGGGAAAACCTATGGCCGGGAGGACGTCCTGCTCGTGGCCCGAAAGGCCTATGCCTACCGCGCTGCGAAGCCGCCGGTCCTGGACGGAAAGCTCATGGACAAAATCTGGCAGAAGCCGGTCACCCGGTTCTTCGCGCCGGACGGAGGGCCAGCAGCCATTGACTCCACCTCCTACTACTTCGCCTACGATGACAAGACCCTCTACCTTGCGGCCCGCTGTGTGGAAACCAAGATGGACGAGATGGTCGCCAAGGTCACGGCGCGGGACGGAGGCCTCTTCGGTGAGGACTGCGCGGGTTTCTTTTTCCAACCGGACACCGCGAAGGGCCTCGTGTACCAGATTTACATCAACCCTTTGGGCGCCGTGTTCGACCAGAAGATCACGGTCGATCCGGACTGGCAAATCGCCAGCGACCCATCCTGGAACGGGACCTACGAGGTAAAAACCTCTAAGGGAGCAAGGGAGTGGACCCTGGAGGCCGCGATCCCTCTTGCCCAATTGGGGGTAACCGGAATGGCGGGAGAAGCGTGGCGGCTGAACTTCCGGCGCAAACAGAAGCGCTTGAACACCTCAGGGGACTGGCAGGTGCCGATCGCCTACGATCCCCGGTCGTACGGCCGGCTGATTATGAAATAAGGCGTTTGAACATAATAAAGATGCGGCCCCGATGGACTTCGGAGCCGCATCTTTGATTGTAACGTCTTTTACGCGTTGGACTTGCTGTCCGGGCAGCAGACCTCGGCCATCTGGTTGTACAGCGGACAACCGCCCCCGCAGAGTGGGACGTGCTCGCAGTGCTCGCATTTGGCCATCAGGAACCCCCGGTCGCGGAACTTCCTGGCCAACTCGCTCTCCCAGATCGTCCTCCAGTCGTCCTTAAGGAGGTTCCCCAGGACGCAGAAATAGCTCTGGCAGGGAAGCACGTCCCCGTTGGGCTCTATCGCCATGTTGTACTTGGCCGCGGTGCAGGTCTTCACGCCCAGTTCGTTCTCGATGGGATTGAACTGGCAGTACTGGGTCGGGGAGTACCAGATGAGGCGCATTTTGAGCTTCTCGGCTGTCTTGCGGACGCGCTCTAAGATGGGCGAAAGCTCTTCCTCCCTGAACCCGATGTCCGCGGTCTTAGCCCCGCCGGAGTAGATGATCCCGTTCACGGCGAAGGTCGTGATCCCCAGGCCCTGGATGAACTCCACGGTCTTCTCGATGCCCGAAGCGTTCTTCTTGGAGAGGGTCGTGTTCGTGATCGTATAGACCGGGGTGGCCACCGCGTTCCTGATCCCCTCCACGGTTTCCTTGAAGGCCCCCGGCTCCCCGACCATTTCATCGTGGACCTTCTCGTCGTGAGACTCCAGGGTGATCTGGATGTGGTCCAGGCCCCCATCCACGAGCTTTTGAAGGAAGGCCTTGTCGGCGAGGGCCCGGCCGTTGGTCAAGAGCCCGGTCACCAGCCCCACCTCCTGGGCGTACTGAACCAGCTCCACCAGGTTGGGATGAAGGGTCGCCTCCCCGCCGGTGAAGCAGACGTGGGGAGTGCCGATCTCCCAGACCTTGTTCAGGACCTTTTTCCACTCCCTTAGGGAGAGGCTTTTCATGTCCTTGGGCCGTTCCACATAGCAGTGGGAGCATTCCACGTTGCAGCCATAGGTCAAGGCCAGGTCGAAGCGGTAGGGCGCCGAGACCGGCGTGGTAAAAGGCTCGATGCGGTCGATGTCCAGGTAAGTGATCGGGCAGATGTCATCCCGCTCGGCCAGGGCGGAGAGGGTCTCCTTGAGGCGCTGGTAATCGTTTCGCAACTGCTCCCGGGAGACGCCGCGGTAGCGTTTCTTCATGGCCTTGACCACCCGGTCTTTGTCGTCGCCTTCTATGATGTGTTTGGCCAGCTCCGTGGCCGTGGGGTTCAGGTGCAGGATCTTGGAGGCGTTGATGGAGAGGATGCCCTGCCCCCCCTCCTCGATGCGCAGGTGCAGGCGGAAACCCTGCAGGTCCCTCAGCCCGCGGTGGTGCACCAGGCCCGGAGTTAGGGGCTTGTGCTTGGCGAAATACCTCTCGGTCAGTTCCTTTAAGCCCATCTCACTTTGTCCTCACGCGAAAGCGAATCTCGGTTTCGGTCCCGATCGTCTTTCTCTCCCGGAGATATTCCAGGACCACCTGGGCCAGGGAGAGGTCGTAGCTCTGGTAATCCCGCCCTTTCTTGAATTCATCGTAGCAGCTCTTCACCACCGCGGAGTCCGTGGTGGCTACGGCGTACCAGCGGTCCGGAACGATGGGGTCGCCCCCGGCCCGCAGCCCCACCACCCGCCCCAGGCCTACGTCCACGGAGAGGCCGGAGGCCTGGAGGAAGTCCGGGCATTTGGACGAGACCGAGGTTTCCAGAACCTCGGATAGAGTCGAGCCCTTGAGCTCCAGGGCGGCCAGGCGCGTCCGGGGGGAGATGGCCTGGTACACGTCGGCCACGGTCACCGGCCCGAAGGGCAGGCCGGAGCGGATCGCGCTGGAGTTCACCAGGGCGACCGGCAACCCGAGCTTCTCCCGCATGGCATCGGCCACCAGATTGCCCAGGTCCGTCTCCCAGGGGACCTCGCTGGGCCCCAGAGCCGGAAGCTTCTTCTTTCCCTCGGCCACCCTGACTTTGCCGGCCTCCCTGGTTCTGCTCTCATAGCCGGAAAGGGCCCGGACCACCGCGGAATCCGGAGGGACATTCTTATCAATGGGAATCCCCTGGCTCACGGCATGCCCGATCCTGTCCTTCTCCAGGACGAAGTCCAGGCGCTGAAGGATGATGCCGCGGGTGTATCCCTGGGAGACCAGGCATCGTCCCACCTGCCGGGGAGCCTCGCTCCGCGGGAAGGAGAGTCCGCCCACCAGGATGTCCATCCCCTTGACCCGCTCGGCCAGGGCGAGGGTGGTCGTGAAGTCGCCGTGGGAGAGACCGATCACCAGCTCCGCCCTGCCTCTAAGCCTGGGGAGGAGTTTCTCCGCCTCGCGGAAAGGGTCCGTGATCACGATCTCGGACTTTCCGGTAAGGACGCTTCCCGAGGAGAACCCCAGGATCGCCACCTGCCTTCCCCCCCAGTTTCTTACCACGTAGGGCTCGAGCGGGTTCACCTGAAGCGAGGAGAGGAGGAGGTTGGAGCCCAGAAGGGGGAACGCCGCCCGGTCCCTGAGCCGGACGAGCTGCTTTTCACCGTAATCCAGAAAGTGGTCCCCGGCGACCATCGCATCCACGCCCATCGCGTTCAGGGCATCCACCTCGGCCTCTCCCTGGAACAGGAAGGCCAGGCTGCCTCCCATGAACACGTCACCGGAGGCCAGAACCAGGGTCGGGATGCCCTGCTTTTCGTTCTCCGCCCTGATCCGCTTCACGACGCCAGCCAGACGGGCCAAGCTCCCCAAGCCCCCGGCCCCCTCGGCCGTGGAGTCCCATCCGGCCTCCAGGTCATTGAAGTACAGGATGGTCATCGGCTGGCCTTTCCTCTCCTCTGCCAGGGCCAGGCTGGAGAAAAGGACAAGGGTAACCCCCAGCAAGGGAACGAGATGCCGGATACCGGATGCCGAACGCGGGAGGGATGACCTTATCACTTTGGCCCTATCACCTTTCAGCCCTCAATTATCGCCCTCCGCCCGCGCAGGCACAGGCGCATCCGGCGCAGGCACAGGCGCAGGCGCAGCTGTGTCCTCCCCCGCCTCCTCCCGAGCTTCTCGTCACCGGGGGTGGGTTGGTGACCTGGGTCACGCCGGCCGTGAAACCGGTCAGGTTGCCCACCAGGCGGTTGGAGAAGCTCTGCATCCCGGATACCATGGAGTTGGCGAAGTTCGCGCCCGGCAGCTCGGGCACGGAAATCGAGGGCAGGCCGCCTCCTCCCGGGCCCGGGACCGAGGCGGGAGCCGAGTAGCTGCGGTCGTAGTGACCCCACCAGGTGGGCACGATGAACGTCCGGGAAGAGAAGGTCTCCTGCATCCTTTTTTCCGATTCTTTCTCCATGAGGAGCCATTCCAGGTTCTCGGACAGGGTCTCGGTGCGCACTTGGGGCGTTCCGGCCTTGCCCACCTGGTCCCAGGCCTGGGAAGCGATCGTCTTGTAGTAGGCCACGGTCTCCTTGCGCGAGAAACCCCGCATTTTATCGTTCACGGACTTGATCAGGTCTACGAGGGTCTCCCGGAGCTCCTTCTCGACGATCTTTCCGTCCTTACCCAGGGCGTTCGTGAAGCCCTTCTCGTAAGGGTTGAGCTTGTCCAACTGGGCGCCGAGCGTTGCCGTGACGACCTCCAGGCGCAGGGGCTCGCGCGAGGCCACCCGGACCACTCCTTTCTTGACCAGGCCGAAAAGGATCATGGTGAGGAGCTTGGAGAGGGGCAGCTCCTCAAGCACGGCGGCCTCCACGGCGGTGAGCCCGCGCTTCACCCCCACGCCCTCGATGCCCAGCTTGGGAGGAAGGTACTTCAGCTTGCGGCGGTTGGCGCGGACGACGTTCAGGACGATGATGCCGATCAGGAAGGCCCAGAACATGAAGTTGCAGGAGCAGCCGTTGATCAACTGGAAGAACCCGAGGAGGAAGGCGAACGGGTTCTTCCTGGGCGGGGTGAAGACTTTGGTGACATAGCGGCGGGGGAAGGAGGCCCCGAATGTGTAACGGGTGCTGGGGCTGGCCTCGGAAACGCGGAAGAGATAGACCACGCGGCCCGAGGAATCCACCCAGGCCCGGGTGAAGGAGGTCTGATGATAGCGGGCCTCATCCCGGGTGACGCCCTCGGGAAACACGAAATAGACCGCGAGGTCCGTGGTCCCGCTGGCATACTTCGAGCCGTACCAGGTGGGCGAGAACTCCACCGAGGCGTAGGCCGTATCCTTGGTGTCCGGATAGACCATGGTCTCCACGCGGATCTTGAAGTCCAGCGTCCCCTTTTTCCCGGGCTGGATCTCGTTCTCGCCCAGGTGGACCTCCACCCCGTAGGGCTTCACATACTCCGAGACCCGGATGTCCGAGAGCGGGAGGCCGTTCACCGAGGCCGTGGCCGAGGAGAGGCCGTAAGAACCGTTGGGCATCCCGATGTCCACGATGTCGATCGCCTGGCCGTCCTCGTTGCAGAAGAAGACCAGGTGGTAGCTGAGATCCGCGGACCCGTCCTGGTTGATCCGCACCGCGGAGGCGTTTTCATCCACCCGGAAGCTGTATTCCGCCCGGCCCCGGGAGACGAGGCCGAGCAGGATCATTAATGCGGTAATAAGGAAAGCCGGGAGGATTGTTCTTCCCCTACCCCCTGCCCCCTGCCCCCTACCCCCTTTCTTTCTCACCATTTCGGCGCCTCCTCAACCTGGTAGGAGGTCTTACAGTAGGGGCAGGACACGAAGATGGCCCCTTCCTTCAGGACCACGCTGTCCTTGGAGAGAGGGGCCGAGCAGTTGCGGCATTTCATCTCCTCCAGCTTCACGTCCCCGGTGAGGTCGATCTTCTGGGTCACCTCCACCTTCTGGACCGGCTTGGGCTCGCGCATCTTGATGGCGAAGACGATGGCCAGGCCGATCCCGATCAGGATCAGGCCGACCACGAAGGTCCCCCCTTTGCTCTGGTTCTGCGGCGAGGTGGCGGCCAGGATGAACAGGCATCCGAACAGGATCAGGATCCCGGCCACGATGAACCCGATGATTTTGGCTCCTCCGCTCATTGCCAGACTCCTCCAAGGGGGATGAATGATAATGCCTTCTGAAACTCTAAGATAGTAGCATAAAACGGGCCGGAGGGTCAAGGGGCCTTGGAAGAACGCAAAGCCTGAGGCGTGAGGCGTAAGGGGGAAAGGAAGAAGCCGATAGTTAAGAACCCTTTTCAAACCCCTCTAAAAACGCTTTAGAAGCCGTCCAGAGAGCCGTACATGGGGTAGACAGGCATTTACCCCTCCCTGACCCAAAACCTACCCTCCCCCAAAGGGGGAGGGTAGGAAAACCTCTGGCATCCTCAAGTCCGCGTCAAGCAGGCTTCAACTATGCTTCAAATATGCTTGCACGCCCACTGCAGGCCCACTCCGGGACCACCTGCGGAGGACACCGCCAGTGCTTGATTACTCCAGGATGAGGGAGACTCGGAAGGGACGGCTGGCCTGACCGTCAGGGGTTAACACCCTGGAAGCAAAGGAGTAATGCTTTCCCGGCTTGACCGGGGAGAACAGGTATTTGCCTTCGGAGAAAGGCACGATGGCTATAGTCGAATAAAGGCTCTCATAAGGCCGGTTCCAGGCCTCGGTCACGGCCAGGCGGATATCCATCTTCAGCAGAGAAGCCCCCTTGCGCTCCTTCACGGGCCTGCCGAAGACCCCGGCTTCGTCCGTATCCCACTTGAGCAACAGCCCCTTCCCTTTCGGGGAGAGGTCCACGGAGACAGGCTGGGGAGAGAGGCCCTTCGGCGGCAAGCGCGGCGGATCAAACCCCGCCCTCCGGCAGTGGACCGCATGGCGGATGAAGACCGAATGCCCCATCGGAAACGTCACCCCGCCGGTCACCCGGTCCACCTTCTTCTGTTTGCCTGCAAATGCCCGCCAAGCCTCACGCTCGGGGCCCTTCAGCCAGCGCTGCCAGAGCCTCATCGCCCAGGAAAAGGCCGCCCGGGCCTCCAACTGCGCCTTCGTATTCGGCTGCTTCGGCTTCACATAGCGCTTACTGTAGGTCTTCCCGTGCCTCGTGGAGAAAATCGTCTCCTCATCCATCTTCCCGGACACAGCCTCGGCGGGGAGGGGGGTGCGGCGTTTAGGCATCGTCTAATTTTAGATTTTGGATTTTAGATTTTCGATTGGGAGAAAAAGGGGGAAATACCAATTCCTTATCCACCTTCCCGGACGCGGCCCCGGAGTGAAGGGGGTTGCGGAGTTTAGGCATTACATTACTATTTATCTAGTTTAAACGTTACTTCCACAATCAAATCACAGGCAGGCAGCGCACCCTTACTTAACTTCCTCTTCAGACGAGGCGGAGAGAATTTCGCTTTCGTTATCCCCTTCGCGGCCTCATCCACCGCTACGTAACCACCGGAACGGGAAATTTGAGCATTAACGACTTCTCCTTTTTTACCAATCGAAAGGAGCAACTTTACCGTGGCCTCTATACCAACCTGTCTTGCAATCGGAGGGTATTCGATTTTTGGCGTATCAACCAACTGAGGAAGGGTATAAAAGAGCAAGCTATCACGGGCAAAGCCAAGAACCCTAATAGACACTCGGCCTATCGGAGGCGGCAACGGCAAACCACCGATACCCGGCTGAGGGTATTTTTTCTTCAGACTTGCAGCGCTATCGCTCCAAATCCTGCTTTCCCAAATCTTACCCTGAATTACGAGCACCTCTGAGAGGTTTACCATCGAACTACGGTAATCCAAGTCACCCCGGGTACAAGTCAAGCCCTTAACCTTGTCACCTTTACACTCATGGGCGTAATATTCAGGGCATTTGTCTATCGCCATCCTTAGCTCCCGCTCTGCTTGCTTCCATTTCTTGGCTTTCTTGTAAACCAGGCCAAGACCAAAATAAGGATCACGGTGCCAAGGCTTCATATTCTTCATGATTTTAAATTCACGTATCGCATCCTCCAAACTATCGCTGTAATATAAAGCCCAGCCCAAACCATTGTGAGGATCTGCGAAGTCCGGATTTACCTGAAGGGCTTCACGATAAAATCTTCTGGCTGTTTCGTAATTACCCAACCGAGTTGGTCTGTCGGGTCCACCTTTTTGCAGCCAAAACTTTCCCTCGCCATAAAGCTCTACAGCCCTAACCGAGTCCTTTTCGGAAACTGGGGCAGCAAACACCTTAAACAACCCTGAGAAGATGTAACTAACCACCAAAATTGTAGCGAAAAGACCCCGCACAGTATGGGCGACTGATACAGGCCCCTTACTCAACACCTCACTCATCTTCCCGGACACGACCCTGGAATGCAGGGGATTGCGATGCTTAGGCATTATATTAGCTATTAAACCATAAGAAGTTATGCTTTATCCCTGCCTGTCCATCTACCATCTTCAGCAAAATGAGGTGCTCTTTCAAATCCGAGGGTATTCCATAAAATATCACACAAGTCTCTTGCAACTGCATCTGGACTTTGGGAGAGATACGTCTGCCTTGGAGGTATTTCGACGCGGGTTTCTTTATCTCCAAAAACCCTGCTATCATTCCATGTAAGGCGTTTAAAGATAGACTCAGACTCCGAAGAAAGATGAGCACCTTTCAAATTATAGAGCTCCAAAGAAACTACGATTGGAGTCGCAATTTGCACCAGGTTACATATTTGCCAAAACAATCTAAAAAAACTTACAACGTGCGATGTTAAAGCAATCGGAATTATTTTGAGTTCGCTAGTTTGAGTTCCCAGCATTTCGCAAAGGCGACTGAGGCTACGAATACACTCAAAATGACCATTTCGGTAAAGAGAACAAGCCCCATTGTAGTCGTTATACTCCGGGTCATCACCATTTAAACCATATATAGATGGCTGAATGCGACGGCATCGGACCATCCAGGAATTTTCTATATAGCCTGGTGGCCTTGTAAGCATTTCTCTGATTTCCTTATTATTGATATCTATAACGTCTTCTTCTACTAAAAGAGGTGTTGCTGTAGTTCTAATAACTGGCTCTTGTGGGAGTTCGGCGTGAAAAGCCCGCCTCCTCTCCTCTAAAAACCTAGTAATATCCTGGAAGATGTTTTGAGTTACGCGACACGAATATTTTATTTCCTCCACAGACATAAGCCTATTTTCCCTCCCCCCACGAATCCAGAATTGATTTAGATCATTGTATTCAATCATGTGTGGAGCGTGAAAGCTCCGGGGAATTTTTATGACGACTGCACCATCAGCGCCCTCAAAAGGAATAGATTGAATATCAAGACCCCAAAGCTTGGGTTCAATATGTACATTGCACAAGTCCCGGCAACGCCGAGCCAACTTCTCACAATCTGGGACGGCAACAACGTCCCCTGCTTGATCTCTCTTTTCTTTAAGCTCACCGATGCCGATGATAATATAACCACCACGATGGTTAGCAAAGGAGATAATATCCTTTAAGAAATCCCTTATGCCATTTCCTTCTGGATCGTCAAACTTGACGATCGCTTTGAAATCGAGGGAGTCGCCCTCGCAGTATTTTTCCGAAACTAGATATTCGAGGTCCGACTTGCTCCATTGATTTAATGGCTTACCACTAAAAAGGATCATTTTATCTTAGCTCCATAACTCTTCAGGAAAAAATCATAAATGGAAGGCCGTGAACGGCCTCAAATAATTGGTTTTGGCTCTCTGTTCCCCGCCCTAAAGGGCGGGGCTATTGACTACGCCTGTGGACAGCCTTATTGTAGCAGAGGAGGGGGGAGAAAGTCAAGGAAGGATGGATATTTCGGATTACGGATTGAACAACAGACAAAAGACACTGGATTCCGGGTCAAGCCCGGAATGACGACTAAAGGGCACGGCATGCCGTGCCCCTATCCCCGTCCTGAAGGACGGTAGAGTCGGTTGAGACGGTGGAAACGGTAGAGACGGAGAACGGCGTGATGCTGAGTTAAGCTCAGCATGACGGGTAGGGATGGTAGAGGCGGCGGAAACAGGAGAGAGGACAAAAACAGAGAGAGTCCGAAACGAGTTCGGAATGACGTGAGGGGGGAAAGGGGGGCGCCTTATCTTTTCCTTAGCTCCTTGACCGTCTGCATCACCATATACGCCACAATCGGGGCGCACACCTTGCGGTGCACCGTGGCCGAGTACCGCTTCTGGTCCCCGGGATTGCGGAAATCCAGCCCGGTGATCTCCCGGCAGTTGAACGCCCCGGCTTTCTTGAGGAAATCCCGCTCCAGACCCGCGACCAGGGCATAGACCCGGTCCCTGGCCTCTTTGTCCCGGGGCCGGGTCCGGCCCAAGGCCAGGCCCACGGCCATCGCCGCCCCGGTAAGGGCCCCGCAAGCCAGGCCCTTCCGGGCGATCCCGCCCCCGAAGCCCGTGGCCAGCTTCTGGGCCCTTCCAGGCTTGAGCTTTAACTCCTGCGCGACCGCGCAGAGCACGCTCTCGGCTCAGTTGAACCCGGAATCGAACAGCTTCCGGGTTCGCAGACTCAATGAAGCGGCCATCGTCCCATCACTTTCCGGCAGGACGTCCCGCTCCCGGGGATGACGAGAACGAGACATGGTTTTCGGGCCGCTTGCCGTGGAGAACCAGGTCCTCGATGAGATACGTCCCCAGGTTGGGGGCCTCCAGGAAGCCCTGCCAGGCGGCCTCGGCGAACCGGCCGCTCTCCAGGATGTAGAAGAACCAGTCGCTCAGATAACGGATGTCCTCCTGGCTGATCCCGCTCCCGATGTGTTCCAGCCATTCCCGGTTGGAGAGCTCCTGGGCTCCGATCGGCGGCGCGCTGATCACCGGCAATCCCAGGGCGGTGAAAAAGGAAAGCTCGCTGGGCTTCGTCCAGAGGATGTCCGTGGTCCGGAGGGCCTCGTTGAAGCGGGCAAAATAGCTCCCCTTGTCCAGGGCGAAGAGCACCCGCACCGGTCCTCCGACCTTGAGCTCCAGGCCCATCTTCGCAAGCTCCTGGCGGAAGAAGGTCATCACCTCAAGGCGCGTGCCGGCCGCGAGGTTCACGTTGATCTCGCCCCGCAGGATGCGCTCCCTTAAGGCCTGAACGATGGTCATGCCGATCTCGGTCTGGGCTCCGGCCCCGCCCACCGCAAAGGTGATCGTGAGGGGCCGGGAGCTTCGGTCCCTCACCCGATACGGGGCCAGGCGGTGCTCCACGTGGTCTCCATACTTCGTGCGGAACTCGCCCCGGGGGTCCAGGTTCAGGATTCTCTCGGCGAGGTCCTTCTTGAGGGTGGGTAGATCCCTTCCGCCGAGGTTCTCCTTGGGCAGGGGAAAGCCGGTCTGGACGATCCGCTCGGCGGGGACCCCGTACTGTTTGAGCCGGGTGACCACGTGCCGGCAGGGCGCAAGGTAGGTGATCTCGCTTTTGGCCGGAACCTCCGGGGCCCAGATGCGGTTGATGTCCGTGTCCGTGACCACGCAGTACAGGTCCTTGAGCCCGGAGTAGTGCGCGGCCAGTACCGGGATGAAGTGCGTCCCGATGAACGGCAGGGGCTCGGTGGCGACGTAATCGATCAGGCTTTTGCAGAAGCCCCTCTGGATCCTCCCCTTGACGAAGAGGACCGAGAGGTTGGGCTTGGAGAGGTCCCGGAAGGGATAGAACGGCGAGATCGTCTGAAGGTGATCGTAGACCCTGAAGATCGTCTTGCCGATCAAGGGCACGGACTTGACCCGGGACACCAGCTCGTAGAAGTCCTGGCTGGTCACCCAGGAGCGGATCTCCTTGCGGGAGATGATCCGGTCGCTGTTGGCCGTGATGATCCGCTCCTGGGCGATGTCCTTCAGGGGAAAGGCCGCGCGCTGGTGGCCGTAGCCCATGTCCACGGAGATGACCCAGGCTTTCTGGTGATGGACGCTGCCGTTCGTACTCATCCTTTACCTAGAGGGAAATCGCGAGCAGGGTTTCGCCGCCGGGAAGGCGTTTCCGCTGGAAAGGCAGTTCCGCCCGGGCCAGAAGCCGGGGCACGGCCAGGTTCGTGGAAAGCATCACCGAGCGAAACCTTCGAAAGCCCATCCTCCGGCCCCGCTCCGCGATCCGCCGGATGAGGTGCGTGCCCAAGCCATCCTTCTGATAATCGTCCCGCACCACGATGGCCACGTCGGCCTCCCGAGGATCCTGCGGACTGGAGAACCGTGCCACGGCCACGGCGCTCTCCCCTTGCTCTTCCTGGGCCAGGGCGACCAGAGCCGCGGCCCTGGCCGGATCCAGGGCGGAGAGCTCGCGGGCCATGGCCTGCTTCTGCTTGGGGGTGAGGTTGGACATCAGGCTGTGAAACCGGAGGTACCGGGTCTCGGTCGAGAGGCGGTCGAACAAGCCGACCAAGAGCGGAGCATCCTGGGGCGCGATATCGCGGATCCGAACCTTGCGTCCCTTGGCCGTGATGAATTCCTCAGGATAGCCTTTCACCCCCGCTAAAACCTATCCCACCGGCCGGAGGGTGTGGAAAAGGAGCAGGGCCGTGAGGGCGACGACCCCGGCCACGGTGGCCCAGGACACGGCGTTGTAGATCCTTCCATTCACGTGCTTGCCCATCACCTCTGGCCGGTTGACCAGGAGCAGGATGAAAATGAGCACGACCGGCAGGAGGATTCCGTTGACGGTCTCGGACAGGATCATGACCTTGATCAGGGAGAGTCCGGGCCAGAGCACCGCCCCGGCCCCGATTAGAATCATGGACGTGAACAGGCCGAAGAAGACCGGGGCTTCCGACCAGCGTTTGGACACCCCGCTCTCGAACCCAAAGGCCTCGGACACGGCGTAGGCCGTGGACAGGGGCACGATCGAGGCCGTGAGGATGGAGGCCCCGAAGAGCCCGATTGCAAACAGGGCCGAGGCGAGTCGGCTGGAGATCGGGGCCAGGGCCAGGGCCGCATCCTGGGCGGACTCCACCCGGATGCCGTGCGAGAACAGGGTCGCGGCGCAGGTCACGATGATGAAGAAGGAAATGAAGTCGGTGACGAATGCGCCAAACAGGACATCGGCCTTCTCGTACTTGTAATGCTTGGCCGTGATGCCCTTGTCCACGACCGAGGCCTGGATGTAAAACTGCATCCAGGGCGTGATCGTGGTTCCGATCATGGCCACGACCAGCATCAGGTAACCCGGGTCCATGCGAAATGAGGGGATGACCAGGCTCCGCAGGGCCAGGCCCCAGTCCACCGGCGCCAGGGACCCGGCCAGCACGTAGCACAACTGGAAGGCGCTGAATACGAAGAAGATGTACTCCATGATCCGGTAGGAGCCCTTGATGATCACCAGCCAGATGACCAGGGCCGCGACCGGCACGGAGACGTAACGGGTGATCCCGAAGATCTCCAGGCTGGCCGCGATCCCGGCGAAGTCCGCGATGGTCACCGCCACGTTGGCCACGAGCAAGACCAGCATGGCGAAGAAGGTCCAGCGGATCCCGAACTCCTCCCGGATCAGGTCCGAGAGCCCCTTGCCCGTGACCGCTCCCATCCGGGCGCACATTTCCTGGAGGAGGGCCAGGCTGAAGGTGATCGCGAACAGGATCCACAACAGGGAATACCCGTAGGTCGCGCCTACCGTGGAGTAGGTCGCGATCCCGCCGGCGTCGTTGTCCGCGCAGGCCGTGATGATCCCCGGGCCCATCACAGCCAGGAACAGGAGGAGCTTTTTGCGATGGTGCTTGGAGAGAGGGTTCGCCATGGTCGTTTAAGGTTTCTGGGTCAGGCTCGCTGGCCATGAATCTTGCTTGAAGATTTACGAGAACTTCCGCGGCCGGCGCTTGGGCCAGACCCGGGGCACGATCTTCTCCATCACGTCGTCCACGGTCACCACGCCTTCCAGCTTACCTTGCGAATCCACCACCGGCAGGGCCAGGAGGTTGTATTTGGCGAAGAGGTTGGCCACCTTCTTGAACTCGGTCCCGGTCCCCACCGAGACGACCTCCGCGTACATGATCTCGCGGAGCGGTGTCTCGGGGCGGGCGATGATCAGGTTCCGGAGCGGCAGGACTCCGAGGAGCTTCTTCTGCTCATCCACCACGTAGAGGTAATAGGCCATCTCCGCTCCCGGGGCCAGCTCCCGGAGCTTCTGAATGGCCCCCTCGGCCGTCATCGCGGCGGGCAGGGCCACGAAATCCGTGGTCATGATCCCCCCGGCCGTGTCCTCTCCGTGGCGGAGGAGCTCCTGGACCTCTTCCTTCTCCTTCTTCTGCATGTCCCCCATAATCTCCTCGGCCACGTCCTTTGGAAGATCTCCGAGGAGGTCCGCGGCGTCATCCGGGGACATGTCCTCCAGGATGTCCGCGGCCTTCCCCGGCGCAAGGTGTTCCACCAGATCGGCCTGCATCTCCGACTCCACCTCCGGGAGGACCTCGGCCGCGGTCTCGGGGTCGAGCTTCTCCAGGATGTCCGAGGCCTGGGCCGGGGGCAACTCCTCCACGAGGTCAGCGACGTCCGCGGGGTGGAGGTCGCCCAGACGCTGGAAAGCGGCCTTCACCTCGGCCTCCAGGGGCTCCATGTCCTGCCAGGGGATCCGGCGCATGAGCCCGGGCCCTTTCAGCGGGAACCCCAGGCGGCGGACCATCCCGGCCAGGCCCGCGTCCACGGCCACGACCACGAGCTCCCCTTCCTTCTCCCGGATCTCGATGTCGCTGACCCGCAGGACCTTCCTCCGGCGGGTGTCGATGACCTTCTTGTCCAGCAGGTGCTCGGCGAGGAGGATCTCGTTGGGCGAGACTTCCTTGTCCGGGAGCCCGGCCAGAGACTCTTTCAGCCGGACCTCCCTGGCCCCGACCCGGAGAACGGCCTCGGCCGGGATCCGGCGCTCCTTCCCGGAGCGGTCCTCCACGACCAGTCCGGTCACCCGGGCCTCGGCGCCTCCGGCCTGGACCACGAGGTCCCGGATCCGGCCGGTCCGGGCCTTCGGCTCCTCCACGACCGGCAGGCCGAGGAGGCGGGAGAGATGGTGGAGATGAGCTTTCGTCTGGGGGGCCATCAGAGGTTGTACAGGTCCTTGAGCATATCCTGCGAGATGCCCAGCCGGATGCGTTTCATCTCGCTGTCGAACTTTTCCACCAGGTCCCACATGATGATGCTTTCCATGACCTTGAGCTTGAAGAGGCGGGACATCTGCTCCAGGCGCTTGCCTCCGCCCAACCGGAACAGCAGGCCCTTCATCCCGGCCTCGACCCCGGCCAGGCGCAGCCTGCCGTCCAGCTCGTGAAGCTTGACGTCGTTCACCCGGAGTAACTTGCGCCCCTGGTTGTCCACCACCTGCTGGTCCATCACGCTCTTGCCCAGGAGCAATTCGTTCTTCTTGAGCGCGCCGAGCCGGACCCCTTCGGGCAGAATGGAGAGCTTGACCAGGTTCTCGTCGAACTCCTCGACCTGGGTCCAGGGGAGAATCGCCGGGAACTTGGCCCAGCCGAAGGAGCCCGCGCGGACGCTGACCTCCACGACCAGGCTGGAGACCGGGGGAAAGGGCTCGCCCATTTTGACCGCGAGGTCCAATATCTTGCCCACGCGCTGGCCCTCCCGGTCCACCACCGGCATCCCCAGATAGTCCTGGCTGAAGCTGGTGGTCTCCTTGAGGACCAGCGCCGGGACCTTGGCCTTGCGTTTGCGTCCTTTTGGGTTTTCCTCGAACAGGGTCAGATTATCAGGCATCGCGTCCGTAGCGCTCGATCGCCTGCCGCACCTGGGGCAGAACGTAGAGCTCGTCCATAGATCTGCGGACCAGGGCCCGGGCGAACAGGCGGACTTTCTCCCGGCTGGGGATGGAGCGGTTGATGATCAGGTACTCCTGGCCGCGGAGCTTACAGCTCCCGCCCTTGGACCAGAGCTGGTCCTGAATGACCTTGATGGAGAAGCCCTCGGCCAAACGCTCTAAGAGGTCCAGGAGTTCCTGATCCTTCATGAGGACCCGCTATTTCTCCGAAAAGACGTCGGCGGTGAATACGGACAGGCTGGCCTGCTTGCTCTTGTAGGCATCGCGCGGAAGGCCGGCCTTGTGCAGGCAGAGGTATTCCAGGAACGTGTCCCGATCCCAACCCTCTTCTGTGGCCACCTGGGGAAGGAACACGCCGCTGCGTCCCGTCATCTCGATCACAACTCCGTGCTTGCCGGCCACGACTTCCTCGTAATTCGCGACCTTGCGGAGCGGGGAGAGGACCGAGATCTCGATATCCACCTTGGGCCATTCCGCTTTGGTCAGGGGCGTGAAACGGGGATCGTTGAAGGCCGCGGCCTGGGCCATGTCTGAGACCGCCAGGTACAGGGGCTTCAAGGCCTCGATATAACCGATGCACCCGCGCAGCTCCCCATGCTCGCGCAGGGTCACAAACGCGCCCCGCTTCTCCCCCAAGAGGGGCGTGAGCGGCGTCCATTTCGGAAGGGCTTCCCCCTTGAGCTTTTTCTCGATCGTGGTGCGGGCGATCCTGAGGAGGTCCTTTCTCTCGGCTTCGGTGAGCCTCTCCTGGTCCGGGGTCTTGGGGTCGGCCTTGGCCTCGCCCTTCGTCATCCAGATCCCGGCCGAGAGATAGCCCACCACCTGAGTCCGATCCCCGGTGATGTCTCCGGAGGTGGCATAGCGAAAAATCTTCGTTTTGTCCGCGCCCAAGGCTTTGGCCGCGATCATCACGGCTGCAATCGGCCCTCCGCCACAGGCCTCGCAGGAGCCGGATTTAAGCGAACCCTCGAGCCTCTTGGCGTCAAAGGCCTCCACGGCAGAGACCACCTGGTTGTCCAGGACCTTGGCCTTCTGGTCGGGATGATAATGGGAGAGGTCCGAGCTCGCCACCAAAAGCACTCTCTTACCCTTCACGGCCCTGGCGATGGCCTCGCCCAGCCGCTTGCAGGAATCGTAGTCCTGTTCGAACATCATGATGGGCACGATCTTGAACCCCGTGAGCTGGCGCTGCAGAAAGGGCAGCTGAATCTCCAGGGAATGCTCCTCTTTATGCGCTTGGGGATTGGCGTGAATGTCCGGGGGGTCCTGTCGGATGATCTCTGCGGCCAGGCTTGAGTCCACCTCCACGTCCCCCAGGGGTGTCCTCCAGGCCCCTTGGTCGTAAACCGCGCAGCCCTGAAAATAGGCCTGGTGCGAGGGGCCGACCAGGACCACAGTCTCATAAGCCCTGCCCTCTAACTGCTTGTACCCGTAGGCCGCGACCGGGCCGGAATAGACGTATCCGGCATGGGGGGAGATCAGGGCCACCATCGTCCCCGGCATATCCTCTTTCCGGGGAGCCGCGAGCATCCGATTCAGCTCCGCGAGAAGGCTGTCCTTCCTTCCCGGATACCAAGTTCCCGCAAAGGGCGATTCCCGAATCTGTACCGGCATGGAAACAGCACCTCCTTTATCCTTCTTCTGCGCCGAGGTCTGGTGGCAGGCGCCGACCGCGATGAGAGCCAATGAGATGAGGATCCGGCGCCGCTCAGACATTAAACCGGAACGTGACGATATCCCCCTCCTGGACCACGTACTCCTTCCCCTCCAACCTGAGCCAGCCCTTGTCCCGAGCATGGGAGAGGGACCCGGCCTCGACCAGCTTTTCAAAGTGGATGACCTCGGCTTTGATGAACCCGCGCTCGAAATCGGTATGGATGGTCCCGGCGGCTTTGAGCGCCGTGGTTCCCTGGGGGATGGTCCAGGCCCTTACTTCTTTGTCCCCGAGGGTGAGAAACGTGAGCCGGTCCAGGAGCCGGTAGGAATCACGGATGAGGCGGGAGGAGCCGGATTCCTCCAGGCCGTATTCCCGCAGGAACTCGGCTTCCTCCTTGGGGCTGAGCTCCCCGATTTCCTCCTCGACCTTGCCGCAGATCTCGGCGAACCCGATCCGCTTCCCCTGGATGTTCTCCACAAAGCCCCGATGTCTCTCCTGCCTCTTCTTCTCGCTGAGTTGTTCCTCGCCCACGTTCATGGCCAGAAGCAGGGGCCTCAAGGAGAGGAACCCGAAATTGGCCAGGGCCTTCTCCTCATCGGCGTTGAAGTCCAGGTTTCTCAAAGGCCCCCCTCTCTCCAGGGTCTCCTTGAGCCGCTGGAGGAGGTCTCTTTCCATGGGCGTCCCCTCCTTCCTCCCCACCTTGGCCATCTGCTGGATGCGCCCCAGCCGGTTCTCCACCACGATGAGGTCCGAGAGGATGAGCTCGGTCTCCAAACGGGCCACGTCTCGCAGGGGGTCCACGGAGCCATCGGCATGCAGGACGGAGGGGTCCTCGAAGAAGCGCACCACCTCCACGAAGGCGTCCATGACCCGCATTTGGGCTAGAAGGTTCGCGCTGAAGCTTTCCCCCTTCTTATCTCCGGCCGGGGGTGCGAAGTCCACGAACTCCACCGTGGAATAACTCTTCTTCCCCGGGGCGAACATCTCGTCCAACTTGTCCAGACGCGCGTCCGGGACCTTCACCACGGCCATCTGGGCCTCCTCCCCGTGACCGTGCTTCGCCTTGGCCCGGGTCAGACAGGCGAAGACCGTGCTTTTCCCGACGTAAGGGAGGCCGATGATTCCAAGTCGCATTGCAGGAAAATGGGGTCAGTGAATAGGATTCGCAAAAACCAGCCTTTTAACTATATCATAAATCCTAAGATTGGGTCAACCCGAAAAAGGCCGGGGCCCTGGGGTCAGGGATTACCCCATACAAAGAAGCGGGCCTTTCGGCCCGCCTCTCTAAGAATGAATCCCAGACGGAAGCCCGCCCCCGGGTCAGCCGAGATGGTCCGGCGAGATGTAGTCGCCGTATTTCTTCAGATATTCCAGCAACCGTTTCCGCTAAGCCTCCCGGACCTCGAACAGGGCCGGCGGGGAGTTCCCGACCTTGGTTCGATAGATCGCCGGGATGCGAACCGTGAACTGCTTCACGTCATCAGCCATGGTCCTTCCAGTCTCCGTTGCATTCATCCGAAGAAAAGCCACGGGTTCGGTCGTCGCCCATCGCACCTCAGGCCCAGTCCCTCACGACCTTGCGGCCGCCGATCGTGATCTCCTTGGGGGCCTTGGGGTCCAGGGCCCAGCGGATGCGAGCCACGCCTTCGGTGACATCCCCGGTCGCTCCGCAGTAGGAGAGCCGGAGATATCCATCCATGCCGAATTCCCTGCCCGGAACCACCAGCACCCGGGCCTTGTCCAGGAGGAAATCGGCCAATTTAGCGGAGTCCTTTTCGTAGGCCCTGAAGTCCGGGAAGCAGTAAAACGTGGCATCGGGCTTGGCCACCTTGAGCCCGGGGAAGTCCTTCAGGCATTCCATCATCACGTCGCGGTTGCCCTCCAGGGTCCGGCGCAGGGCCTCCACCCCGGACTGGTCACCCTCCAGGGCCCCGACCGCGGCCCACATCCCCGGAACCGAGGCGCAGGAGGTCTGCTGGGACTGGATGTTGGAAACGGCCTTGATGAGATCGGGACTGCCCACGGCCCAGCCGATCCGGAAGCCGGTCATGGCGTAACTCTTGGATACGGAGTTGATCACCACCAACCTGGATTGCTCCAGGGGTTTCCTGACGAAATCGAAGGGATTGGGGGCGCTCTGGCCGTCGAAGACCAGCCGGTTGTAGGTGTCGTCCATGAGCAGGTAGAGGTCACGGGCTTCGCAGAAGGCCACGATCCCGGCGATGAAGTCCCGGGAATACATCGCCCCCGAGGGGTTGTTGGGGCTGTTGATGATGATCCCCTTGGTAGCCGGGGTCACCTGGCCTTCGATCTCCTTCATCGTGGGTCGGAAGGGGTCGGTCTGCGGACGGACGATGACCGGGACGCCCCCGGCCAGGGTGACCATCTCGGGAAAGCTGACCCAGTAGGGCGCGGGGAAGAGGACCTCCTCCCCGGGGTCCACGATGGCGTGCAGGACGGCCATGATGGCCTGCTTGCCCCCGACGGACACGACCACGTTCTCGTTCCCCACAGCCTTCTTGTAGGTCTTCTCGGTGTATTGGATGATGGCCTTCTTCAAGGGGGGAATGCCGGACGGAGGAGCGTAGCTGACCTCCCGCTTGGCCAGGTAGGAGGTGCACTTCTCCAGGGCCTCCGGGGGAAACTTCGCCTTGGGCTCGCCTCCCCCGAGGTGGATGACCGGCTCGCCCTTCCCGATGAGGGACGCTGCCAGGGCGTTCAGTTTCAGGGTAGGGGACTCCTTGATGGCTCCCGCCATCCGACTCAGACCTTTGCTCATCGGCTTTCTGCTCTCCTTATTAAGTTACTCGAAATAGTCCAGCATGTGATCGTTAAATTTTTCCCTTATTACAATGGATTCCGGTGCGGATTTCAACTCTCGAGCCTCTTCCACGACTCTATTATCGCTTGAGGACAATTTTTTTGCTGTATGTCCCGTGGCTCGTGGCGAACCTAAGAAAGTAAACCCCATTAGCTAACTTACTTAGATTCAATGAGTTGTTCTTGAAGCCGCTCAGGGTCATGATTCTCCTCCCCAAGAGGTCGTAAACCTCCATCTTCCCAATCACGGCCTGGCTTCCTTTAATGCTGAGGAAAACCAAGCCTCTGCTCGGGTTGGGGTAGACATCCACCTTTTCCGGAGGGCTGTTTCCGTCACCCAGGGAAACCACCCCCGTGCTGGTGTTTCCCATCCTTATCCCGTTCCCAAAGCTCGCCACCCATATCTCGTTGGGGTTGTAGGGGCTGTAAAAGACCCTCACCGGATGGGCGAAGGGATACGAGGCCACGAGGGTGAAGGTCGGGTTTCCGCTCCGGATGTTCGCGCTGAACCACAGCCCGTTCTCCTCCGTGGTCAGGTAGCCGTGGTTGGAGTTCGTCGGGTTAAAGGTGCAGGACTCCACTCGGTCCAGGCTGTTGATCCGAGTCCAGGAAACGCCCCGGTTCGTGGTTCGGTAAAGTCCCCCCAAGCCGTTCGGCGGCCCGCCCCATCCGCTGAACACCCCCCCATACCAAGTGTTCTGGGTGGTGTCGTAGGGATCCACCACGAGGTCCTTGGTCCAGTAGTGCATCCCGTTGTCGCTGCGGTCCGCCCAGGAGGCCCCGTTGTCCGTGCTCGCGAACACGCCCGAGCTGGCGGTGAAGGCGCCGGCGATGTTCCGCCTTCCGGAGTAGGTGCAGACCAGGGTACTGTCCCGCAGCACGGCGATGTTGAAGGGATGCCCTTCGGTCCGGGGTGGATTGGTTAGCTTGGTCCAGGTGGAACCCGACCCGTTCTGGATGTCGTTGGAGACGAAGATCCCGCCCTGGGTGCTGTGCACCGAGCTGGCGTACATCCGGTTGGGGTGCCTTGGGTCCAGGGCCAGCCAGATCACCGGGTGCCCGAAATCGTGCAGGGTCTGCCAGGTGGCCCCGTGGTCCGTCGAGAACAGCGCCCTGCCGGTCCCGGGGTCGATCCGCGCGTCCTGCAGGTAGGTGCTCTGGTAAAGGTCGTGGATCGTGGAGGTCGCGGCATACAGGGTCCCGTTCGGGTGTTTGACGGCCTGATACATCGTGTTCTGGGTGTGCCCCGTGTAGTTGAACGACCAGGCCGTTCCCCCGTCCGTGCTCCGGACCCCGCGGATGTCGGTGTAGGAGGCGAAGAGGCGGCTGGAATCGCTCCAGGTTAGCCACCAGCAGGAGGTGTTCTCCAGCCCGTTCGATTGATAGAACCTCCCGCGGGGCGTGGGCGCACCCGGTGGGTTCTGAGTGGCCGGGGTGGCGTATGCCTGTCGCCAGGACGTCCCCCCGTCCGTGGTCAGGTGGGCGAACCCGAAGTCCGTGATCATGGCCTTGTTGGGGTCATTGGGCGCGGCGGCGAACCCCATTGGGCACTCCGCCCAGCCCCAGGTATAGTCGCCCTGATAGCCGCAGTACCCGGTGTAGATGTTCTGGTTGTTGTTTGTAGTGAACACCTGGAACCAGTTGGTACCGGCGTTGGTGGTCTTGAAGATCTCCGGGTTCCCGCCCGAGCTGCCTCCGGAAAGGTAGGCTGTGCTGACGTTGTTCCGGGCCATGGCCGCGAAGAACACGAAGTCGCTGGCCAGGTTTAATCCGTTGGTCTTGAGCACCCAGTTCGCGCCTCCCACGTCGAAGGTGTAAACCCCCTGGCACAGGTCCCAGTAGTCACTGGGGGGAAGCCCGACGTAAAGGTTCCCGGTGTCCGCGGTCGTGGCCACGAACCGGGTCACGCCTCCCTGCTTGGCCCCGGAAAAGGAGAGCAGACCCTGCCCGGTTGGTATGCCCGTCAGAGCCCTCAAGCTGAACGCGCTCCCCCCGTCCGTTGAGACCAATAACCCCATGTTAGTCCCGACGTAGATGTTGGCGCTGTCGAAGAAAGCCCCGGCCACATAGCACCCGCCCCCGGCCGTGCTGTGATACTTGGACGCGCCGAAGGAAACCCCGCCGTTGGTGGAGAGCCACAGGTCGCTGTAGTTGGTTACGATGACCCGCTGGGAGTTCTGGATGTCCGCGGCCATCGTCGCCGCATCCGCCCCGGTCGGGTCCCCGGAAAGAGAGTCCCAGGCCGCGCCCCCGTTCGTGGTCTTGTACGGCGTGTACCCGTTCCCGTTGCTGTGCAGGCAGTACCTCACCTGCGGGTCGTTGGTGAACTGCACCGCGGTGTAGTTCCCGCCCCGGATCTCACTGAACGGCACGACCTCCCAGGAGATCCCCAGGTCGGTCGTGTGGAACAGCTCTCCCATGTCGCAGCCCATGTAAGCCTCGCCGACGTTGTTCGGGCTGAAGCTCGGGGAGAACAGGGACCCTCCCCCGCCGATCCCGTGGGGCGTCCAGACGGGCGGGATCTGCGCCTGGGCTCGGGCCAGGACAAAAAGAACAGAGGCCAGGAAGAACGCTGTTTTCCTCATCGCAACTTCCTTCTTTATGGGAGCCTAAATGCATGACAGACGGTGGGCCGTTTTTCAAGCCTTGATAAAAGAGGATAGGCGGGCCCTGGGATGACCCGCCTATTGTATCAGAATTCCTAAACCCGAGTCAAGGATGCTTTTTTACGGCAGTATCATCTCCGGCGGCATCCGGTAAAGGATCGGGGAGTCCTGAACCTGGCGCACCTCTTGCAGGGTCTGGGCTGCCTCGCGCAGTTCCTTGTATTGAGAGAGCGTTTGGGTCAGCGGGACATTGAACCACCCCTTGCCCCGGGGCAGGGTGACGATCCGCACCTTTTTGCCCTCCGGGATCCTGGCCATGCGCTTGGCGCAGGAGATGGCATCATCGAACCCCCCGAGCTTATCGACCAAGCCGTTCCGCACGGCCTGCTTTCCGGTCCAAACCCTTCCCTGGGCGATGGCGTGGATCTCGTCATCGCTCTTGTGCCGGCCCTGGGCGACCTTGTGAACGAAGTCCCGGTAATCGGCTTCGATCTGCCGGGAGAGCTGCTCCCGCTGCTTGTCCGTGAAACTTCGGTAGGTGGAGTAGAAGTCTGCGTTCGCCCCCCGGGTCATGACTTCCTTCTTGATCCCGATTTTGTCGTAAAGGCCTTTGGTGTTGACCTTTCCCGTGATGACCCCGATGGAACCGGTGACGGTTCCCGGCATGGCGAAGATCGTGTCCGCGGCGCAGGCGATGTAGTACCCCCCGGATCCGGCCACGTCGGCCATGGACACGACCACGGGTTTCTTCTTCTCCCTGCAGCGCACGACCTCGTGCCAGATGAGGTCCGAGGCCAGGCCGTCCCCGCCCGGGCTGTCCACCCGGAATACGATGGCTTTTACGCATTTTTCTTCGCGGACCTGCTTCAGGGCCGCGGCAACCGTGTTCCCCCCCATCACCTTCATTCCGGTCAGGGGGTCTGTGAAACTCTGCCCCATCATGATGTCGCCCGAGGCATAGATGACCGCGATGGCCGGGGGCTCTCCCCAGGCATCTTCCTCCTGCTCCTCGCGCGGATAGGCTTTCTCCCCGATTTTCCTGGGCTTCTCCCCCCAGAGCTTCTGGATCAGGCTGTCCACCTGGTCGTAGTAAAGAAGCGTGTCCACCAGGCCCGCTTCCTTGGCCTCTTTGGCCATGTAGGGACCCTGGTCTATCTTGGCCTTGACCTCGTCCTGAGCAAGCTTGCGGGACTGGGCCAGGCCCGAGGTCATCTGGTCGTATAGGTCGTCCAGGATGGCGTTTTCCACCTCGCGAAAGGCCGTGGACATGGTGTCGCTCGTGACCAGCTCCGCCGCGGCCTTGTACTTCCCTCGTTTCTCCAATTCCGCCTGGATCCCCAGCTTGTCCAGCGTTCCCTTGATGAAGGGGATCTCGGCCTTGAGCCCTGTCAGGTTCAGATACCCGGTGGGACAAAGCACGACCTTGTCCGCTGTGCTGGCCAGGTAGTATTCCTTGTTGTCCAGCATCTCGGAGTAGCAGACGATTTTCTTGCCCTTGGCCCTGAAGGCCGAAAGGGCCTCCCGGATCTCCTGGGTCTTGGCCCATCCCGCGCCGTAGCCCTCGATGCGGAGGACGAGGCCGGGAATCGAAGGGTCTTCTTTGGCCTTTCGCAGCAGGTCGAGGAGCAATTTCGTGGTCTGCCTGACTCCTCCGCCCAGGAGGCTCCACCCCGGCTTCTCGTCCACGATGTCCCCATTCAGGTTCAGTTGCAGCCAGCGCTTCCCGATGACCGGGGTTTCCTCCCTGGGCAGGAGGGCAACGTAGCCCACCCCTCCATTTTGGGGGGGAGCGTCATTAAATCGGTTGAACATACCAAACCCAAGTTTCCCCCAGGTAATGCTTGCCCCTAGGCCGTAGGCTCCGTTCTTTAAATTGTCATTGGCCCGCAGGGTAAGCCAGCGGAAAGGTATGGCTTCGATGCCGAAAACTGGAGCTATGTCCCCGACCTTCTCCTTCTCGCTGATCGCGGCATTCGTGTAAAGCGTGAGTTTCCCGGAGTAGGCCCGCACGGCAAGCCCTCCCTCCAGGGCGCGATGCAGGCGGTATCCCCCGTACTCCGGCCGGTTCAGGTTTCGCCCCACGAGCCCAACGGAGAGATACGAAGTGGGCCGAGCCATGAGCCCCAGGTCCCAGAAATGGGCTTTGGGAAGTGAGGAATTACCGGGGGAGATCCAGCGGTAGCTCCCTCCCCAGGCCAGCTTGCGGTTGATCTTATCCCCCCAGGCGAGGGTGTACTGCCGGTAGCTCGTGCGCATTTCGGACCCCAGCCACTCAGCTGAGAAGCCTAACCCGTTATCTCCCAGAGCCAGGGCATTGTCCCCCTTCGCGGAGTCCGAGGAGAAGAACGAATCCGGGTAGGCCAGGACCCAGTAGCCCGAGAAGCGTTTGCCGAAGCCTAAGCCCGCCGGGTTGGAGAACGTGGCCAGGGCATCCGTGCCCAAGGCCGGGGACGTGAAGCCCAGCCGGGGGCCGATGGACTCTCCCCGGGCACGCCCACCCGCGGAAGCCAAAAGCAAAGCGAGGAAGACGGTATATCTCGTGATTCCGTATTCCAAAATCCAAAATCTAAAATGGACGGGTCGAAAGGCTTGTCTCATATCATCCTCCCTTAAAATGGCCGTGGACTGTGAACCTTAGCCGAATCCTAAAGCCCACAGTCCACAGTCAACGGTTTACAGTCGTCTTTACGCCGTCTTATGCTTCATCGCCCCGACCAGGGCCAGGTACATCCCTCCCACCCCCACGATGGCCACCAGGAGTTTAAGGATCAAGCCGAAGCAGGGGATGAGCCCTAAGAGCTGGATCAGGAAGACCCCCAGGGCCATGGGCCAGAACCAGGCCGCGGCCGGCTTCTTGGTGATCAGTTCGACAAGGGCTCGTCCCAGGGTAAGGCCCGCGAAGGCGATGCTCGCGATGAGCGCGAACAGCACCGCACCCAGGAGGGCGAGCCCGATCGGCACTCCGAGCACCGACAGGAGCAGGGCCAGGGTGACCGCCGGGGACAGGGACAGGACGATGAACCCGGCCAGGGCCGCCCAGTGCAGGGTGCGGATCCGGGCCTCGATGCGCTGGCCCATCCCCGGGAAGAGGTTCATCAGCAGGCTGCCCAGCAGCAGGCTGCCCAGGCTCCAGGCCCAGAAGGTCAGGATTTTCAGGATGGCGGCTAAGGGGAACTGCTTCTTGGTTTTATGGGCCCTCTCCGGCGGCAGGCGATGATCGGTCTTGCCTTTGACCACGGCCTGCGGCGATATCTTCGCCTCTGCGGCGCTGGTGTAGACGAGGTCCCCTTCGACGACCGCCCCGGGTCCGACGACGATATCGGCCCCGCTGAGGTTGGCGTTCCCGTGCACGACGCCCTTGAGGGTGATCACCCCGGCATTGGCCTCCAGGTCCTTCCCCGCTTCCCCGGCCCAGGTGAGGTCGCCGGTTGAAATCATCACCTTGCCTGCGACCTTGCATCCGGAGTCCACGTCGGTGTTCCCGGCGAAGCACATCAGGTCGCCCCCGATCGGACCGGATAGGGAAACCTGGCCTCCGGCGGCGCGGACATCTTCTCCCACCGAGTCGCCGACCGTGATCTCACCCCCGGCGACCCAGAGGTCCCTCCCGACTTTGCCGGGGATGCTGACGTTCCCTCCGGCCGCGCAGAGGTCACCGCTCACGGTCCCGGCCATGATCACGCTTCCGAACGCCATGTAGTGGTTGCCCTCGATGACCTGGCCTTCGGGGACCTTGAGCGGCGCGCCGCTCCCCCCCCCGAAGCGGTAGTTGGCCTTCTTGGCGTAAACGTTGCTGACGGCGACCAGGCTCACCAGGAACAGGAACCAAAGGATCTTGTGTCTCATGCTCTGCCTCCTCCGTGGAGCTTCTGAATGGGTGTCCGGCTCGGCTTGAATCGCTCCGTCCTGCTTCTCATTTGCGGAGGCGGGACGGGGGTCCTTGGAGAGGGGTTCGTTGTTTTTGAACCCCTCTCCCCCAGTTTTCTCCAGCGATTCGCCGAGATACGGGATCATGATGCGCTGACGTTCTTTCTCCACGGCCCGGGCTTGGTCCCGAACCGGGTGTACAGGCAGGCCCCGAACCCCACGGTGAGCGCGCAGTAGGAGATGAGCCATCCCAGCCCGATGAGCATCCAGCCCAGGACCGAGAACACCCCCCCAGGGATCCCGATCAGCCGGCCCACGAGGAAGAAGACGACCAGCAGCAGGTAGCCCAGGGTCGCCAGGCCCAGCGGGCCGACCACCTTCCAGGATAGACCTCGCACCAGCCGCTGACCGATGACCAGGGCCATGGCCGCGAATCCCATCAGGAAGGCGACCAGGACCAGGATGGGCTCCAGGATCAGGGCGAACGGGATGCCGATGACCGTGATGCACAATAGGACGAAAAGGGGCAGGACCAGGATCTCGGCGATGATCCCGATCAGCCCGGCCAGGAAGAAGTTCCCCGTGACGGTCTCGCTGATGACCTCGGTATGCCTGGGCAGGAACACGACCACCAGGATGACCAGCACCCAAAGCCCCAGGAACCAGACGAGGTTCAGGCCGAGCATCGCGAACCGCCCTACGACTGGGTGCTCGTGCCCGAAGCGCACCGTGCCCACCGCCCGGGGGATAAACTGATTGATGAGCCCCAAATCAAGGGCCTTGACCTCCCCCTTGATCTGGGCCCCCGGGGCCTTGGTGATCGCCCCTCCCACTGCGGCCACGTCCCCTTCCACCACGGCCGTGGAATCCAGCTCCACGGGCCCTCCGACCGCTGCGACGTCGCCCAGCACCTTTCCGCCCACCGAGGCCGGCCCTCCGATCGCGGCCAGGTCTCCTCCGACTTCCCCGCCCTCGGTCAGGGTCACCGACCCGGCGATGGCCGCGACGTCCCCCAAGACCTTGCCGGAGATGGAGACCGTGCCACCGATCGCGGCCAGGTCTCCCTCCACGACTCCGGCCACAATCACGTTCCCCCGGGCCGCGATGTCGTCATGGATCGTGTCGGTCACGGCCACGTAGACGTCGCCCTCCTTGAAGTGCTTGTCCTTGTTGATCTCGATGTTGATGTCCTTGTCCCCGGTCTTGATCTTGAACGAGCCGTCCTTCTCCCGGACCTTGACGCCCTCCGGTCCGATGCCGAGCACGATCCCGTGCTTCTTTTCCCTGGCCGTGTCCTTGGCCAGGCTCTCAGGCGTGGCCTTCCCCGTATCCGGCTTGGCCTGCGCCAGGACCGTGCCGCAGGCGAAGGCGGCTAGGACGAGGCCAACACCCAGCGGCCAGGCGATCGCTTTCCAGTTTTTCATCTCTTTTCCTCCTTCGTTATTCCCAAATCCAAAATCTAAAATCCAAAATCCCGCCTGATGGTCAACCCGGCGTAACGAGTGCTGGCCCTCCGGAACAGGTAGAGAGTTAAAGCCATGAGGACGAAGAGCGCGCCCCAGACCGCGGGCTGGTTCACCCCGGTCCAGACCGTGTTTCCGATCTTGAGGTAAAAGGCGAGGTCCTGGAGCATGGCCGGGATGTCGCCCAAGGCATGCACGATGGCAAAGAAGGCCCCGCTCGCCCCCCGCGAGGCCTTGGCCGGCAGGGTCGCGAGCATGGCGTTCTGGGGTGCGGTGAGGTCCGGCAGGTAGCGGGTGAGGTAGCCCAGCCAGACGGCGAGCGTGGCCATGGCCCCGGCCAGCGCGGCCTTGGGCCAGATCGGACGGGCGAAGAGCTTCGCCCACCAGGGCTGGATGCCGAGCCGTCCCAGCACATCGGTCTCGAAATGCCGGCTGGGCTCAAGCAAGGGCAGAGCATTGAGAGGGGCGAAGACCTCTTCCCAGGCCTTCAGCTCCTGAGCGCAGGAACTGCACTGGGCCAGGTGTTTCTCCGCCTGGACCCTTTCCTCTTCCTCAAGGGCTCCGTCTAAGTAATGTTGAATGCGTTCGTTATCAAGGTGTTCCATGTCGGTCTCCTCGTTCACAATGGATACTACGGAGGCCTGGGGAAAAAGTTACCTGGAAAGTTCCTTGAACTTTAAGTTGCTTTCGTGCGTAATGTGTTGATTTAACAAGACTTGGTCATTTATCGTAGAGGGTGGAGAGTATCGTGAGGCGTCCCCAATAATGTATTTTCCCTGTAGGGGCGCATGGCCCTGCCGCCTTTCCTGACTCTTGGAGAAAAGGCATTTTTCAAAATAGTTGTTGCAAAAAATGGTTTTTGTGGTATACTTTAAGACTGGCAGAGTTTGTTATGACAAGGAAATCAGATGAAACATAAAGTGTGGATTTTTATCGGATTATGCCTGTTGCCTATTCAGGCTTTTGGGCTGAGCTTTAGGCAGGTTGCCTACATCCCTTCTGGTATTACTTGGAGTTATGGTTACATTAAAGGTGGTGATTTAAATCATGATGGCTTCCAGGACTTAGCTTTTAGCGCCGCTACCCAACCAGGTGGTAATGACAGGGTGGTTTACTACGGCTATCGTTCATATAATCGCTATGTCTTTCAGGATTCTATTGGAGCCCCCTCTGTTTTTTGGGATTTTGGCGACTTGGATGGCGATTCTTCGGTGGACCTGATTGTTCAGAGGGAGGATACTTTCCCTCCTCGCGGCATAAGGGTCTTTGAGCCTGCTAATTATTGGGTGTTTCCCAAGATAGTAGCTTGGACTTGGCGTTACGAATATTTCGGAAATGCCTTACAGGGGATGTATATCACTGATTTAGACAGGGACTCTTTTAAAGAGATTCTGACCGGTGATGCTCGGGTGATCTATGTCTTTGAGAATCGGGGCGACAATCAGTATCAGAATGTCTTTAGCGACACCCTCAATAACATGCCGACGCGATCTCTTGCTGCCGGAGATTTCGATGGAGATGGCCGATTGGAGTTTGCTATTCCTACTTTCGGGGGGGCTCCCACGGTCTATGTTTACGAATGCACTGGGGCTGACCAGTATCAAATGGTTTGGAATGATACCATTAACGCTTGGAACATGTATGACGCAATTACGGGGCCGGACTTGGATGGAGATGGGAAGTCGGAGCTCATCTTTGGTGATTTTCATAACGGGGCTCCTAATACAGGCGGTTTGTGGATTTACGAGGCTACAGGAAATAACCAATACGAAATAACCTATACCGACTCTGTAACTGGGCTTTCTGACCGTGGTGTTTATTGTCCTCACTCCGATTGTGGTGACGTTGACCGGGACGGGAGGCCGGAGTTGGTCTGGGCGATTGATAGGGATTGGATGGTGTATAAGTATGATTCTTTGGGTCATCGGTTCCAGCGGGTCTTTTCGGCTTACGGGGATAACGGGCATAACTCTACGAACGTCCACATACATGACATGAACGGGAACGGGTATCCGGAGATTATCGAGAGCGGGGGGAACGAGACGCATATCTGGGAGGTGGAAGCCTGTCAGGTGGTGTATCCCAATGGGGGTGAGACGCTGTATGGGGATTCGTTGGCTGTGATCCGTTGGAGGAATGTAGACCCATTTCAAGCGGATTCCTTTTCCCTGTTTTACTCCTCGGACTCAGGGCTTACTTATTCTCCGGTTGCTCACGGGATTTCCGGCTCTGACAGTACTTATACCTGGACTGTTCCGAGGACCTATTCGGATGACTGTTTCGTGATGCTCTGGGCCTACCAGAACGCCACCGGCTGGGATTTCTCGGACGGCCCCTTCTGCATCCGTAACGGCACGGGTGTTGAGGTTACTACACCCTACCCCCTACACCCTACACCCTTGCCTTTATCCGTTGCGCCTAATCCGTTCGTCTCTTTTGCCTCCATTCCGGGCCACGAAGCTGAGTCCTTCGCCCTCTACGATGTATCGGGGCGGAAGGTGGGAGTTTATAAGGGGGACCGAATCGGTGCGAATCTCTCTGCCGGCATCTACTTCCTCAAGCCTGAGGGGATAGATGCTAAACCTTTACGGACGGTTAAACTGAGATAGTCGTTAATCTAAAATCCGCAATCCAAAATCAAAAATAAAAGAGCGGCCTTCCGGCCGCCTTTTTCCGTTCTGTCACCCTTCTCCTGAAGACTCAGGAGAAGGGTTGGGGATGAGGTTGATTTATCACAAAAAATGTCCTTTTTCTTCCTTCTAGGGTGGGCGGGTGGGGAAAGAGATGGGATTTCTACCTTATTCCGTCATGTTGTGGTTTCCGTTCAGATCACAACGAGTTGTAGGTAGAAAGAAAACTTCAAAAATCTTTGGTTCAAAAAACGGGAAAGGGGGAGGGGAGCGCGTGAATACGGCGTGAATACCGCGTGAATACCTCGGAAACCCCTTGGGATTTCGTAGGCCTTTCGGAGGTCCCCCTTCCGGGGGCTTTTTCGTTCAGGGTGTGTAACTGTGCTTTGTCGGCCCTGTTTACCCGAAAAAGTGGAAAAAGAGGCCTTATCTGGGGCTATTTGAAACAGTCATTAGTCGTTCAACCTTCCAACGGCCTAACTGCTTAACCGTCGTTACCGTCTAACCGTCAAACGGTCGAACGGTCTAACCTTACTTTCCCTCGGGCCAGCGAGGCGAAGATTCCTCCGATGCCCAGGACCCCGAACAGCAGGAAGGCGGCCTGGGTGCTTCTCAGGAACTGCGGATGGAACGCCGGGGTGATTGCCGCCTTTCCGATGTGCAGGGCCAGGATCATGGCTACGACCCCCATGCTGGTCATCATGCCCAGAAGCCGCATCGTCCCCAGGGTCGCCGAGGCCACGCCGTAGTGCTTCTTCTCGATGGAGCTCATCACCGCGTTCGTGTTCGGGGCCGAGAACAGGGCGAACCCGAAGCCCAGGAGCGCGAGGTCGGCGACGATGGCCAGGTGGGAGGTGTCAACCCGGAGGAGGGTGAGCAGGAAAAGCCCCAGGACCGAGAGCGCCATGCCCAGGGAAGCCACGACCCTCGGCTCCAGGCGGTCGGATAGCTTGCCCGCCGGGGACGAGAACAGGGCCATCATGACCGGCTGGGCGACCAGCAAGACCCCGGCCTGCTGGGGAGAGAGCCCTTGGATGTACTGCAGGTAAAGTGAGAGCAGGAAGCTTATTGCGAACGTAGCGCTGTAATGGATGAGCGCGGCCAAGTTGGAGAAGGCGAAGGCCGCGTTCCCCAGGAAGATGCGGACGTCCATCACCGGGCTCGTGCAGCGCATCTCCCAGGCGATGAAGCCTGCGAGGCCGATGAGACCGAGAAATACCAGCCCTCCTCCCCACAGGGCCGGCAGCCGGGTGAAGCCCAACATCAGGGCCACGAGCGAGGCTCCGTAAATCGCCGATCCCGCCCAGTCGAAAGCTTCCCCCCGGGCTTCCACCCATTCCCCTTTCATCGTCACCAGGATGAGCGCAATCATCGCCGCCCCCAGGGGAAGGTTGGCCCAGAATAGGCTCCGCCAGCCTAAGTGCTGGGTCAGGAACCCTCCCAGGAACGGTCCGAGCGAAAGCCCCAGGTAGGTGGCCGTGATATTGATCCCCAGGGCCCTCCCCCTCTCCCCGGGAGGATAGAGCGTGGTGAGAATGGCCACGCCGGCGCTGAACATGGAGCCCGAAATCCCCTGCAGGACCCGGCAGAGGATCAGGGTCGCGGCCGAAGGGGCCAGCGCGGCCAGGCCCGAGGACGCAGTGTAGAGGACGACGCCAAGGGAGAAGATCCTCTTCCTCCCGGTGATGTCCGCCAGCCTTCCGAACGGGACCAGGAACACGGCCGCGGCCAGAAGATAGGAGGACGACACCCAGGAGAGCATCACCGCCCCCATCCCCAATTCCTTGCCCATCGCGGGCAGGGCCACGTTCAGGGAGGAGGACAGGAAGGGAACGAGAAAAGCGCCCATCGTGATCACGACCAGGGCCGCCTTCCGGGAGGTTTCTGTTGCCGGGTTGGCCATCCGGTTAAGCTTTACGATTCCAGTTCAAGGCGGATTAAAAGTCGGTCAGGCAGATCGGCTTCGTCTCAGTCAGGAACAGTCGGTTGACCGTGTCCGCGTACCTGGGTTTTGTTATCTCCGCCAGCCCGTAGCCCAGCAGGGTCTTGAACGGGACCACCCCCATCAGGAGGGATGAGAACTCCGCGACATCCATCCTGATTTCGACCTCGTGGTCTCCCCTGGGCCGCACCGCGGGCTTTCCTTGAATGAAATGGACCGTGGTGCTTCCCTTATCCTTCTTGAGGAAGCTGTCCCTGAGTGTGACCTTCAGCTTGCAGGTCTGGCCTCCGAAACGGTGCTCCCCGAGGGTTTTGAACAGGCCTGGGACATGGAGGGCCCGATACATCAGCCCGATCCCCGAGGTATTGGTCTCATGCGAGTCCGAGGTGATCAGGTTCTCCGTGCCGTTCCTTGGGTCCAGGGGCAGGAAGTGAAAGCTCTCGTCCTGGGTGTTGTAGATGATCTCATGGACCTGGTCCGCCTGGGAGGAGAGGAAGGTCATGAGTTCCGACAGGGCCTCCGGGGTCTCGTAGACCCATTCCACGATCTCCATCGGGTTCTGGAGGACTTGCTTCCCCGGTTTGAACAGGAAGGCCAGGTAACCCAGCACCTTGCCGTCTTTCACGAAACCCGCGACCCGCAGGCTCGGGGCTTCGAGCATCATCCGGGCTTCGAACTCCGTCTTCGCGAACATCCCGTGGGTCCGCTCCATGACCCTGTGGGAGCAGGCCAGGAGGGCCTCCTGGTCTTCCTTCCCCAGCAGGCGGACATGCTTCTTGGACTTCCCCCTGGGCAGGTGGGCGGGCTTGACCCGGTACTGGTTGATCTTGGTCCCGTACCCGAAGCCCATTCTCTTGTAGAAGTCCGGGCGGAAGGGATAGAGCACGGCCAGGCCCGCACCCCGTTTCCGGTAGTGTTCCAGGAAAAAGGTCATCAGATCCCTGGCGACCTTCTCCTTCCTGTGCGCCAGGTCCACGGCCACCAGCCCCACCCCGCCCACCGGGACTTCCTGGGATACGAAGGTCATCGTGAAGTCGTGCAGCCTCATCCCGCCGAGGAGCTTTCCCCCCCTGAAAAGGCCGTAGAACGCCACCGTGGGATCCTCTTTCAGCCTTTTCTGAAGCCGTTCACTGGTCCGCCGGCGGTCCTCCTCAGAGGTGATTTTGTAGCCGGGATAGGCATCGCCCACGATTCGCACGTATTCATCGATCTGGCTTGCGGTCAATCTCTTGATTTCGCTCACGACGGCCCTCCTCGCAGGAATGGTTACGGTGTTCCTTTCGGCCTTTCCCTCAGCGCCATCTCCGTCAGGGCCAGGAGCAGGACGGTAACGAGCAGGAGTTTCCATAGCTCTCTCCCTGCAGCCGCTTGGGCTTGAACGACGGAAAGGCTCTGCTCCGGGCGGATGATTCCGGCGTTGGGGAAAAGCCTGCGCAGCTCCTGCTCGCTCATCCGGCTGAGGTCGGACTCTCGCGTGTCGAGGTTTACGGCAAAGGCATCCAGGACCTTTTCCCCGGACAGGATATGGTGGATTCCGGCTCTATCCGCGTTGGGGATGCTCACCCAGGATTGGCCGCCCAGGACCATGGGCTCAAGATAAGTCCGCGAGCTGTCCGGCCCGAGGAGCGTCAGGGCCTGAGGCGCGCTTCCCCCGGAAGACGGGATGGCTCGCTCCACGTCCTGCCCCACGAGATAATCCGTGTCCAACGGCCCCGGCTGGGTGGAGAGATAAAGCAGGAGCTGGTGCATGAGCGGCACGAACACGGCCTTCAGGGGCAGATCCGTGGCCTGGGGCTCCAGGCCGAAGGAGAACGCCATGACCTTTCCTTTTCCGAGCGGCTTTTCCAGGATAGCGGAGTTTCCGTTGCTGAACTTTGCAACCGTCACCACGCCCTGTCCCGGGCGGCAGGGATGGACTTGAAAGAACTTCGACTGGGAGAGGTCGCCCTTGGATTTGCTGCTGAAAAGGCTTAGCGCTGGATGCTCCCGATCGAACTGGGCAATCGAGAGGGAAGATCCCTCCGGGGCTTGCAGAGGCGCCTCCAGCGTCATCGGAATAAGCCTGGGCAAAACGCTTTTGGTATAATACCCCGGGTCCGTATGCGGTCCGGGAATTAAAAGCAGCCCTCCCCCTTCCCTGGCAAAGCCCTCCAGCCTCGACAATTGCCCTTCGGTAAACAGGGCCGCATCCGAGAGGATGATGGCCCCGAACCCTTTAAGGTCTGCACCGGATAAGTCCTGAGGAAAAACCGTTTTCACCATAAACGGCGCCCCTGGCCCCGGAGCAAGAGCCTTGGTCAGGTAAAAAGCCGCACTTCCCGGACCGCTCTGGTCCCCGAGGACCAGGACGCTCACGGGTTCCGGGACGTTCAGAACTAGATACCTCTGGTCGTCACGGGTCAGGAGGTCCGGCTCGGCAACGACCACGGCTTCATGAAGGCCTGATGAGGCGATCTTGAACCTGAGCGAAGCCCTTGCCGTTCGGTCCGAATCCCCTGGGCCGAACGACGTTCCGGTCTCCTGCGCCTTCTTCCCATCCAGCCACAGGGAGATGGATAGGTTTCCCTGGGGATCGTGAAACCGTTTGCCCTGAACTTCGACGTCAACCTCCCTGCCCTTCGCCAGAAGCCGGCTTTGAGGCTTGGCTTCCGTGATGGCCGTGTTCGGCATCCTCCGGTCGTACCCAGGGAGAAGGGCCAAAGACAGCGCGACGTCGTGACCGGACGGCAGGGCTCCCAAGGAACTCAACCCCGCTCTCTGGAAATCCGAGAGGACCAAAATCGACTTGGAGGGAGACTTGGTCTGCGCGAGCAGGTCGTAAGCCTTGGCGATGGAGGAAGCCAAAGCCGTGCCCCGGTCCGAGAGGGTGGCCTCCCGGATCAGGGTTCGGGCACGTTCCAGATCTCTTAGGGGCTCAAAGGTCAGCACGGCGGGGTGGTCTGAAGCCAGGATGATCAATACCTCGTCCCCGGCATGCAAGCGCTCCAAAGCCTCCAGAGCTCGCCTACTGGCCTCGTCCCAAAGCGAGACCTTTCCCGAGGGCTTGGCTCCCATGCTGTAAGAGTTATCCAGAACGATCGCGAGGGTTGTCTTTCCGGAAACGGCTCCGCCCAAGCCCGAGGGAAGAGAAGTCTTGACTACCGGCCTGGCGAACGCCAGGGCCAGGAGGGCGATCATCATGATTCGCACTAATAACAGGAGCCACTCCCGAATGCGGAACCTCCGGGAGCGCTGTCGTTCAGCCTGGCGCAGGAACCGCAGGTCCGAGAACAGGATCGTCCTCTGCCGCCTGCGGTGGAAAAAATGGAGGAGGATGGGAAGGAGGGCAAAAAGAAGTCCGGCCAGGTAGCCGGGAGAGAGGAAGGTCATGAACCTGTGGAGGCTCCGTTTTGAAGCGGAGCGTTAGAGGGAGTACCGGTCGATTTGGAAGCGGCCGTCGTCCCAAGCTAAAAGCTGTTCCAGGGCCTGGTCCCCATGCAGTCGCCCCAGGCGAGCCCCAGCCACCTCCGCGTCCTTGAACACGATCTCGCCCTGCTCCTCGCCCTTGAACAGGGTCAGCTTTCCGGTCCAGCGCCCCACGTAGAAAAACTCCAGGAGCGAGAAGACCGAGATGGTGGTCAGGTCTCCGGTGATCTGGCGGGATTTCTGGCGCATCAGGCTCTGGGCTTGGTGGGAGTCGTTCAGCCTCACGTCCACGGCCCGCAGGAGGTCCTTTTTGGAGGTCGGCTTGGTGATGTAGCGGTGAGCCCCCAGGAGATAGCCCTTGATCCGATCCTCCTGGGAGGATTTGGCCGAAAGGAATAGGAATGGGGTGGATCGGGTTCGGGGGTGGTTTTTAACCTTCTGGCAGAAGGCGTAGCCGTCCAGGACGGGCATCATGATATCCGAGATGATCAGGTCCGGAACCTTCTTCTGGATGATCAACAGGGCCTCCTTCCCATCTCTCGCTACCAGGACGTCATATCCTGCGCCCTTGAGTTCCAGCTCCAGGGTCTGGCGGACAAGGGGCTCATCGTCCACTACCAGCACCGTTTTAGGGGAAGGCTTGGTTTCCGCGGGACTCAAGCGAACTTCACCTCTTGGGCCGCTGCCGAGACCACGAAACAGCGCTCGATGTTGGATTGGGTGTCCGCCGGGTTCACGAAGAACCCCGGCCTCCCGGGCTGGTAGCCCTGGGTCGTGCCCAGCAGGATTTCTCCGTCCTTGAACGTCACTTGGATTTTGCGCCCCATCACCGGCTTGGTGGGATCGAACTCCTGCTTGTCCTTGTACTGGGGGTTTCCCCCGAACTCCTTGACGAAGAACACCGCTTTGAGCTCCGGGATGCGCACATCCATGGGCTTGCTTCCTGGCGGGGCGTCCATCGGGACCAGGTGAAACAGGTCCTTGTTGGGGAAGAAGTCGTTGGTGAATCCTTTGATGAGGCGCCCGTCTTGATAGCGGACCACGATCTTGTTCTGAATCATTGATTGCCTCCAGGGGGGTTCCAGGCCAGGGGCCATTCTGCTTATAAATGATACCCGGAAATCTCAAGCGGAGTCAAGGGCTATTTGGCCTCCGGCTCCGGGCTTTCACCTTGACAGGACTTCGTAAGTCTGATATAATATTAAGTCACAATGGAAACGTGCCTGACCTCCCTGACCCCGGACGCTGAGCATCCCGGCTCCTCGAGGTTCACCCGAGAGTGATCGAGGAGCCAGGAATGGCCGGCACCGAAATAAGACGGACGTGAACCCGCCCGCCATACTGCAAGAAAGATGGCGGGTTTTATCGTCGGATTGAAGTGGATAAATCGCCATGATTCTGCCTGAGTTGGAGGAGTTCAACAAACTCTGGGACGGCCGTTCCCGGGTCCAGATCGCGAAGGAAATCCCAGCGGACCTGGAGACCCCGGTGACCGCCTTCCTCAAGCTCCGCTCCCGCGGAGCCACGTTCCTGTTCGAGAGCGTGGAGAGCGGCCAGAGCCTGGCCCGCTTTTCCTTCCTCGGCCTGGCCCCGTTCCTGACCGTGGTGTTCGAGCAGGGCAAGGCTCTGCTCAAGCACGATCACGAACAGGAGGAGTTTTTTCTTGATGAGTCCGGCCCCCTTTCGCTCCTGGCGCGCCTTTTCTCCGACCATCCCATCCGCTCCCGTCCGGTTCCCGGGGTGGCCGGGGGCGCGGCCGTGGGCTACCTGTCCTATGATATGGTCCGCCACTTTGAGAAGCTCACGGCCACGGCGAGGGAGGCTCTGAACCTGCCCGAGGCCGTCTTTCTGTTCCCCGAGACCGTGCTGGCCTTCGACCAGGTCAACTATCGCATCACCGTGACCACCCTCGCCGACACTCGCCATGACCCCGAGAACGAATATCGTAAGGCCGTCAAGCGCCTGGAGGAGGTGGAGGAGGCCCTGCTCCGGGGCCTGCCCTCGGATGTGAACGCCGGCGCGGACAAGGTGAAACACGATCCGGTTTTGACCCCTTCCCGGGAGGGTTTCCTGAAGGCCGCGGAGAAGACGAGAACGCTTATTCAGGACGGGGAGGTCTCCCAGGTCGTGCTCTCCCAGAGGCAGGAGGGGAAGACACGCTCCCATCCCTTCCAGATTTACCGTGCTCTCCGGATGCTGGACCCCTCCCCTTACATGTATTATCTGGATTTCGACGATTTCCAGATGATCGGCTCTTCCCCCACAAGTCTGGTAAGCCTGGAGGAGGGCAAGGCCGTGGTCAGGCCAACGGCGGGGACCCGCCCGCGCGGAGAGGGCCCCCAGGACAAGGTCCTGGAGCAGAGCCTGCTCGCTGACCCCAGGGCTCGCGCCAAACATGAGATGCTCGTGGACCTGGCCAAGAGCGAGCTGGGCACGGTCTCCGAGGGGGGACGCGCCGCTGTGGAGGAGCTCATGGCTGTGGAGCGCACCTCCCACACTATGCATCTCGCCTCCCGGGTGACCGGGAAGCTCCTCGGGGACAAGACCATGTTCGACCTTCTGCGCGCCACGTTCCCGGCCGGCGCCGTGACCGGCGCTCCCAAGGTCAAGGCCATGGAAGTCATTGAGGAAATGGAGGAGACCCGCCGCGGCCCTTACGGCGGAAGCGTGGGCCACTTCGCTTCCAGCGGCAGCATGGCGATGTGCGTGGCTATCCGCGCCATCATCCTGCGCGGGGAAAACTACGTGATCCAGGCTGGAGCCCGGGTTGTGGCCGACGCCGAGCCGGAAGGGGTCTATGAGGTCGTCCAGGCCCGGCTCAAGGCTTTATACAAGGCCATCGAGAGTGCGGAGGAGGGGTTTTAGAACGGTTTGTTTCCAATGGGACTATGACCTTTTAGCATCTTCAAATGAATAATGCTAAATGACCGATGCTGAATTGGAAGTGAGGAGTTAGGGTATGCCCTCCTGGTTCGATGACCTCGTTGCCTGCAGGAAAGAAGAGGTGATCCGGGCCAAGCGCGACCTGCCTCTGGCCCGCATCCGGCAGCGCATCTCGGGATGGCCCCCTCCAAGGGATTTTGCGGGATCGGTGCGACAGGGCTCGGGGATCATCGCCCTGTTCAAGCGGGCTTCGCCTTATCAGGGCTCCCTCCGGGAACGGGCCGACGGCGCGGCGTTCGCCCGGTCCGTCGAGCAGGGCGGGGCGAGCGCCATCGCCGTGGTTACCGAGCAGAGCTTCTTCAAAGGCAGCCTGGACGACTTGGAGAGGATCCGCCGCAGCGCGGCCCTTCCCGTCCTCCGTCTGGACCTCCATTGGGAGGAATACCAGATTTTCGAATCCCGTCTTTGGGGTGCGGACGCGGTCTGGCTCATCGCCGGACTCCTGACTCCGTCTCAGCTTAAGGCCCTCCTGGACGCCGCTCGCTCCCTGACTCTCTCTGTCCCCGTAGAGGTCCATGACCGGAAGGAAACCGCCAAGGCCCTGAAAGCCGGGGCGGATATCCTGGCCTTGAACCTCCGCGAGACGGGAGCCTCGGAACTCAATAAAAGGAAAGCCCTGGAATTAGGCCCGGCCATCCCTCGCGGGACCCTTAAGCTCATCGCGGGCGGGATTAAAGCCCGCGAGGAGATAGAAGAATATAAAAAGGCCGGTTTTGCTGGATTCATCGTCGGGGAACACCTGATGCTCTCGAAATCACCAGGGGAGGCATTGCGGAAACTATGGTCAGAGTGAAGATCTGCGGGATCACCAGCCTGGAGGACGCCGTCGGTGCCGTGGAGGCCGGGGCCGATGCCCTGGGCTTCCTGTTCACCGAAGGTCCGCGCCATGTGCCCCTGGAGCGGGCCCAGGAGATCATCACCGAGGTCCCGGCCTTCGTCTCCCGGGTCGGGGTCTTCGCCAACGCCCCGCTGGAGACGGTCCAGAAGGCCATCGAGGCCTGCGGCCTGGACCATGTTCAGCTCCACGGACAGGAGCCGCCGCAGTTTTGCGAGGTCCTGGGCAACCGGGCCATCAAGTCCTTCCGCGTGAAGGATAAGACCATCATCCATCAGATCATGTGGTATCCGGTCATCCACATCCTCCTGGATGCCCGGGACGAAGCCGGGGATGCCTCCGGCCTGCGCCATGCCTGGCGGGTGGCCCGGGGCCTGAGGCACCAGTACCGCGTGATTTTGGGCGGGGGCCTGACCCCGGAGAATGTGGCCAAGGCCGTCGCCTTCGCCCGTCCCTGGGCCGTGGACGTCTGCACCGGCGTGGAGGTCCGCCCCGGCATCAAGGACCCCAAGAAAGTCAGGTCTTTCATCCGCCGCGCCAAGCAGATCGAGTAGCTGTCGAAGCGGAATATCCCGGGCCGTCCTTCCGAACTTGCTCCGGCTTCTCTTTCAATTTTGAATGCTAAATAACCCATGAAGTGATGTCCTCACTCCTCGCCCCTCGCCCCTCGCCCCTGCTCTACCTGAACGGCTCCTGGATTTCCCGCGAAGAAGCAAAAATCTCGGCCTTCGACCAGGGCTTCCTCTACGGCGACGGCGTTTACGAGGTGATCCGGGTCTACCGGGGAAAACCCTTCTACCTCGCCGAGCACCTGGAGCGCCTCTGGGCCTCTGCCGAGGCCATCGGCATTCGCCGGGAAAATGTGGACGCCGACCTCCCCTCCCTCTGCGCCGAGGCCCTCCAGCGTAATCGCCTCTCGGACGCCCTCTTGCGCATCATTCTGACCCGGGGCCCCGGGGACGAAACCGTCTATCCCGGCACCGGGGAGAGCCCCACCCTCCTGGTGATCCCCCGGGAGTTTCATGACCTTCCCGAGGAAAAGTACCGGAAGGGCATCCGCGCCGTCGTAGTCTCGGTGCGCCGGAACTCCGCCCTGGCGCTCCCTCCCCGGATCAAGTCGATCAATTTGTTGAATAACATTTTGGCCAAAAGGGAGGCCCTGGAGCGCGGCGCCGACGAGCCCATTTTGCTCTCTCCGGAGGGCCACCTGAGCGAATCCTGCGCCTCCAACGTCTTCTTTGTGACCCCAGGGAGGGTCAAGACCCCGGATGTCTCCGTGGGCCTTCTCTGGGGCATCACCCGCCGGGTCGTGATCGACCTCGTGAAGAAGCTTGGATTGCCTTTGGAGGAAGGCTTCTACGCCGCCGAGGAGCTCCTCTCTGCCGAGGAGGTTTTTCTCACCAGCACGACCCGGGAGATCATGCCCGTCACCCTCCTGGACGGCAAGCCCGTGGGCGACGGAAAGCCCGGCCCCATCTCCAGAAATCTCCTGGTCGAATTCCGCAAGTTCTTAAGCAATCATTAAATAAACCGTCATTCGAGGTTTGACGTGGAAAAAAGAGTCAAGATTTCTTTCTCCTTTATCGGGGGATTTGCTCTTTTAACTCTCGTTACAGCATGCGCCCTATCCGCCTCTCCCCCACCCTCCCCTGAGCTTCAGGCCCTGGGCAGGAAGGTCTACGAGACCCTCTGGGAGTTTCACCCTGTGGACGGCACTTACCAGGGCTTTCACAAATACGACACCCGCCTCGGCCGTTACACCCCCAAGTCGGTAGCGGAGGTAACGAAGAAGCTCAGGGATTACATCCTGGAAGCAGAGAGGCTCGACCCCGTTCATCTCTCCCCGGACGACCAGATCGACCGCGAGCTTCTTCTCTCCAACCTCAGGATGGAGCTCTTCCGTCTGGAGAAGCTAAAGGTTTGGGAAAGAAATCCCAAGGTCTATGCCGACGAGTGCGTTCAGGGAGTTTACTTTCTCCTGCTCCGCGATTTCGCTCCCCTTCAGGTCCGGGCCAAAAGCGCCGCCCAGCGGATGTCCGAGGTCCCCCGCGTTCTGGAGGATGCCCGGAAGAACGTCAAGGACCCTCCCCGGATTTACGCGTTCTCGGCCATCGAGGAATTGAAGGCCGGAGAGGAGTTCTACGCCCAGACCGCCAGGGATTTGGGCGAGAAGTACCCCGCACTGAAGAAGGACCTTTCCGCCAGCTCCGATAAGGCCATCTGTGCCATGCGCTCCTACAGCGAAGAGCTGGAGAAGTCCCTGCCGAACTTGAAGGACGACTTCGCGATGGGAAAGGAGAACTACGACGTCCTCCTCAAAACGGCCCACTTTCTGCCTTTCGACTCCGACTCCCTTCTCCGCTTGGGCGAGCGCATGCTCGCCTGGTCGGACTCCCTGATCAAGGCCCAGCAGAAAGCCAAGGAGGCTTACGACAAGGCCCATCCCCAACCGCCGGAGCCCTTCGTGCTTGCCCCCGGGGACTTCTCTAAGAAGGATATCCTGGCCTACGACGCCCGGGAGATAGACAGCATGCGGGCCTGGGTCCGGGACCGCCACATCGCCACCGTGCCGGACTACGTGGGCCGGCTCGAGGTCATGGAAACCCCGACATTTCTGCGTGGCATCATCCCCGGCATCGCCATGGAGCCCCCCGCGCCCCTGGATCAGGTGCAGACCTCCTACTTCTACATCCGTCCCATCCCCGAGCCCCTGGACTCGGCGCGCCGCCAGCGCTACTTCGACTCCGCCCGTTTCCGTCGCTGGAAGGGATCGGTCGTGCACGAAGGTTATCCCGGACATCACTTACAGCTCTCCCTGGCCAATCACAATCCCTCCCTGATCCGCCGGCTCTTCTACACCCCGGTCTTCGGCGAGGGCTGGGCCCTGTACTGCGAGCAGATGGCCGTGGAGCAGGGCCTCTATCCCGATGACGGTTTTCCCGACCTGCACTGGCTGGGCGGGGTGGAGTTCCGCGCCGCGAGGGTCATCGTGGACGCCAAGGTTCACACCGGCCAGATGGCTTACGACCAGGCCTGGTCGTATTTCGACAGCCTGTTCGGCCCGGATACCGCCTGGGCCAAGGGCGAAGTCCGGCGCTACTGCCTGGATCCCGGTCAGCCGATGAGCTACCTCGTGGGCAAGACCCAGATCCTGGCCCTTCGCGAGGAATACAAGCGGAAGATGGGCCGCCACTTCGCCCTCAAGGACTTCCACGACCGCCTCCTCGCCGAGGGCTCGATTCCCTTGAGCCTGATCCGCCGGAAGCTCCTCGTCCCTTAGGATTTCCCTTTCCAGGAGGCCTCCCCCGGGGGAGGCCTCTCTGAGTTTGCCAAACCCTCCCGGATTGTGCTACAATCTTTTCATGCCTGCGAGATATTACAGCCCCCAGGGCAAGGTCGAAATCCTCCTCTCCCGTAGCCGGGTTCTTAACCTCATCGGGGATACGGCCCGGGCTCAAGAGGGCGCGCAGGCGGCCCTCGAGCTCGCTACCCGGACCAAGCTTCTCGAGTCCCAGGCCGAATGCCTGTTGATGCTGGCCGGCGTCCATGACCAGCTTGGCGAGATGCAGGCCATGCGCCAGGAGGCGCTCGCCGCCCTGGACCTCTACCGCCGTCTCGGGGACCGCTACGGCGAGGGCCAGGCCATGGGCCAAATCGGCATCGCGGTGTCTTCCCTGGAGGGGCCCCGGGCCGCCCGGCCCTATTACGAGCAAGCCCTGGCGATCGCCCGGACCCTGGGGGACCGCCGCTATCTCCACGCCTGTCTCCTCGAGATGGGCTGGATCCTGATCCGGACCGAAGAGTACGAAAGCGCCCGGCGCCACATCGAGGAGGGGCTGGACCTTGCCCGGATCGAGGAGGACTCCTCCCAAGAGGCTTTCGGGACCAGTTGCCTGGGCGAGATCGCCCTGCACCAGAGTCGGCCGGAGGAGGCACTGGCCTATCACCAGCAGGCCCTGGCCATCCGCGAGCAGATCGGGGACAAGTGGTTCCAGGGCATCACCTGGTCCTGGCTCTCCGCAGACTGGGAAGCGCTCGGAGACCTTCCCATGGCCCGGAAAGCCCGGGAGCGCGCCCTGGCCATCAACAGGGCGATCGGGATCCGCTCCGGGATCGCCCATGATTTAGACCTTCTGGCAGGACTCTGCGAGATCCGGGGGGAGCTCGATCGGGCCCTCGCCCTTTGCCGGGAGGCCCTGGACTTCTGCCGCCGTTACGAGGAGAAGCGCCGTCTTCCCTTCCTGCTCTGCCGGCTGGGCTCTGTGCATATCGCGCGGGGGGAATGGGAAGCCGCTGGGGCCGCCGCCCGGGAGGCCCTGGCCGGAGATCCGCCACTTCCGGTAAAGGCCCTGGCCACCTTGACCCTGGCCCGGCTCGCCCTGGTCCGGGGCGACCGGCTGCTGGCCTTCGGCCTCTTAAAGGAGGCCGGGGAAGCGGCCGCGGACTCTTCCGACCCCGCCCACCGTTTTGACGTCCAGGCCTCCTGGGCGGAATTCCATCTCGACATCCGGGACGCGTCAACTGCCCGCAAGTCTCTCGAGGCGATGCACGGCTTGCTCCCCGGCCAGCGCGGGAAGGACGCTGGGCCCCGGCTCGAAGTTCTCGCCGCCTGCCTCCTGGCCTGCGAGGGCGATTCCGGCGAAGCTGGAACGGTTTTCGCCAACGCCTTGAGCCCATTACAAAAGATGGGCCTGCGCTGGGAGGAGGCCCGGTCCGGCCTGCGGTTCGGCCGGGCCCTGAGCGAGGAGAAGGGGCGTTCTTACCTTCAGACGGCCCGGGCGCTGTTCTCGGAGATCGGCGCCGCGGGTTGGGCCGCCCTCTGCGACCAGGCCCTTAACTCCTGAGCATCCTTCCTCTCTTCAGGGCGGCTCTTTCCAGGGCCTCCCCGTTTGCATTCCTTCCCGAAATGTGCTAAAATTCCGCCATGCCTACGAAGCGTTTCTCCCAGCGCGAGCGCATCCGCATCTACCGGATGCGGGCCGAAGTTTTGACTAACATCGGGGACGTGGAAAGCGCCCGGAGGGACATGGAGCTGGCCGTCTCCCTGGCCGGACAGGCCAACGACCGCCTAACCCGAGCCACCTGCCTGCAGGAGCTCGCTTGGGTGCTTGGTGCCTTCTCGGATTACGACCGCGTGATCACCCTCTCCGAGGAGGCGTTGAAGGAGTATCGCGACCTGGGGGACCGCCCCGGGGAGTACCTTACCCTGGGCAATCTCTCCTGGGTCGCCAGCCAGCGGGGAGACTTCCCTTCGGCCCTTTACTTCGAAAGCGAGGCCCTGGCACGGGCCCTGGGGGACCGCGCCAAGGAAGCCACCAGTTACAACGCTCTGTCTTTCGTCTACCGTCAGACCGGGGATTTCGTCCGGGCCGCCGAGACGGCCGGGAAAGCCCTCGCCCTTTACCGGGAGCTCGAGGACCCCCACGGCCTGGGGGTCATCCTGAACAACCTCGGGTACCAGGCCTATCTGGAGGGGCGCTACCCGGATGCCGAAGCCCATTACCACGAGGCCCTGGCCTTCCGGCGCCGCATCGGCTGGCAGGAGGGCGAGGCCACGGTCCTGAACAACCTCGCCCTGGTGGCCCACCGCCAGGGGGACCTGGCCCTGGCCGAGGAGCGCTACCAGTCCGCGCTCCGGATCTACCAGCGCGTGGGGTATCCCCACGGCGAGGCCGCGGCCCTGCGCAACCTCGCCCAGCTCCTTCAGGTCAAAGGCGAGGACGACCGCGCCTTACGCCTCCTGGAAAGCGCCCTGGAGATCCGCCGGGCTATCCGCGACCCCTACGGCGAGGCCGCGGTCCTGATCACCCTGGGCGGGCTCCATGCCGAGGCCGGCCGGGAGGGGGTGGCAGAGAAGGCGTTCACCACGGCCCTGGAACTGGCCCGGAGCCAGAAGGCCCCGGATCCTCAGGCCGGGGCGATGATGGGCCTGGCCCGCCTGGACCTCAGCCGGAACCGCATCACCCAGGCCGGGGTCTGGGCCCGCGAGGCCCTGGCCCTGGCCGAGGCCCTGGGCCTCAAGCCCCTTCTGGCCGAGGGGCTCCTGGTCCAGGCCCGGGTCTCCTGCGCCGGGCTGTCCTCTTCCCAAGGGTGCGAGTGGGGTCCGGCCCGGGACACGTTCGGCCGCAGCCTGAGCCTCTTCGAAGACCTGAAGCAGCCCCTGGACTCGGCCCGGGTCCTCTACCACCTGGGCTGGGCGTTCCGCTCCTTTGGCGAGGAGGAGGAGGCCGGGCGGCTCTTCCTCCAGGCCCGCCAGGCCTTTTCCCGCCTGGGCGCGAAGGCTTGGGAGCGTAAGTGCCAGGAGGCCTTATCTCGATGAAACGGTCTTCTCTTTGTAGTAAAATCTTGCATTTTGCTTTTTGCAATTTGCATTTTGCAATTCTCCCTTTGCTTGTCCTCGGCTGTAGTCCACGGTCCACAGTCCACAGTCCACAGTCCACTTTATCTTCTTTCACCCTGATCGCTGTCGGGGACGTGATGCTCGGCCGGGCCGTGGAGAAGGTGGCCGGTGAGCACACGGTCTTCTACCCCCTGGAGCCTGTGCAGGGCTATCTCAGGCAGGCCGACCTCACCTTCGGCAATCTGGAGTGCGCGGTCACGGCCCGGGACTTCGCGGTGAGCAAGCTCTACCGGCTCAAGGCCGATCCCTCGGCGGTTCCCGCGCTCCGAGACGCGGGGTTCGATGTCCTGTCCCTGGCGAACAATCACACCATGGACTGCGGGAAGCTCGGCCTCCTGGAGACGATCTCCTCCCTGCGTGGGGCCGGGATCCTGACCGTGGGCGCTGGGGAGGATGCGGTCGAAGCCAGGAAGCCGGCCATAACCGTGGTCCATGGCCTGAAGGTGGCCTTTCTGGCTTATACGGACGTCCCGGACGGGAGCGGGACGTTCATTGCACGAGGCGACAGCGCCGCGATCGTGGACGCCGTGGCCCTGGCCAAGAAACAGGCCGACCTGGTGGCGATCTCCCTCCACTGGGGCGAGGAGTACGCCACGGCTCCTTTGGATTATCAACGGAAGTTAGCCCATGCCGTGGTGGATGCCGGGGCCTGTCTGGTGATCGGGCATCATCCCCACGTGATCGAGGGCGTGGAGCGTTATAAACGGGGCTTGATCGCCTACAGCCTGGGCAACTTCGTCTTCGATCAGCGCGAGGAGCGGGGCCAGCGGGGCCTGGTCCTGGCCTGCGAGCTGGACCGCCTCGGGGTCCGGCGGGCCGTGCTCGCTCCGATCGTGATCCGGGAGAACCAGACCCGTCCCCCCGAGCCTTGGGAGGTGGTGGACATCCTCCGCACCGTGGAGCGCTACAGCGCCGTGCTCGGCACCGAGGTGGCCATCCGCCACGGCCTGGGGTGGATCGAGTAAACTTCCCCTCTCGTCATGCTGAACTTGTTTCAGCATCTCGCGTTGTCGTCATTCCCGCGCAGGCGGGAATCCAGCGTCTTTGGTTCGTCGTTAAATTCGCAATCCGAAATTCGAAATGAGTTATCCTATTCTCCTCCATTATATGGCACAGGTTCGGAATTTTGTCAAGTGCGGAAACTGGACTTACGTGGAACAAGCGTTTTTTAAGGGTTTGAATTTCAGGGATTTAAGAATAATCGTATCTTCGTAACCCACTTTTTACAGGTGAATTGTTGTTTTGTATATAGGTATATATAAAATGACGTAAAGGGAGGGAACTGTCGGAAGATAGTGTCGAGGGTCGGAAGCCGTTAATTCCCTCTAAGAAGAGGGGGAAGGGGGTGTGTGTTCCTTGTAGTTCATTCCGCACTCCGCATTCCGCGCTCCGCATTGTGAAGCGTCTCAACCGTAGCGCAGCGATCAACCGCCCCTTGGGGGCTTGACTTCCCCCCCGGCTTGGGTGTATAATGCACGCATTGATTGGCAGGACCCTTTGGGTCTCTTGGCCGAGCCCGAAGGCTCGGCGATTGTCGTTTTGGGGTGTTTTCCATCGTAGCGAAGCGTTCAACCGTAGCGCAGCGTTCAACCGTTTCCACCGTAGCGTAGTGATCCAGCGGTTGTTCAGGAAGAGGGCGGTTTTGGTGTAATAAATTGAAGACTTGCGCTTTACTAAAGCTTCGAGTCATTACACGAAACCCAGCCCGAGGAATGCTTTAACCATTTTTATGGTTTGTCTTGAGCACCTTTCCAAGGTTTCCTATGGTTAATATGATTAAAATATCAGCACTTGATTCTCATATTAAGAACCGCCTCCGTTCTCATTTAAGAGATCTTGGTTATGTCAAAAACCGTGATGGTTTCTTAATACCTCCTGGGGATTCAAAAGAAGCTTTGCGCCTTCTCCATAGATCACAACGTATAGAGCGCTTAGATAAGGAACGTCCCTTTATCGATTCGGAATGGCCTATACTCAAATCATATTTTGCTGATGGTACTGAAGTCAGTCCTTCATTAATCAAGCCAAGGTTAGAGCAGATTCAAGCCGATACTTGGCAGTCTAAGCTATTCCGGCTCGCAAGCCTCACATGGAGTGTTCCGGTATCCCAAGGATTTGGGCGCCGTTTACGTTTTCTTGTGTGGGATGATAATAATAATAAACTCATAGGTCTTATAGCACTTACGGACCCTATTTTCAATCTCAAAGTTCGCGATAAGGCTATTGGGTGGAATGCTAAAGAGAGATGTCAGAACCTTGTAAACGTTTTCGACGCGTATGTGCTTGGTGCTCTTCCCCCATATAATATGCTTTTAGGTGGTAAACTAATCGCCTGCCTTGTTAGAACGAAAGAAGTCAGAGATGCTTTTTCCGAAAAATATTTTGGGACAAAAGGCATTATTTCTAATATTAAGAAACGCCCATTTTTGGTGCTTGTTATGACTTCTTCAGCATTAGGTAGATCATCGGTGTATAACCGTCTTACTCTCGATGGTCAAAAATACTTTGAACCCATAGGATTCACTTCTGGTTGGGGTCATTTTCATATTCCACAAAGCTTATTTGATTTAATGCGGGAATATCTTACAGCTAAATGCCACAAATACGCTAAAAACAACAGATTCGGAGATGGTCCAAATTGGCGTTTAAGAGTAATACGACATTCACTTACACTCCTCGGCTTAAACTCCGCCCTGCTCCGGCATGGGGTAGGTCGCCAGGTCTTTGCCTGTAAGTTGGCAAAAAATGCTGAAAGGTTTCTTTTGGGGAAGGCTCGTAAGCCCAATTACAATGGTTTACTATCCGTAGCTGAAGTGTCGGCCTTAGCGAAGTCTCGATGGATAGAAGCTCGCTCAGTTCGTTGCCCCGAATATCGTCTATGGAATAGGGATCAAATATTTAATCTTCTCCTTCCTCCATGTTCCTTAACGAATCCATATCTTGGAGAGCAGGGCGTTAGTAAGGAGGTAACATATGTCTCTCGCTAGTTTCGATCTGGACAACGCATCCAAAGAATTGCGTGAAGCTGCTCTTGCAGAGCTTCCAAAAGTAAATACATTGCGTGAGAAGCTTCGTTCTCTCACTGTTCAAGAACTCGGTTATCGTCAATGCCTTGCGGTTGCGCCGGTCGCTACAGATGGAGGTGAAAATCGGCTATCGTTCGATCCTTTAAACGTAGAGATCGTGAGGGTTGCTGATTCCGAGGGGAGGGAGCATATCCAGAAATTTATTCCTCTTGGTGGTGATGCCTCTCAATTCCAAACGTTCTTTCAGGAAGTGCCGTTGCTAAAAGATTTTCTTGATAAAATAGGCGTAAAATATCGTGATTTATCATATTTTCTCCCAGGGAACAAACGCTCTGCCGATGAGGACGAAGTTAAGCTGGGTCCTTCAGATGAGGATTTGAGAAAGTTTGTTCGTTCGTTTCGAGATATTGCAGAATGGGCTGTTCTTCTTGATTTATCGTATTCTGGTAAAGGTCTTAAAATGCTCGTAATTCGCGATGGATTACTAAGGTCTAAATCCATGTCTATCCCTGCAATGGAAGCTTTGGCTAAGGCGTTTGAACGCGCGTATCGTGAAACTGGAGCTATGCTTGCAGGTATTGCTAAGCGCTCTAAGGTATTATCGTATCTTTCGTTAGCTCTTACACTCGAAGGGATATTGCGTAAATCCTATCCCTGTTTCGTTGAGGTTCCAAAAGCATTAGAGGAGGAGTGCTATAACTTTGCTGGTACTTGGATGAAAGGACAGGCTTTTGGGAAAATGCATTTAGCAAAGCTCTGCGAGGGGGAAGATACCCCTGTTTTCCCGGTCGATATCCCCGTTTGGCTCCTGGATCGAAGAAAAGAAGTATTAGAGTATTTGGCAGAGACTGCAAAAGCTTCTTTTCCGGTGCCCGGTTATCCCTATCCATTGGTTAAAGCCCATGAAAATGCTAATCTCCAGGGGCTGGAAATGTCCGTTTTGGGTGACTTGTTGGTTAAAACAGTGGCAAATGGCATGCCTGATAATGAAGCTGAACGGGTTATCCGGCATGTTACTTTAGGGCGCGGTCTAATACTTGGAGGAACAAAGAGCAATGCCTGAACTCACTCTCATTAAGCTCGAAATAGGTACTTTTAAAGGGTTCGCCGAATCGGGCTTGGAGTTTACCGCTGAGATTGTTTCTCCTTATCACAGCGAGTACCGTCCTAATATTGGAGAGTTTATCGTTGTTACCTTATCCCGAGAGTCCGCCGTGCTCGGTAGGATTACGAGGTTTTTTCCTATGGGTGTTCTTTCGTCAGGAGAGGGTGACGAATATCTTGCTGAGATGCGTAGGCGTAATCGTGCGATTCCTGAGGATTTAAAAGAAACGAAGCTTCGTTATACTGTTAATGTTAAACTTTTAGGTGGCCTTGAGATTAGTAAAAGTTCCTTTATTTATCATCCAAGCATTCGACAGTTACCTCATCTCGGAGCGCGTGTAGGAACCTTGTCGGATGAGGCTTTGAAATTTGTTTGCGCATTAGGGAAAGGTGGAGAGCACAGCGTTTCGATTGGCAATTTTGTCCTTGGTGAGACCGTTTTTGATAAATCAGGAGGAGAAGTAGAAGTTCCCGTCATGTTCGATCTTGATCACCTCGTAGCGCGGAGGACATTTGTCTTTGCCCGCGCTGGTTATGGCAAAACCAACCTGATCAAACTTTTAATATCGCGTTTATACCAGCTCGAACAACCTGGCGGTATGATAATTTTTGATCCTGAAGGTGAATATGCCTTTAGGGATAAGCGCGGTCGTCCCGGGCTTGCCGATGTTCCTTTTCTTGCTAATAAGTTAGTTGTTTATACGAATCGAAGAGTTCCTGCCCCCTATGATCGTTGGGTTGCGGGTAACGTAAAGCTAAACCTTTGCGATCTTCGCCCTGCTGAAGTAGTAAACCAGTGCATTGCTGTAGGTAAGCAAGATGCTGTTTTTGCAAATGTTTTGAGGGGTTTAGACGCGGCCCAATGGCGACAATTAGTAGAGCTGATATCTTTAGAGGGATATAAAGCAAAAGAAAAGCAAATTGTAGATATAACTCAATATTCTGAAAGCGGACATAGTGTTGTCATTAACGCAATAAGTAACAATCTGACTCCCGTGATTAGCTCACTGCATGAACAGGATTCAGTTTTGATTCGTTCACTACGTGAACATCTGTCCCGTGGCCGTATCGTCATCATTGACATTTCCCTTCTTAGTTCAACCAACGGGTATAGGGTTGCCGGTTTGGTTCTTGAGGAGCTTTTCCATCGTAACCAAGAAAATTTCGTCGTCGGTAGTGAGGGAGAGGTTATTCCGATTATTGCCGTTCTTGAGGAGGCGCAATCCATCTTACCTAAAGGGGTGCCTGATTCTTCTCCTTTTGTGACTTGGGTAAAAGAAGGGCGTAAATATATGCTTGGTACGATTCTGGTAACTCAGCAACCCGGCTCAATTGCTCCCGAGCTACTGTCTCAGGGGGATAATTTCTTTGCTTTCCATCTGTTGAGCGTTGGGGACCTAAAGAGTTTGCAGGGTAACAATGCTCACTATTCAGACGACGTTTTGGCGAGTGTTCTCAACGAACCCATCAAAGGAAATTCATACCTTTGGTCGGCTCCAGATCAACCCTTTGTGCTTCCTTGTCGTATTGATAACTTTGAGAAGTGGGCTGATAAATTAAATAAGGAGCAAGAGCAAAAAGAAAAATCCCTTGAGACGCCAGCAGAGATACAACGAAAAGAGATGCCGCGCAGGCGTGACAAACTGGATGCCTTAGTGAAGGATACTATCGATAAACATAGAAGTGTAGCTATACATCCTGTCGTAGAACTTGATGGAGCTACCGCCGGGAATGTCGTAGCTGTAAAAATGTGGAACCTCCTCTTTGCCTTGGGTGAAGCCTTATCTACTGAGGAAGGGCTTTTTAGTGAGTATGGTCGGACTCTCCCTGATAATAGCAAAAAAATATTACGGGAAGAGGCCTGCATAGAATCTCTATCACGCTTGGGTTTCTTTATTGCTAAGCGAAAGGTTGACCCCGATGGGGATTTCTTTTTGCTCGCCGGGGAAAAAGTTAACCGGGTAGCTAAGGCGAATCCCATGAAGATAACAAAATCTTTAAGATGACAAATCTTCTACGATTTATCTCTGTTACATAAGTCTTGTCATTCGTAACCTATTTTGAGTTTCCTTTTTCAGACGGCCTTCGGGCCGCCTTGTTGATTTGTGGGGGTTTTGGGGAGGGCTACTACGGATTGTGGTTGAACAAAAATCTTTAAAAATCTTTGGTTCGGAAAATGGGGAATGGGGTAGGGAGGGCGTGAAGTGGGCGTGAAGTGGGCGTGAAGTGGGCGGAAACCCCTTCCGGATTTCGGAGCTTTTTCGGATATCCCCTCGGAGCGAAGCGAGTCCCCGATGCTGTGTATCGGGGCCTTAACGTAGCTTTTTCGGCCATACTTACGCCTATTGACTTGACAAAGGCCCCTTATCCGGGGTCGTTTTCCCGGATGGGGGGTTATAGGGGAAAGGTTCCCCTATGTCCGGGGGGTGCTCAGAGAGTCTTGAGTTTTTTCCAAGACGAGCGCCGAAGGGGGGCTTGCCCCCTTAGCGGAATTGCCGCCAGGCAATTAATCCGGGGTCACTTATTTTTCCGGGGATGGTTTTTCGGCCTTTGGGGGTTCAATTTAAAATTTCAAATTTACAATTATCAATTTTCAATAATTCGTTAAGGCCCCCTTAGCGGAATCGCCTCCTGGCGATTTATCCGGGACCGCCCTCTGGGCGGCCCTCATGGCTCTGACGGCCGTTTACTCCCGGACCTCAAGGGGTCGGCTCATCCTCCACAACAGCCACCCGCCCGCGGCCAGGCAGGCCAGCATGGTGAGGACCCCGCCCAACCGGAACAGGAAGGCGATGGTCTGGTCGGCCTTGAGCAGGCCCGTCTGGCCCAGCAGATAATTCCAGTCGTGGATCACATCCCCGACTCCCGGCGAGACCAGGGGCAGCTCCATGGCCCGGGCGTCCCCGGCGTAGGTGGCGACGTCGAACAGGTTGGTGGACAGCCAGCCGAAGCAGACCGCGATGGCGAAGAAGTCCCTCTGCCTGAGGAACATGGCCATGGACCCGACGGGCACCAGGCACTGCAGGAGCGTCCCGCCCAGGGTGCCGATGAACTCCCCCATCAACGCGAACACGAAATGCCCCAGCTCGTGGATGCCCAGGTTCAGCCCCTTGAAGAGGCTCTGGTAGTCCGGGCTGGCCAGATACCGGACGAGGATGTAGGCGAAGAACAGGAGGAAGGGCAGGCGCCACCCCCACCAGCGCTTCTCCTGGGCCCACCGCAGGACCTCCTGATGAAAGGCTTTAAGGGTCATTTCACCAATCGCCCCAACCTCTTCTTCAGCTCCTCCCGGGCCCGGAACAGGCGGACCTTGACCGTGCCCAGGGGCAGGCCGAGGATCTCCGCGATCTCCTCGTAAGACCTCTCCTCCTGATGCCGGAGGAGGACGACCGCCCGGTAGTCCGGGGCGAGCCTCCCGATGGCCTCCTCCACGACTCGCATCGTCTGTTTCTTTTCAAGCACGTCCTCAGCAGTCGGCCGTTCATCCGGTACTTCCCAGACCGAGTCCTCCTCGTCCAGGGAGGAGGTCTCCAGCTTTCGTTTCCGGAGCCAGTCTATGGAGAGGTTGGAAGCGATCTTGAAGATCCAGGAGGAAAAGGGCTGCTCGGGATCGTAGGAGGCCAGGGCCCGGAAGGCCTTGAAAAAGGCCTCGGAGGCCAACTCCTCGGCCTCCTCCCTCTGGCGCACCATGCGGTAGACCAGGCTGAAGACCGGCCGCTTGTACTTTTTGAGCAAGAGGCCGTAGGCCCCCTCCTCTCCGGCCAGGCAGCGCCCGACCAGATTAGAGTCTTCCTGTATCGAACCGATTTCCCTTGAATACGCCACTGGGGTTCTGTTATGATATTAGCTGAGATAAACGATGTTTGCCACCGAAGACCTCCTCGTCATCGGCACTCTGGTCCTCCTGGAGGGCCTGCTCTCCGCGGACAACGCCCTGGTCCTGGCTGTCCTGGTCAAGCACCTCCCCCCCAAGCAGCGCCAGAAGGCACTGCTGTACGGCATCGGGGGCGCCTTCGTCTTCCGCTTCATCGGCCTCCTGGCCGCCTCCTTCATCATCCGCTCCTGGTACCTGCGGGCTCTGGGGGCCGTCTACCTCGCCTACCTCGCCATCAAGCACTTCGCAACCCACACCTCCCGCCAGCACGGGGTGAGGCCAAAGGCCGGATTCTGGCGCACGGTCATCGCAGTGGAGACCACGGACATCGCTTTCGCCATCGACTCCATCATGGTCGCGGTGGCCCTGTCCAAGAAGCTCTGGGTGGTGTACATCGGGGCCGTGCTGGGCATCATCGCCATGCGCCTGGCCGCCGGGGCGTTCATCCGCCTCCTGGAGCGCTACCCCGCCCTGGAGGAAACGGCCTACGCCATGGTGGCCTGGGTCTCCGTGAAACTTTTCATCGAGACCTACGAGGCGATGTCCGAGAGCCTCTTCCACCTGCGCCAAGCCGGGCACCTCCTCCCGCCCTTCGCTTTCTGGATCGGGATGGGGCTCATCTTCCTCTTCGGGAGCATCATCGCTTTCCGCAAGAAGAAGAAAAGCCGGGATTCCGAATCCTCTTAAAGCCTTTCCCCGACCCCCTGCTTCAGGTACGTCGCGGCCAGCCCGGCATATTGCCGGGCGTGTTTTTTCAAGCCCTCGGCCTCCTCCTCGCTCAGCTTGCGGAGGACCTTCCCGGGGATTCCCGCAACCAGGCTCCGCGGGGGGATGACCTTGTTCTCCGTGACCAGGGCCCCAGCGGCCACCAGGGAGCCCTCCCCGATCGTGACCCCGTTCATGACCACGCTCCCCATCCCGATGAGCGAGCCCTCCTCGAGGGTGCAGCCGTGCACGATGGCCCGGTGCCCGAGGGTCACGTCGTCAGCGATCCGGGTGGGATGGTCCGGGGCGTCCACATGGATCATGACCATGTCCTGGATGTTCACCCGGCACCCGATGCGGACGGAATGGATGTCCCCCCGCACCACGGCCCCGAACCAGACCGAGGAGCCTTCCCCGATGACCACGTCCCCGATGACCACTGCGGTGGGGGCCAGGAAAACGGAGGGATGGATCTGGGGTCTCTTGCCCTGATAGTCGATGATCATTTTCCTTCTCGCTCCTTACGTTATGCTCGCGGTGCCGTGATCCGGATCGGGTTCGTGAATATCCAGCCCTTGTCCTTCATCCACACTTCCGTGCGGTAGACCCCGGGCCGGTGCGCCCGGAACTCCATCCTCCGACCAAGGCCTTGGGCCGCGAGCTCCCCATCCCTCACCATCTTGATGTCCGTCCCCTTGGGTGATTCCACCCGGAGAACGGCTTCTCCCTTCAATGAAATCTCCTCCCCGATTCCGGCCCTCTGTCCTCCGCTCACGGCCTGAAAGGAGAACCCCTTGGGGTCGCCGAAAGCGAGGTTGACGACATAGGAGCGCCCGGTCCTGAGCGCGGAAAACACCGCCTCCCTGTCCCGGGCCGCATCCTTAACGAACGGCTCCTTGAGCAGGACCTGCGTGCGCAGGGTACGCAGGGTGCGCTCGTAGGAGAAGACCGTGAACGGGATGCCCAGGAAGCGGTATCCCAGGGCGTGGGCGTCTATCCCTGCGAGCGCTACGACGTGGCGAGACCGGTTCGCCCGGTCCCACATCGCCAGCACCTCCGGGTCCGGGGCTCTGACCCCGGAATGGGGGAAGAGGAGACGTCGGAAGGCGTTTCCCAGCCTCACGCTCCCCTTGAAGGCCGACATCCAGTTCCAGATCTCGATCCCGTCGTAACCCTCCGCATCCTTCGCGGTCCAGGGATAGGCGTGGAACTTGGGATGGATGATGCCCCTCTCCAGGGGATGGGCCAGGAACCCGAACCCTCCTTTCTTCCTGACCTCATCCACATAGCCCTTCGGCCCCCCGGCCCCCAGGCTCACCGGGACCTCCTCGTCGTAGCCGAACCCCAGGTAATGATTCACATTGTCGGAATCGTTTAACTCCTCGCCGAACAGGGCCAGAAGGCCATCATGCCAGCCCTCGAAACCTTCCCGACGGCCTTTGAGCGTGCGGTGGTCGGTGAAGATCAGCACTGCCGCCCCGGCCTTCCGGGCCAGGGCGATGATCTCGGGGATGGTCTTGGTCCCGTCCGAGAAGGTGGAATGGACGTGGATCGCGCAGGAGGCTTCGTACATAGCCTTTCATTTTAACGCAATGGGAAAGTAAAGTCAAGGAGCGGGGTTAAGGGCCGGGGTTCGAGGGGAGGGAGAAAACGACAGGGGGCGGCCTTCCGGCCGTCCCCTGTCGTTACAGCGAGTTTCAACCAATTACAACCCGTTACTACTCGTTACAATTCATTACGATGCATAACCTCACCTTCACGATCCTGAGTGGCTTGGCGTTTTCCCCACGGAACACACGGATTAGCCTCCGGAGCGGGCCCCTCCCCGATCGGGACGCGGGTTAGGGCTTGAGGCGCAGTTCCGCCGCGGAATGGGGTTCGCGGCTGTGGTCGTCCAGGAACTCCACCACCACGGCCTCCGGGTTCACGGCCACGACCTTGGCCGGCCAGAATCCCCCCCTGGACCATTTGCTCTGCAGGAGCATCCCCTTGGTGATGCTGAACTGCCGCAGGTCCTCCTGGGCCACATCGCCCTTGTCTCCGTCCGCGAAGCGGATGGAGTAAGTCTCCCCGTTCACCTCGGCCACCGTGCCGATGTAGTAGAAGCCGTCGGTCCACTTCGCCCAGACCGCGTCGCCCGCGCCGACCCGGGCGATGGACTTGCCGGTGTTGGCAAGGTTGATCGCCGGGCTGGGCTTGAGACGCAGGTCAGCCGCGGTGTGGCTCTCGTGGCTTTTATCATCTAGGAACTCCACCTCCACGGCGCCCGGGCTCACGGTCAACACCTTGGCCGGCCAGAATCCGCCTTTGGACCACTTGCTCTGCAGCACCATTCCCGGGGAGACTCCGAACGGGGCCAGGTCCGCCTTGGGAACGTCCCCCTTGTACCCGTCGGCGTAGTTGACCGAGTAGGTCTCGCCGCTGACGCTGGAGACCGTGGCGACGTAGTGGAAGCCGTCGGTCCACTTCGCCCAGACCACGTCTCCCACGCCCACCTGGGCGACCGGCTTGCCGGGCTGGGAGAGGTCCAGGGTGCCCGCCACCGGCGCCGGGGTGGAGGGGCGTCCGGCCCGTGGGGCAGGTGCCTGCTGGCACCCTGTGAGAGTGAGCCCGACAGCGAGCAGGGTCGGAAGGATCCAGACCATCTTCTTCGTCATGTTTCTCCTTTCAGAAAGGAAAGAGTGTATCAACCTTTAGACCACAGTTATCTGATTTTCACCAGCCGCAGGGGGGTCGCGGGTCCATCAGAGGGCCGCAAAAAGTACACCCCCGGGGGAAGCCCCTCCCCGATCCGACCGCCCTTGTAGGTCCCGACCTTCCGGCCCGCGATGTCGTAGAGCGCGAACCTCTCCGCCTCGTGCCCTGGGACCCTGGCGAATGAAATGAACGGATTGGGCTTGGCCGTTATTCTAACCTCTAACCTCTGACCTCCAACCTCTGTCCTTTCCTCCGCCCCGGACCCGGGAATATACTTCAGGAGGGTTCCGTGTCCGGCGCAGGCCCAGAGGGTCCCGGCTCCCTGGACTCCCAGGCCTCCGAAGTAGGTCTTCACCCGGGGCGAGGTCCATTCCCGGGTCCAGGTCACCCCTCCGTCCGTGGTCTTGTAGATGAACCCCCTCCCATCGTTCGGGGGTTGGCTCCGGGCCTGGTTCGAAGCCCCCAGCCATCCGGTCTGGGCGTCCTGGAAGTGGATGTCGTCGGTATAAAATTGGGCGATCTGGCTCATCGCTTCCCAGGTCGTTCCTCCGTTCGTGGTCCGCTCTACCATGCCCCCGTAACAGGCCACCCACCCGGTCTGGTTGTTCAGAAAGTAACTGCAGGAGATATGGTCGCTCACCGCCGGGGTCTGGGCATTCCAGGTCGCCCCGCCGTCCGTGGTGTGTACGATGGTCCCGTTCGAGCCGCCGTACCCGCCCGCGGCCCACCCCTCCCGGGAGTTTACGAAATACATCGTCTCGAGGTATTGCGTCGTCCCGCTGGTCTGGCTCGACCAGGAGGCCCCGCCGTTGGAGGTGAACCGGATGGTCCCGCTCCCCCCGTAAGCCCATCCCGAATCCTGCGAGGCGAACACGATGCCCTCGACCCAGGCCGACGCCCCGATCGCGAACTGGCTCCAGCTCGTCCCCCCGTTGGTGGTCCTCCACACCGAGGCGGAGTTCCCCGGCCAGAACATCCAGCCCCGGCTGGGGTTCGCGAAGGTCACGTGGGACCCTCCCGGAGCGCCCGGGTCCCGGGCCCAGCTCGTCCCGCCGTCCGTGGTCCGGAACGAGTAGCCGTCCGTGCCCACGTTGGACCCGGATACGACCCAGCCGTGCAGCGAATCGCTGAACGCGATGTCGGCCCACATCGGGCCGTAGTACTCCCAGGCCCAGTTGGTCCCGTTGTTAGTGCTCCTCAGGATGGCGCCGTTGCTTTCGGCCAGCCAGAGGCTGTTGCCGACGTATTGGACCCCGTAGGTGTAGCTGGCGACCGGGACCGTGTTCTGGGTCCAGCCGGCTCCCCCGTTGGTGGTGACGAAGGCCCGCTCCGCGGAGGTGAACACGTTGTACGCCGGGATCGCGACCCGCAGGGTGTCCTGGGCGTCCAGGCAGTCGTTGTAATAATAGTTCGTGGCAGTCTGCACCGTCCAGGTCGTGCCTCCGTCCGTGGTGTAAAGCACGCTCCCTGACGGGGTCTGGTACAGGCTGGAGGTGGAGGCCCAGCCCTTTTGCGCCGTTGGGAAATCGATTCCCGTGACCTGCCCGTTCCCCGTGGGCAGGGGCAGGGTCTGCCGGACCCAGGTCGCGCCCCCGTCCGTGGTGTGGTGGAGGTGGGGATTGATGGTGTTGTCGTAGCCCCCGATCCAGCCGTTCAGGGAGTCGGCGAAGAAGATGTCCGCCACGCTGTAGGCGTCGGTGCCGAAGCTCTGGTCCTGCCAGGTGGTGCCCCCGTTGGTCGTCCGGACCACCAGGTAGGTCGAGCCGTCCTGCCAGCCCCCGGCGGCCCAGCCCCGGCTGGTGTTGATGAAATGGACTTTGACGAGTCCCCGGGAGGTCGGGCTGGTCTGGCGGGTCCAGGTATTTCCCCCGTCAATGGTCTTGTAGATCCGGCCCGAAGATCCCACGACCCACCCGGTCGTGGCGTTGACGAAGCTGACCCCGTTCAGCCCCACGGCAATGCTGTCCGGGAAGGGGCAGATCGCCCATTGGGCGCCTCCGTTCGTGGTCCGCAGCACGAACGTGAACATCTCTCCGGCGGCCCCGGCCGAGGCTACGGCCCATCCGTTCTGGCCCCCGGGGAGTACGCAGATATCGTTGAAAAAGCCAGAGGGGATGTCCAGGCGCTGCTCCCAGGTCCCGCCCTGGGCGAGGCCCAGAGCCAGGAGGGCTGTAACGACGGTCAGAAACATTTTTCTCTTGAGGACCATCTTAAACTCCTTTCTCAGTTTTCACCATTCTCACCGCAATTTCACGATTCTCACCGGCTTGGCTTTTCCGCCCTCCGGCGTGAGGAAATACACCCCCGCCCCCAGCCCCTCCCCGATTCGGTCGCCCTGGTAAGTTCCGACCTTCCTGCCCGCGATGTCGTATAACGCAAACCGCTCCGCCTCGTGTCCCGGAACCTGAGAAAGGGAGGTGAAAGGATTCGGCCGTGCCGTTATCCTGACCCCTAACCCCTGACCCCTAACCCCTGCCGTTTCCTCCACCCCTGTGCTTCTCCCCAAACTGTCCGTCTTGATAAGGTAGACCTGGCTGCTATCCCCGAAAGAATTGGTATATCCGGCGACGACGTAGCCGCCATCCAAGGTTTGCTGCACGGAGTTGCCGTAATCGATGCTATCTCCTCCGAAGGTCCTGGTCCAGAGGGTGTCCCCCCCTGCATTGGTCTTGAAGAGGTAGACCTGGGTGCTGTTCCCAAAAGAACGGGTTTCTCCCGCGACGATGAAGCCCCCGTCCGTGGTCTGCTGAACGGAGTAACCATATTCGTGGCCCGTCCCCCCGTAGGTCCTGCTCCAGGTTGTGTCCCCGGAAGCATTGGCCTTGATCAAGTAGACCTGGTCGCCGTTCGGGAAGGAAGAATCGGTATATCCCGCAATGATGTAGCCCCCATCCGAGGTCTGACGGACGGACCAAGCCTTTTCCATGCCCGCCGTCCCGTAGGTCCGGGTCCAGAGGGGAACCCCGGAAGCGTTGGTCTTGATCAGCCAGACATCCGTTTGGCCGGCGCCGTAGGAGTTCGTGTATCCCGCGACGATGTAGCCACCGTCCGTGGTCTGCTGTACGGAGTAACCCCAATCAATGCCCGTCCCCCCGTAGGTCCTGGACCAGATTGTGTCCCCGAAAGCATTGGTCTTGATCAGGTAGACATCCGACCAGCGGCCAATGAAGTCCTCTCTACCCGCGACGATGTAGCCTCCATCCGTGGTCTGCTGTACGGAGTAACCCTCATTGCCTTGCGTCCCCCCGTAGGTCCTGGACCAAAGGGTGTCCCCTGAAACGTTGGTCTTGATCAGGTAGACCTTAAGACCGGCCCCTAAGTTGTATCCCGCGGCGATGTAGCCCCCATCCGAGGTTTGCTGAACGGACCAGCCCGCATCCACGTCCGTCCCCCCGTAGGTCCGGGTCCAGAGGGTATCCCCGGAAGCATTGGTCTTGATCAGGTAGACTTGGTCGAGGTTCCCGAAAGAAGAGGTAGATCCCGCGACGATGTAGCCCCCATCCGAGGTCTGCTGGACGGAGTTACCCAAATCCCTTCCCGTCCCTCCGTAGGTCCTCTCCCACCTCTGCTGGGATAAAACGACTGCAGGGGAGCAGAGAAGTAGGGGGGCAAGGGAAAGAAGGACGAAAAGAAAAGACCGCTTCTTTCTCATTGCAGCCTCCCTCTTGCTTAACGTACCTTCACGACCCGCAATGGCTTGGCGTCCCCGCCCTCAGCCTTGAGGAAATACACCCCCGCCCCCAGTCCCTCCCCGATCCGGTCGCCTTTGTACGTCCCGACCCTCCGGCCAGAGATGTCATAGAGTGCGAAGCACTCCCCCTCGTGCCCGGGAGCCATAGTGAAGGAAACGAAGGGGTTAGGATTTACCTTGAACCCTCGAACCCTTGGCCCCTCGAACCCTGTATTGGTTTCGATCCCCACGTTCGGGAACTCCTTGAACCCCTCTTGAATCTGCCACCCCGGATTGGGCGGCCCGCTCCACTCGTAGGCCCCGACATCGTAAAGGGCGTTGTACGGCCTCGGGCTGAGGTTGAAATCATAGGCCGGGGGATTGTTGGCCGAGGTCCCGGTGTTGATCAAAAGGGATGAGGTCAGGGGATACAGGTTCACGTCCCCTGGAAGGATGCTCGGCCGGATGAACTCGCTTGCCGGGGGGTTCCCCCGCTGCGCCCCTTGGGATAGGTTACAGGTTCCGTAATAGTAATTGTTGGCTACGATCCCGGCCCCTGGCCCTTGCGGAGCTGAGATGGCGGATTGATTCAGGCTGTCCTGGTACCCCGCGTTGTTGATGAAGGCCATCTCCCCCAGGGCCGTGTCCCAGCTGGGCAGGGAAAAGCAGGCCCCGGTCGTCTTGTAAACGGTGTTGTTCTTGATTCTTAAATTTTCCAGCCCCCAGCCCCCGTAGTTCTGGGTGAAGACCCCGTACCCGGAGTTGAACACCACGTTGTTCTCCACGTCCGCCCCGCCCACCACGTTGATCCCCTCGCCGGTGTTCCAGACCGCGTTGCCCCGGATGATATTGTTGTCCGCGGTCCCGGTCCGGTCCGTCTTGTAGCACATGATCCCGGGCCGGGCCGAAGAGATGTTGTAGACCACGTTGTCCTCGATCCGGTTGGCGTAGCAGGCCCGCTTGATCTGGATCCCGTAGCTGTTCGGGCAGTCGTGGATCCAGTTGTTCAGGATGGTGCAGTGATCTATGGTCACGCTGCCGTCGTGCTGGCCGAGGTAGATCCCGGTCAGCCCGTTGGGCAGGTTGTAGATGTGGGTGTGCCGTATCTCGATGTAGGAGGTGTTCTCGTGGCCCCCGATCCCGACGTTGGTGATGTCGTGGATCGCGCAGTCCTGGATCGTGACGTGAGAGTTTCCGGCCTTGAAGTTGATCCCGTCGATTCCGGAGTACTGTCCGGAGCAGGTGATCTCCAGGCCCTTGAGGATGAGGTAGGAGCAGTTCGTGAGGTTGATGACGTTCTCGTACAGGTCCCCGATGATCCGGACGGTCCCGCCCTGGGGTTGGATGACGATGGGGTCCGTGGGCAGGCCGGTCCGGCCGCTGGGCCACCACGGGGAGGCGGAGAAGGTGTAGTCCCCGGGCGCGATGAGCAGGGTGTCCCCGGCCTGCAGTTGGCCGGTGTACGAGCGGATCTCGCCCTCGGTCCGGGCCAGGTAGGTCGTGGCCTGGGCGGTTGAGAGCGTCACGCATAATGCCACGAAAAGGTGAATGCCTCGCGCGCGGGTCATCGTCTCCTCCGATGCAAGCCTCATGACTTACCGTTCACCCGAGGCGGGCCCTTTCCCGCCTTTCCAGTGAACGGCGAAGGTTATTTGGCTAATTCGATCTTGATATACCGGTAATCGTTCCGATTGGCGAAAAACGCGTTGCCCTGGGGGTCGGAGGCCTTGAGGAAGTCGTCGCCCCTCAGGACCTGTTCGTTGATTTGCTTGGCGATCTCCTCGGTGATTTCGACCATGTCGATCGAGCCGGTGGAATTCTTGGCCACCATCTTTAATACGTACCTCATCCGCGCTGACCTCCTGTTATGTTTTTCCTAATCACTAATCACTGGCCTGGTTTGTTTCCTCCGCGTTCCGCATTGCGACCAGTCACTAATCCCTATCTTATCTTCACGACCCTCAGAGGCCTGGCCTCCCTGCTTTCAGGCTTAAGGAAGTAGACTCCGGGGATGAGCCCCTCCCCGATCCGGTCGCCCTTGTAGGTCCCTACCTTCCGTCCGGAGATGTCGTATATCACAAACCGCTCCGCTTCGTGCCCGGGTAGGGTAGCAAAGGAAATAAAGGGATTGGGTGTTATCTTTAACCCTTGAACCCTCGGCCCCTCGAACCCTTGGCCCCTTTCTGTTCCTACATTCCCATTTTCGTCCGTCTTGATGAGGTAGACTGCCCTGTCCAATCCAAAAGATTCCGTAAAACCCGCGATGATGTACCCCCCGTCCGTGGTCTGTTGGACGGAGGAACCCCTATCACGGCTCGCTCCTCCGAAAGTCCTGGTCCAGAGGATATCCCCGATTGAATTTGTCTTTATGAGGTAAACATCTTCATTGCCATTTCCATAAGAATTGGTCACTCCTGCGATGATGTAGCCCCCGTCCGTGGTCTGTTGGACGGACTTCCCTTCGTCAAAGAAAACCCCGCCGTAGGTTCGAGTCCAGAGAGTATCTCCTATGAAATTGGTCTTGATGAGGTAAACCTGGGTGCTGTCCCCGAAAGAACTTGTCTTACCTGCGACGATGTACCCCCCGTCTTGAGTCTGTTGGACGGAACTACCCCCCTCCGTACTTGACCCTCCGAAGGTCCGAGTCCAGAGAGTATCACCGGAAGAATTAGTCTTTATCAGGTAGACCTGGGGATTTGTCGTGCCCTCGTTGTAGGTCCCCGCTATGATATACCCCCCGTCCTGAGTCTGCTGGACGGAGTAGCCGCAATCCCAACCCGTCCCCCCGAAGCTCCCGGCCCATTGGTAAAATCCGGAAGAATCGGCCTTGTATAGGTACACATCGCGCATTAGGGTTCCTGTATTACCTGAACAAATATAACCCCCATCGGTGGTAAGGTTTACGGAGTAAAAAACAGCTCCTGCCCTGATTCTTGTCCAAACATCGCCGCCGTAAGCACTGACCTTTAGGAGAAGGCCATAGTACCCCTGTGGCGGGCTAGAATAAAAACGGTAACCCGCAACAATATAACCCCCATCGGTAGTCTGCTTAACGGAGAGGCCCTCCTGATCATCATCACCCGTGATGATCCTCTCCCAACGTTGCTGGGAGGAGGCTGGAATAACATAAAGGAGCGTAAGGAATAAGATGCGTGGGATTAGGCAGTGGCGGGTAAGCAAGTAATACTGAAGGCGTTTCATGTCATCCTCCTTTGGGTGGTTGACCTGTCTATTATAAGGCAAACGAAGGTTGCTGTCAAGGCATCTTTTGGTCCCCTCTAAAAAAGTTCTGAAAGGGGATTGACAAAGGTTCCTAAAAGGGGTAAAATTCTCACGTCAGGGCTCGGGGAACCGTATAGGCTTAACCCTGCGGTACTTAGGTTCTGCGGGTTAAAGCGGATATCGCTGAAGGCGCATTTCTATGGATAGATATATATCGCCACCTGTATTTCCCTGGAACTACGGGCGGAGAGCGCGTGAATACCGCGTGAATACGGCGTGAATACCTCGGAAACCCCTCCTGGATGGCGGAGGCCTTTCGGAGGTCCCCCCAGGTGGCTGGCCTGTCGGTAAATGGTGTAACGGTGGCTTGTCGGCCCTCTTTAGGGGCCGAAAGTTAAAGTAAGGGTAAGTTCCTGTTTGGTCCAAGCTCTAAAAAAGCCCGAAACGACCATCGGGCTGAAGCGGAAAGGAGGAGGAGATGAGGACAATTGGATTCTTGATTCTGGCCGGGGCGTTGTGCTTGGCCGGCTCAGGCTGGGGCCTGACCTATGTGGAGTCCTCCACGGGACTCACGACCCCGACCCTGGAGGGCGGGCACACCGAGCTGGAGTTCGCGGATATCAACAACGACGGGAACCTGGACATCCTGTTCATCGGGGACCACGGCTCGCCGTACGTGAACACCGACCAGCACGGGGTCATGGTCTGGTTCGGGGACGGCACCGGGCGCTGGAGCATTTACATGAACGGGGAGTTCGGGTACGGCGGGATCGCCGTGGGGGACGCCAACAACGACGGCAAGCTGGACGTGGCCTACGGCATGCACCACAATTACTCCGGAGTAGACTTCGGGGACCAGATCATGGAGGTCGCCCTGGGCGACGGGACCGGCAGGAACTGGACCCCCTGGGACGACAGCCTGGCCAACGACCCGCAGATGGACTGGGGCATGTTCGGCACGGACTTCGGGGACTTCGACAACGACGGCTGGCTGGACGTGGGCTCCAACGCCTTCGGCGCGGACAACGGGGTCCATGTCTACCGTAATCTGCGCAACGGGACCTGGCGCCAGGTCTTCGGGTTCATCGGCGGGAACTCCCAGATGGACTTCGTGTTCGGGGACATCAACAAGGACGGCAACCTGGACTTCGTCACCGCCCACCAGAACGGCACCGTGTACTTCGGGGACGGGACCGGGACCTTCACCTCCCGGGACCTGAACCTCCCGCCCCGCGGGACCCGGGGCTACGGGGGCGTCTCGCTCGGGGACGTGGACAACGACGGCGGCCTGGACCTCTCTTTCTGCAACAGCCTGGAGGGCGTGGAGGTCTGGACCTATAACGAGGGGACCAACCAGTGGGTGGACTTCTCCGGCTCCCTGCCCGACACCGGGAACTACGAGGCCACGCAGCTGTGCGACCTGAACCGGGACGGGTTCATGGACCTCGCGGTCATGTCCTACCACTCGGACACGGGAAGGGTGACCATCTGGCTGGGAAACGGGGCTGGAACTTGGACGCTCGACACACGCATCCCCCTCCCCCGGCCGGGGTACCTCTCAGCCTTCCGGGCCGGCGGGGACGTGGACCACAACGGCTACCCGGACCTCGCCTTGGTCTCGGAGCAGACCACGGTCCGCAACCGGGCCCACGTGTTCAAGGAATCTTCCACGGCGTCCGTCCTGTCCATCACGCCTGTGTTCCCCAGGGGCGGGGAGAAATTCTATGGCGGTTCCGTCCGCTTCATTGACTGGCTCTGCGCTGTGCCCTCAGGACGGACGGCAAGGATCCGTTTGGAGTTGTCCACGACCGGGACCGGGGGGCCCTGGACCCTGATCGCGGACACCCTCCGGGAAGGAGGGCGTTATCAGTGGCGGGTTCCCACCGGGGTGAACTCCACGAACTGCTACGTCCGCTACAAGGCTTTCGCGACTCCGGACAGCGCTTTCGCCACGACTCCGGCCTCCTTCACGATCAACGCCCAGAGCGGAATCGCCGAAGGGAAGAAGGAGAGCAAGGGGGCCGAGGAGCGAGTGATAAACCTGAAGGTCTTAAGCCCTTCCAAGAACGGACTCTCCTTTTCCTATTTCCTGCCAGAACCCGGTGAGGTGAGGGTTGAACTCTACGACGCCCTGGGCAGGAAGGCGGGAGTGCTGGCCGAGGGCTGGCAGGAGGCGGGATGGCATTCCCTTCAGGATAAGTCTCACCTTCCGGCAGGGGTTTATTTCATCCAACTCATCACGGGCACGCAACGAACATCCGGAAAGGCCATGATCCTGCGATGACCCAGAGTCCCCTGATCGCCAACCGCAAGAGCGTCCGGGCGTTTTCGCCCAAACCCGTGGAGCCGGAGAAGCTTCGCGCCATGCTGGAGTCCGCGCGCTGGGCCCCCTCCTGCGCGAACAACCAGCCCTGGCGCTATATCCTGGTGGACAGGGACTCCGCCTCTCGTACTGCGTTAGAGGAGGCCCTGGCCAAAGGCAACGCCTGGGCCAAGGCCGCCCCGCTCCTGGTCGTGGTCGCGGCCCGGGAAGGGGACGACGGCTTCTACAACGGCGTGCGCTATTACCTCTACGACTGCGGGCTCTCCGTGATGCAGTTTGTCCTCGAGGCCGAGAGCCAGGGCCTGCGGGCCCACCAGATGGCCGGCTGGGACGGGGTAAAGGTCAGCTCCGCTCTCGCCATCCCTTTGGACTACCAGCCCATCGTGGTCTTCGCCGTGGGCTGCGAGGGCAGGCTGGAGGACCTGGAGCCTTCGGTGCAGGAGAAGGAAAGTAAGCCCCGGACGCGGAAGGAGCTCTCCGAGATCGCCTTCCAGGGGACCTGGGGAAAGCCCTTGAGTTGAACTTAGCTTGAAGAAAGAGGCGGCCCTTTCTGGGCCGCCTCTTTGATTTTACCCGTTCCTATCGGACCCTGGTCAGCCTGAGGACGCGGACCGCTTCAGGGGTTCTCAGGACGCAGAAGTATATGCCGGAAGAGGCTTCCCGGGCCTTCCAGGACACCGGATGCTCGCCGGCAGGCAGGACGCCCTTCGCGAGGGTCGCGACCCTCTGGCCCGAGGCATTGTAGACCGTCACCTCCGCCTGCCCGCTCCGGGGCAGGGTGAACGCGAGAGTCAGCCGATCCGCGAACGGATTCGGCCAGGCCTTAAAAGAGAGCGTAGGCTGGAGCCCGGGCGGCGTTCTCTCAGCCACCCCGGATGGCGGGGCGATGATCCGGAAGGAATCGATGACCGCGCCCGAGGGCTTGACGCCCTTGGAATAGACCGTGTCCCCGCGCACATCCACCAGGGTGAAATGGTAGGCCGCTTCCCGGTATACCGTCCAGGGCTGCGAGGCACCCCACCCGGTGGACAATGCTCCCCCGCTCCCGCCTGAGATGATATAATGCACCCCATTTACCAGGCTGTGCTCGTAGGCGTGCACGTGCCCCTGGAACGCGATCCGCACCCGGAAGCGCTCGAACAGGGGGCAGAGATGCCGGCGGGCCCGCAGGTTTCCGGAATAGGACGCGTTCGTGGTGTAGGGGGGCTCGTGGAGGAAGACGAAGATGTGCCGCACCGCGGGGTCCGCGCTGTCCGCCCGGAGCTCGGAGAGGAACCAGTTGTACTGCGGGGTCCCGAGGGTGTCCGGGGAGTAGTTGTCCAAGACGTGGAACGCGGAATTCCCGTAGCGGAAGGAGTACCAGCGCTCGTTCCCGGGCAGGGCGAACAGAGTGAACCAGTTCGTCATGTTCGTAGTGTCGTGATTCCCAATGCCGGGAAAGAGCGCCACCCGCTTCAGGAGGTCCCGTTCCATGTTGAAGAAAGTCTGGTACTCCGCGGTCGTCCCGCTGGCGGTCAGGTCTCCGGTATTGATCGCAAGCCCGGGAGCGGGGGAGACCAGAAGCATCCGGTTCACCACGCTCTGGTGCGCGGTGCTGTCGTCCTGGGTGTCCCCGTAATCGAAAAAGCGGAAGGGCTTGCCCACGGTTACCGGGGTATGGAACGTGGCGTCCGCGCTGGTGTCGCTCCCCGAGATGGCCCGGTAATGGTAGAGCGTGTCCCGCTGGAGCGTGGGCAAGCGCAACTCGTGCTGGGTCGTGGAGTTAGAATGATTTACTTCCAGGCCGTAGGACGGGGTCAGCCCGTACTGCACCTTCCCGGTCTGCGCCGTGGAGGTTTCCCACCTCACCACGAGCGAAGTGTCCATTAGGTTCTGGAGGTAAGGCGGCTTCACGAACGCCGGGTGAGCACAAAGCGGAAGGGTCAACAACGCAATCGCAATGCCGCTAAGGGTCTTCATCTCGCTTTTTTCTATAGGTCGAAGATCACTTCTGCGACCCAGCCCCCCGGCTCCTCCTCGACTTTGAGGAGATGGTAGGTCGCGGACTTGATCTCGCTCAGCACCGTGTGTCTGGAGAGGTCCAGCTTCTCCCCCCGGGCCACGGCCTCGAGGTGCGTATCGGAGATGCGCTGAACCTTGAAGTCTTTGAATAATAATCTCTCGGTCTCGTATTGATACAATAGTTCCGAAAGGAAACGCACCAGGAGCCCGCCCACGTCCTGGGCGTGGACCTTGACCGGGTGCGTCTCCACCGGCCGGACATATTCCGCGTCCGTGAGGATGGAGAACATCCCGCACGCCGCGTTCTCAAAGACTTGGGCCAGGGTCTTACCCCTGGCCCGGATGCCCACATCCGCGGTGTGATCGATCAGCTCATAGTCGGGCATGGCTAAGCAGGGGTCGTTCCATTCGCTCCGTTCTCCGCTCCCTCCTCCTCCTTCACCACGACCCGGGCCACGTCCACCACCCGGTCGCCCTCGTCCAGGTTGATGAGCCTGACGCCCTGGGTGGCCCTACCCATCACCCGCACTCCCGAGAGGGGCAGGCGGATGACCTGACCCTGCTGGGTGATGATCATCAGCTCGTCGGAGTCCACCACCTCCTTGATCGTGACCATCTTACCAGTCTTGTCTGTGACCCTGACCGTGATGACCCCCTTGCCGCCGCGCCGGGTCACGCGGTAGTCCGCGATCTCGGAGCGCTTGCCCATCCCGTTCTCGGTCACGACCAGGAGCGAACCCTCGCGCTTCACGTCCACCATCCCGATGACGTAGTCGCCCTTCCCCAGCCGAACCCCTCTTACGCCCGTGGACACACGGCCCATCGGTCTGGCGTCGGACTCGTGGAAGCGCACGGCCTGGCCCTCGTGCGTGGCCAAAATCACGTCCTGGGTTCCGTCCGTCAGCCTGACGTCGATGAGGCTGTCATCTTCCCTGATCTTCGCCGCAATGATCCCCCCGCGTTTGGGATGAGAATAATCCAAAAGGTCGCTTTTCTTGACCGTGCCCTGGCGCGAGGCCATGATCAGGTACAGGCCCTCCTTGAACTCCTTGACCGGGACGTAGGCCGCCATCCGTTCGTCCTTCCCGATGCCCACGAGCTGCACGACCGGCTTCCCGCGGCTGAGCCGTCCGCCCTCCGGGATCTCGTAGACCTTGAGCCAGTAGCACCGCCCCCGGTCCGTGAAGAACAGGATGTACTCGTGCGTGGAGGCGATGAACAGGCCCTCCACCCAGTCGTCCTCCTTGGACTTCACCCCGGTCACGCCCTTCCCTCCCCGTCCTTGTCTCCGGTAGGTGGTCACCGGCAGGCGCTTGATGTAGCCCTGGTGCGAGATCGTGATCACCATGTCCTCCTCGGCGATCAGGTCCTCGATGGAGAAGTCTTCGCTCTCGGACATCAGGATCTCGGTGCGCCGCTCGTCCCCGTATTTCTTCTTGAGCTCGAACAGCTCGTCCTTAATGAGCTGCAGAACCTTGGCCTTGGAGGCCAGGATGGACTTCAGCCTGGCGATGAGCTTGATGAGTTCTAAATACTCCTCTTCGATCTTCTGTCGCTCCAGGCCCGTCAGCCGCTTCAGGGTCATGTCCAGGATGGCCTGGGCCTGGACCTCGGAGAGTTTAAAACGCTTTATCAGGGTCTCGCGGGCCGCGTCCACGTCCTTGGCCTTCTTGATGATCGCCACGATCTCGTCGATGTGGTCGATGGCGATCTTCAGGCCCTCCAGGATGTGGGCCCGCCGCTCGGCCTCGGCCAGCTCGAACTTGGTCCGTCGGACCACGACCTCCTGGCGGTGCTCCAGGAACAGGTCCAGGATCCGCCGGAGCGGGAGGATCCGGGGCTGGTTCTTGACCAGGGCCAGGAGGATGATGCCGTAGGTCGTCTGCATCGCGGTGTGCTTGTAGAGCTGGTTCAGGACCACGCTCGTGTCCGCGTCCCTCTTGGTCTCGATCACGATGCGCATCCCGTCCCGGTCGGATTCGTCCCGCAGGTCGGAGATGCCGTCTATCTTCTTGTTCCGGGCCAACTCCGCGATCTTCTCGATCAGCGTGGACTTGTTGACCTCGAACGGGATCTCGGTGACCACGATGGCCTCCTTCCCGCTCTTGAAGGTCTCGACCTGGGCCTTGGCCCGGATCACCGCCCGCCCCCGGCCGGTGCGGTAGGCCTCGCGGATCCCGGAGACGCCGTGGATCGTGCCCCCGGTCGGGAAATCCGGCCCCTTGACGTAGCTCAGGAGCTTTTCCTCCTCCAGGGCGGGCTCGTCGATCACGGCCACCAGCGCGTCCACGACCTCGCCCAGGTTGTGCGGCGGGATGTTCGTGGCCATGCCTACCGCGATCCCCGAGGAACCGTTGACCAGAAGCTGGGGCAGGGTGGCCGGGAGGAGCAGGGGCTCCTTGAGCGTGCCGTCGAAGTTCGGGCCCCAGGCTACGGTCTCCTTGTCGATGTCCCGCAGCATCTCGTCCGCGACGCGCGCCAGCCGGGCCTCGGTGTAGCGCATCGCCGCGGGAGGGTCCCCGTCCACGGACCCGAAGTTCCCCTGCCCGTCCACCAGGGGGTAGCGCAGGGAGAAGTCCTGGACCATGCGCACCAGGGTGTCGTAGACCGCGGTCTCGCCGTGGGGATGGTATTTGCCCAGGACCTCCCCGACGATGCGGGCCGTCTTCTTGTAGGGCCGGTTGTAGGCCAGGGCCAGTTCGCTCATCGCGAACAGGATCCGGCGGTGCACCGGCTTCAGGCCGTCCCGCACGTCGGGCAGGGCCCGGCCCACGATCACGCTCATGGAGTAGTCCAGGTAGGAGTTTTTGAGCTCCTCCTCGATCATCACCGGATGGATCTTTTCGCTCTGCTCCAAAGCCACGTTATCCGTTCCCCCTCAAAGCAAAAGTGGTGACTTATAACTGCGAGGAATAAGAATAAATTATACACGATTTCGCCCTCTGGAAGCAAGGGTAAAATCCGGCCAAACCGAAAGCGGAAACGAGGGGTTTTCGTCTTTCTCTTGGCCCCTGAAAATCGGTAAAAATCCAACCGCAGGCCCTTGACAGGTTTCCCCAAATATGTTATGATTTAACTTCTTAAATTCATGGAGGATAGGTTCCCAAACATGCGAAAGACCCCCTCCCCTTGGGAGGGTCCTGGATAAACGCCCATAAATCGAGCGCCGCGAACACCCTGCGGAGGCTCGATTTTCCTTTTCTAAAGACATGGAATCATGCTCGCCGAGCTCTTAGACCCTGAATTCATCCGTCTGAACCTGAATGCCTCCAGCCGCGACGAGACCCTGCGTGAGCTGGTGGGCATCTTTAAGATCAATGAGAAGGCCCGCTCCCTGCTCCTGAACCTCCTGGTCGAGCGCGAGAAGCTGGGCTCGACCGGGATCGGCAAGGGCGTGGCCATACCGCACTGCCGTTCCCTGATCCTCTCCAAGCTCACCGTGGCCGTGGGCCGCTTCCCCCGGGGGGTGGACTTCGACGCCATGGACAAGAAGGCCTCCCACCTTTTCTTCCTCGTGGCCGCCCCGCCCAAGGACAAAGGCAACCAGTACCTTCTGACCCTGGGGGCCATCGCCAAAGTGGCCAAGGACATGGGGAAGAACGACCAGCTCTGCACAGCCAAGGACGCCCCGGAATTCCTCGCCCGGCTGAAAGAGCTCGAGACCAAGGGGAAATAGGAGCCGCGATGCCCCGTCGGAAAGCGCCCCGCAAGATCGCCGTTCCCGATTCCACCACCATGCACCCCCAGCTCGAGCTCCTCATCCACCTGCACGACATGGAGCTGATGCTCAAGGAGAGCGAGGAATTGGCCGCCTCCAACGTGGAGGTGAAGTTCAAGCTCGAGGACATGGCCAAGCTGGAGGAGGCCCGGAAACGCCTGATGGCCACGATCGAACCCGAGCTGCTCTCGCACTACGAGAAGCTTCTGCCCAAGGGCCGGCCCGTGGTCCCGGTGGTGGACGGCATCTGCTACGGCTGCTTCATGTGCCTGCCCACCGAGGTGGCCACCCAGACCGAGCGCAACGCCATCGTCTCCACCTGCATGAACTGCGGGCGCTTCCTCTACTGGGTGGGCTGACGCTAGAATAAGAATCTACAGGGAAGGGCCAGGTCTAAAAGACCTGGCCCTTGATGTTTTTTTAACGAACGGCTGCGGCCTGCAGTCCGCAGTTAGAAATGGTCGGTATAGGCGATCTTGAAGGTCCTCCCGATCCGCCCCCAGTCCGTGCCCTCCCTCCCGTTCCGCAGCAGGTTCTTCATGTCGAACTCCACGGCCAGCTTCTCGGCGTAGGTCCAGCGCACCCCGGCGTTCAGATACCCCCCGTTGTTCTCCCCGAACAGGCTGTCCTCGCGGTTGTCGTTGAAGGCGAAGTCGTAGTCCGCCAGAAAGGACAGTTCCGGGCTCAAGCCCTTCTCCACGCCTCCGTAGAAATCCACGACCTTCTGGTCATCCTGCCGCTCCAAGCTGTAGTTCAACCCGGCGTGAAATCCCAGCTTCCCCAGGAAAATATAGTTCTTGCTGGCCACGGCATAGAACCCCCGGGACTTGATGTCGTAGCGCTCGTAAGGGTCGCGGTAAAACGCCCCGAAGCCCTGAGAGTCGAAACCGATGGCGATCGCCGGGGCGACATAGGACTCATCCAGGAGCCGGACCCTGGCCTGCACGCCCACCTGGGCGTTCCAGTCCGGGGTGCCGTACCCGATGATCCCGGTTCCGCCGTAGGACATCCCCAGGGCCAGCCTCTCGGCAAGCCCGATCGTGATCCCGCCCAGGAGCCCGCCGTAGGGCTGCATCCTTAGGAAGAGGGAATAGGCTCCCTTCCCCGGCAGGCCGGCCGTAGGCGCATCCACGAGCTCCATGGTCTGGGTTTCCGCCCAAACCGGAAAGCAAACTCCCAAGCAAAGCAAAGCCAAGACGACGAGGGTTTTCTTCACCATTTCCGCCTCCTGATTGAGAAAAAGCCACAATATATGGTATTCCCTAAAAATAATATACTATATTTAGGGGGTGAATTGCAAGACATTTTTTAAGAAAAGCGGCCCAAGGCCTTGTTTCACAAGGGAATGCCCCTAAATATTGCACCAGGAAAGCCGTGCAGACTGGCCCGGAGCCCTGCGGGAGGGATGAAGGAGGATTGCGGGAGGACTTCACGAGCTACCTGCACCCTGTTTGCGCCTTGATTGCACCCTGCCTTCACCCTGCCTGCGCCGTGCGCGGGCCTATCACTCGGAGATCAGGGAAGCTGTGGAGAAGCCGCTGTAATGGGAATCGGGAAGGATGACCCGGGCGCGGAAGGAATACTTGATCCCGGAGGCCCGGGACCTGAGGCCGGATAAAAAACGGGGCGTCTTGGGCTGGAACAGAAACTTACCCGCGGAAAGCGGAAGATAGGCCAGGTGCTTGTGAAAGCGGGGATGGGGATTGAGCGAAGAGCGCCCGGACCAGAACCACAAGTCCACAAGACCAGTGAGAAGTGAGAGGTGAGAAGTGAGACGGGGAAAAGACCAGGAGATAATAAGCCCCTCCCCTTCTAATTGAATCCTGAGCTTGGGAGCCTGGGGAGCCTTTGATAGGGGTGGAAGGGCCGGCTCAGGAAGCCCCGCATCCAGGGCCAGGGAGGAATAGGAGGCAAAGACCGCATTCGCCTGGCCCAGAAGACGTCTCCTCTCGCAGAACATCCTCCAGGCCTCCCGCTCCCCTTCCCGGAGCTCCATCCAGCGCCGGTTCTGTTGGGCAAAGAGCCCCCGGACCCGCTCCAGCCTCTCCGAGGTTCGATAGGCCGGGATCACCCGCTGACGGAGATAGGGAATCCCGTGCCAGGACGCCATCACGAACCCGTCCCCGATCCTCCCCGAGACCCTCTTCGAACCAAACGGCGAATCAAGTTTTGCCATCTCAACCTCCGAAATGCAGCTTTTAGCTATGAGCTATTGGCTTTTTGCAAAGTCCTTCTGAAACAACTTACAGACCACTAAAATACCTCTTCCCTTCCATTATATGGCACAGGAATGGCATTTTGTCAACTTCACAAATCCAGGTTACGAGACAAGGGGCCTGGGCTAAGAGACAAATTTCGAACTCTTTATAAAAATCACAAAAAAATTATCGGCCTGAGGAGAAGTAGACATAATAAAAGGCGATCCCAAGATCGCCTTTTATGGTTCGGATAAGGGTAACCCGAAATATTATTGCATCTGAACCTTCCCGGTGCCATTACAGGCAGGGCATGCCACCGTATCGGTTTTAAAGATGGCCGCCGGGAAAACCACATACCCCACCTTATCGGCTTCCTTGTCTGCGTCGTAATGAAGCACAAATTCTTTGGAAGCGCCCTTTTCGATAAAAGATTGGTCACGCTCGACATGGTTGCCTGTGCCCAAATAGTACCAGGTCACTTCCACCGCGAAGACCCCACCTTCGTCCCCCTGATTGGTCACGGTTACATGGGTATTAAAGCCGGGATCTTTGGAGCCCTTGTTTACATTTCGAACATCGGTAACCGCGTAGGGCATTTCCCTTTTTATTGTTTTCGTTATCCGACCAGAGCCATCACAGGTCTGACAGGCCATGAAGGTCGGACCCTTCGGGATCCTCCTGGACCAAATCACCCCGCCGATGATCACGACGATGAGCCCGATAAGGATTCCCCAGATAAGCTTATTAGAGGACCTTGGGGGCTCCTCCGAAGGTCCGGCTTCCATCTCAGCAGGGGTTTCATCCGGAGCAGGGGTTTCAATCTCCGCAAGGTCCCGATTACAAAACGGACAGGTTACGGATTCATCCTGAATCTCTTTTTCACAGAAAGGACACTGTTTCATCATCGCCTCCAGTTCGCATCAAGGATCCGGGTTCCTCAGGGACCTAATCCAACTAAGGATTTTACTCCTTTTAGCCTTTGAAATCAAGAGGGAAATTTTCCAATGGGCCCCTCGGGCATCCATGGGCACAAAAAAACAGGGCCAGGAAAGCCCCTGCTTTTAAAATTCAAAACCGGGCGATTCGCTATGGCTACCTCAGTTTAACAATCCGAAGAACTCGGGCGTCGGGTGCAGGGGGTCGGTTGTCGGAACGGAGAAAATAAACCCCTGGAGAAACATCCCAGCCAATCCGATCGCCCTTGTAAACCCCCACCTTCCGGCCGGAGATGTCGTAGAGGGCGAACCGCTTGCCCTCATGCCCGGAGATTCTGGTGAAGGAGACGAAGGGGTTGGGGGTTGCTTTGACCAATTAAACTGATTTGAACTCTTTGTCTGGGCGTTCCTCCACCCCTACATTCCCATTAGCATCCGTCTTGATGAGGTAGACCTGTTCGCTGTTCCCGAAAGACCGGGTCCATCCTCCAACGATGTAGCCTCCGTCCAAGGTTTGATGAATGGACCAACCCGCATCGAAACCACTCCCTCCACAGGTCCGGGTCCAGAGGGTGTCCCCATTGGGATTGGTTTTGATGAGGTAGACCTGGGAATTGTTCCCGAAAGACCAGGTCCATCCTCCAACGATGTAGCCACCATCCGGAGTCTGCCGGACAGATCTTGCGATATCGTAGTCCGTTCCCCCGTAGGTTCTAGTCCAAAGTGTGTCTCCGGAAGCGTCGGTCTTAATGAGGTAGACCTGGCTATCGTTTCCGAAGGAATAGGTCTGTCCTGCAATGATGTAGCCGCCGTCCGATGTTTGCTGGACGGAGTATCCTTCATCAACGCCAGTCCCTCCATAGGTTTGGGTCCAGAGAGCATTCCCGGAAGCGTCTGTCTTAATGAGGTAGACTTGGCTACCGGAACCCGTAATGATGTAGCCCAAATCCAGAGTCTGCTGGACACAGTAACCCTTTCCCCCTCCGTATGTCCTGCTCCAAAGTGTATCACCGATGGCATCAGTTTTAATGAGGTAGATTTGGTCGCTAGGCCTAGACCCGGCAACTATGTAGCCCCCATCTGTGGTCTGCTGGACGGAGTATCCTTCATCGTACCCCGCCCCCCCATAAGTCCTTGTCCAGATGGTATCGCCGTTTAAATAGGTCTTGATGAGGTAAACCTGTGTGGGGTAGCTTCCATAAGGACCGGTATATCCCGCAACAATGTACCCCCCGTCCGAAGTCTGTTGGACAGAGTATGCATAATCGGTGTTGGTTCCCCCGTATGTCCTGGTCCAGAGGGTATCCCCAAACTCGTTTGTCTTGACGAGGTAGACCTGGCCGCTGTCTCCAAAAGACCATGTATTTCCCGTGACGATGTAGCCTCCATCGGAGGTCTGTTGGACAGAGTAACCATAATCACTCCTCATTCCTCCGTAGGTCATCTCCCATCGCTGCTGGGAGAAAACAACTGCAGGGGAGCAGAGGAGCAAGGGGGTAAAAGAGAGAAGGACGAAAAGTAAAATCTGCTTTCTCATCTTACGGTTGAAGGCCGGGCTCCTATTCCACGTGCGGCTTCCCGCTTATTTCTCGCATCATGCCGCGGTAGGCCATGACCGTGCCATGATCGTCCGTCACAGCGGTGGTCGTCTCCAAAACAATCACCTTCTGTCCGTCTTTCCTTTTTAATACCAGTTCAAAGTCCTTTACATGCTTGTCCTTAGCCAGGGTGTTCTTGTAAACTTCCCTCTGTTCGGGATCAGCGAAAATGTCCTGGGCGATGTTGGCGTGCATCAACTCTTCTTTTGAGGAATAACCTAACAAAGCCACCCCCGCAGGATTGATATCCAGGAACCTGCCCTCCGGAGTGCTTATGAACACGGGATCCCTCGTTTCCTCGAACAAGGAGCGGTACTGTTCCTTCGTAAAAGAGAGGGTTTTATCAGCGGCTTGTTTAGCTTCCGTGATGTCCCGGAAGATGATTTCGAACGCGGTGAGCTTGCCCGCATCGTCGTTTACCCGCACCATTCGCTGTTCGATCCAGATAATCCTTTGGTCCTTGCCTATCCAGCGCAGAGATTGTGGTTTTTCGAGCTCCAACTCACCCTTGATCAACGCACTCCAAAGAGCTCTGTCCTCGGGATGGACGATCTTCGAAGCCAGCTCTGGATCGGCGTAAAACTCTTCTGGTGAATAGCCGCAGATTGTCTTTACTGCAGAATTGATGTAGGCACAATTGAACTTTGGAATGAGCTCGAACCGTGCAATGATATCCTGGGCGTTCTCAGCCATGTTCCTGAAGCTTTCTTCGCTCGCTTCGAGAGCCTGGGCTAACTGCTCCTGCTTGCGATAAAACTTGGATACCCAAAAACTAAGCAAAAGCAGACCCACAAGAACAACAGGCCAGACATACAAAAGGTGCTCCGTAACGCCCGGCGAATAGCCATAAAAGATATGGTAGAAAAGGAGTAGGCCGGCCACAACCACTCCCAGGCCAAGGATGAACTTAAAAATGTCCGGGGGCTTCATACGTTTATTTCCTCCTTAAAGTAAGATGCCGATGGTTGTTAATTTTACCCCTATATCCATGGTTTGTCAATGACCACCCCTCAATTAACATTAAACCCTTCTTTACCTGACTTTCACCACCCGAACCGGCCTGCCTTTTTTCCCCTCCGCCATCAGGAAGTACACCCCCGGCGAAACATCCCAGCCAACCCGATCTCCCCTGTAAACCCCCACCCTCCGGCCGGAGATGTCGTAGAGCGCAAACCGCTCGGCCTCATGCCCGGGAAGGATGGCAAAGGAGGTGAAGGGGTTGGGAACGACAGAGAATGAGAGGTTAGAGGTTGGAGGTTGAAAACTACCAGAAGATACCTCAACCCCGGAGTTCCCGGTGGGATTGCGCTTGTAGTAGATTTCCCAATCCCCAGATCGATTATCGCACCAAACCACATGAGCCTTTGAACCAGAAACTGCTATTGATGGAAGCCATGAGCGACCTGGATCATTTGTAAGGCGGGTTTCCGGTTCCCATGACACACCGCTATTGGTGGATTTCATATAGTAAATTTCTTCACCAACCCGTTCATCCTCCCAAGTTACATGGACATTTGAACCTGAAACTGCAACAGAAGGATCTCGTTTATAGCCATTGACATTTGTGATCTGGCTATCAGGCCCCCAAAATGTCCCTCCATCCGAAGAATATTTATAAAATATTTGTCTAACCCCTGTCCGATCATCTAACCATACTAAATGAACATTTAACCCAGAAACCGCAATAGAAGGACATACGGAGTTCAAAGGGGCATACGTGAGACGGATATCCGGGCCCCAAGTATAACCATTATCTGTAGAACGTTTATAATAAATTTCGGAGGTGTACCATACAACATGAACACTTGAGCCGGAAACCGCAATAGAAGGACCCCAAGATACTTGAAGGGAATCACTAAGCCTAGTATCTTGTTCCCAAGTGAACCCCCCATCCGTAGAACGCTTATAATAAATAACATAATTACCAACACGGGTATCTAACCAGACAACATGCACATTTGAATCCGAAACAGCAATTGAAGGGTATTCCGAGTACGCATTGTTATATGTAAGGCGAAAGTCCGGTTCCCAATTCATTCCCGCGTCCTGGGAGCGCTTGTAATAAATTTCCAAGTTCCCATCTCGAGTATCTAGCCATACTACATGAACCAACGAATTCGTTACGGCGACGGATGGACCTTCGGAGTGTGCGAGATCAAATGTTAACCTGATGTCCGGGCCCCAGGTTATACCCCCATCTATTGAGCGCTTATAGTAAATCTCAGGAGAATGCCAACGATAATCATACCAGACTATATGAATTGTATCACCACTGACAGCAACAAACCATGCATTGTTATAAGTTGTTGATGACGTGCTATCGCAAAAGGTAAGCCTCCTATCCGGCTCCCATTGGGCGCGGACAACCAAAGGGGCGCAGAGGAGCAAGGCCGGAAGGAAGAAGCGGAAACAGCCCCATGAATGCAAAAAGCCCTCCCACCTGCCGAACCACCGAACAGGAATCACGAGGGCCGTATTCATCATCCTTTTCATCCCTTCACGTTACCGGACTTATTCTACCACAAAAGAACCTCTTTTTACAAGCGATAAAATCAAATGGTTAACCGATGCCCCCCTACCACCCGTTCCGATTCCCATACCCCGAGTTCCTCGGCTTCGGCGGGGCCGACTTCCATTCCCCCTCCAGCTTCACCGACTCCTCCCCCAGCATCGCCCGGACCTCCATCAGGAGCTCGTCCCGGGGCTCCACCCGCATCGCCTTGGCATGGACCGTCACCGGAACGCGACTTTTCCCGTTCAGGTGGAAGAACACGCTCGCCTTCCCCGGGAACCGGGCGAAGGCGGCTTTGAGGTTCTCGATCTCCTTCTCGGTCAGCTCGTTCTGAGGCGAGAGGTGCACCTTGGAGATCAGGTCCGACCGGGCGTAGGCCAGGTCCGTGATGTCCTGGGCAATCACCTTGGGCTTCTCCCCCTCCTTGGTCGAGACCCGGCCCCGGACCAGGATCATCTTGTCCGCGGCCAGGAGACCCGGGCAGGTCTCCCCCAGGTCCGCGAAGACCGTGACTTCGATTGCCCCTTCGAAGTCCTCCAGGGTGATGAAGTGCATCATCCGTCCCCGCTTGTCCATCTTGCGTTTGGTCGTGGCCACGATGCCGCCCAGGAGGACCGCGGCGTTGTCCTTCATGTCCTCCAGCTGGCCCGTGGTCTTGACTTTCAGGGCCGCGAGGTCGTCCCGGTACCGCTCCAGGGGGTGGCCGGAGAGATAGAACCCCAGCATCTCCTTCTCCCCGGATAGGATCTCCTGAGGGGCAAGCGGAGCGGTCCGGCTCCTGGGCTGCTCCGGCAGCCGGGCCTCCCCCGCGAACAGAGTGAACTGGCCCTCCAGGCGCTTCCGCCCGATGTCCTGGGCGGCCTCCACGGCCTCCTCCAGGGTTGCCAGGACCTCGGCGCGATGGACCCCCAGGGAATCCAGGGCCCCGGAGCGGGCCAGGCTCTCCAGCACCTTCTTGTTGACCAGGCGGCTGTCCGACTCCGAGGCCAGCTCGAAGATCGAGGAGAACCTCTCCTTCTTCCTCCGCGCGGCCAGGATGGACTCGATCGCCCCCTGGCCGACGTTCTTGATCGCACCCAAGCCGAAGCGGATGCCCTTGGGCGTGACCACGAAGTCGTACTCGCTGGCGTTCACGTCCGGAGGCAGGACCTTGAGACCCATCGCCTTGCACTCGTTGATCAGGACCACGATGCGGTTGGTGTTGCCCATCTCCGAGGTCAGGTTCGCGGCCATGAACTGCGCCGGGTAGTGCGCCTTGAGGTAGGCCGTCTGGTAGGCCAGCATGGCGTAGCCCGCGGCATGCGACTTGTTGAACCCGTAGCCCGCGAACTGGGCGATCTGGTTGAAGATCTTCTCGGCCAGCTTCTCGGAGATCTTGTTCTGCCTGGCCTTGCTGATGAACTCCCCCTTCTGGGCCTCCATCACCTCGGGCTTCTTCTTCCCCATCGCCCGGCGCAGGAGGTCGGCCTTGCCCGGGGTGAACCCGGCCAGGCGGGTGGCCATCTCCATGACCTGCTCCTGGTAGATCCCGATCCCGTAGGTCTCTTTCAAGACCGACTCCAGGACCGGGTGGTCGTAGTGCACCGGCTTCCTGCCCTCCCGGCGGTCGATGAACTCGTCGATCATCTGCATCGGCCCCGGGCGGTACAGCGAGACCGCCGCGATGATGTCCCGGAAGGCCTTGGGCTTGAGCTTCCTCAGCAGGTCGCGCATCCCGGTGGATTCCAGCTGGAAGACCCCGATGGTGTCGGCCCGGGCCAGGAGGGCGTAGGTCTTGCCGTCGTCCAGGGGGAGCTTGTGGAGCTCGATGGCGTGGCCATCCCGGGCCAGGGTCTTCAGGGTCTTGTCGATCACGGTCAGGGTGCGCAGGCCCAGGAAGTCCATCTTCATCACCCCGATCGCGGACAGGCAGTTCATCTCGTATTGCGTGGTGACTTCGTCGTTGGAGGTGCGGAACAGGGGCACGTAATCGGTGAGCTTTCCTGGGGTGATCACGATCCCCGCGGCATGGGTCGAGGCGTGCCGGGCGATCCCCTCCAGCCGCCTGGCGATGGCGAAGACCTCCTTCATCGCGGGGCTCCCCTCCAGCTCCGCGGCCACCTCCGGGATCTTCTCGGCCGCGGCCAGGTCCTCCCCGAAGGGGATCATCTTGGCCAGGCGGTCCATCTCGGAATAGGAGATGCCCATCACCCGTCCCACGTCGCGGATCGCGGCCCGGGCCTGCATGGTCCCGAACGTGATCACCGGCGAGACGTTGTCCTGTCCGTACTTCTCCTTGACGTAGCGGATGATCTCGGGCCGTTTCTCGTCCCCGAAGTCGATGTCGATGTCCGGGGGGTCCACCCGCTCCGGGTTCAGGAAGCGCTCGAAAAAGAGCCCGTACTCCAAGGGGTCCACGTCGGTGATGCCCAGGGCATAGGAGACGAGGCTCCCGGCCGCCGAGCCCCGGCCCGGCCCCACCGGGATGTCCCGCGCTTTGGCCGCCTCCACGAAGTCCCTGACGATCAGGAAGTAGCCCGCGTAGCGCATCTGCACGATCATCTTGAGCTCGGAGGCCAGCCGCGCCTCGATCTCCGGGGTCACCTGGGGATACCGTTTGGCCAGCCCGATCCGGGCCAGCTTCTCCAGATAGGCCGCCGGGCTCTCTTCGTCCTTGGGCAGGGGGAAATGCGGCAGATGCAGCTTGCCCGTGTCCACCTCCATCCTCAGGTTGCAGCGCTCGGCGATCTCCAGGGTGTTCGCCAGGGCCCCGGGCACCCCCTCGAACAGGGCCTTCATCTCCTGGGGGGATTTGAAGAACACCTGGTCCGTGGTGAACCGGAAGCGGTTCGGGTCCTGCATCGTGGAGTTGGTCTGGATGCACAGCAGGGCCTCGTGGGCTTTGACGTCCTCCGGGGCGAGGTAATGGCAGTCGTTCGTGGCCACGAGCGGGATGCCCGTCTCCCCGGACAGGGCGATCATCTCACGGGCGACCTTCCCCTCCTCCGGGATCCCGTGGTCCTGGATCTCCAGATAATAATGCTCCCCGAAAAGGTCCCGGAACTCCCCGGCCGCGCGGCGGGCATCCTCCCGCCGGTCCTTGAGCAGGAGCTGGGCGACTTCTCCGTTCAGGCAGGCGCTCATGCACAGGAGCCCCTTGCTGTGCTGGGCCAGGAGCTCCTTGTCGATCCGCGGGCGGTAATAGAACCCCTCGGTGTATCCCAGGGTGGACAGGACGAGGAGGTTCCGGTAGCCCTCCTCGTCGCGGGCCAGGAGGACGAGGTGGTTCTCGCCTTCGTGCCCTCCGGCCGGCCCCTTCTTGTCAAAGCGGCTCCTGGGCGCGAGGTAGAGCTCGCACCCGATGATCGGCTTGATCCCGGCATTGGCGCACTGGCGGTAGAAATCCACGGCCCCGAACAGGTTGCCGTGGTCGGTCATCGCGAGGGCCGGCATCTTGAACCGGAGCGCGGCCTTGACCAGGTCGCTGATGCGGTTGGCCCCGTCCAGGAGGCTGTACTCCGTGTGGGTATGCAGGTGGACGAAGTCAGCCGAGGGCATGGGGCGGTCTCATTCCCCGGAGATTCGGTCCGGGATCGCGGTGTCGTCCAGGGGCCTGTTCAAGGGGTTGGCGCAGAACCGCTCCTTGCAGGGCAGGCAGATCAGGAAGGCGAACTCCTGGTGCACCTCCTCCTCCAGGAGCTCGGGCGGCAGGGACCTGAGCTCGGCCGCTATCTTCCTGAGCTGGGCCGTGGTGTCCTCCGAGGGGTCGCAGGGGATGTAGCCGTCGAAGGTCGAGGTCACGTCAACCTTCACGCGGTAGGCCGTGCCGCCCCTGGGCAGGGGCCGCCCGCAGCGGGCGCAGCGGTTGTTCTGGGAGAGAGTCATGAGAGGATTTGAAGCACAGGCGTTATGAGATGTATCAATTTTACCTCCATCCAAATCGTTTGTCAATGCCCGGAAAGAAAATGCAGGAATGACGCGGTTCTCAGGGGAGCCATTTGGAATGGGATTGTAATGGAGGTTCAAGCTCATTTATAATAATCAGGAAATGATCAAGGAAATCATGGCCAGAACCCTGCTTTCCTCCTCCAAGCATCCCGACCCCTGGTTCGGGGTCAAGTACACGATGAACCTCTACCGGGGCTGCCAGCATCAGTGCATCTACTGCGATTCCCGGAGCGAGTGCTATCAGATCGAGGACTTCGCCGACATCCTGGTCAAGACGAACGCCATCGAGTTACTGAAGAAGGAGCTCCCCTCCAAACGCACCAAGGGGACCATCGGCCTGGGCTCGATGAACGACTGCTACATACCCCTCGAGGAACGTTACCGCCTGACCCGCCAGGCCCTTGAGCTCATCGCCCAACATCGTTTCCCCGTCCATATCATCACCAAGAGCGACCTCGTGCTCCGTGATACGGACCTGCTCGCGGAGATCGGCAAAATCTACGCCGCGGTCTCCTTCACCATCACCACAACGGACGATGAGCTCGCCGCCAAGCTTGAGCCCGGCGCCCCATCCCCGTCCCGAAGATATCAGGCGATCAAGACCTTATCGGATCAAGGCATCTACACGGGCATTACGCTCATGCCGGTCCTGCCCTTCATCGAAGACAACGCCGTGAATATTTTGACCATCGTGGACCGCGCCCGCGAAGCCGGGGCGAAGTACATCATCGCCTCGTTTGGGATGACGATGCGGGACCGCCAGCGGGCCTATTACTACGGAAAACTCGACACCCTGTTCCCAGGCCTTAGGGAAAAGTACGAGAAGCGTTTCGGAGACCAGTACTCCTGCGGAGCCCCCAACGCCGGGAACTTGGAAAAGACGTTCCGCGAAGCCTGCGCCCGGCACGGCATCGCCACCCGGATGATCCAATTTACCACCGAGTCCCCCCAGCTTCAGCTCGGCCTTTTCGACCCCGGGACCCATGCCGGGAAAGCCTGAGGAATGAGACCTTTCGCCTGGACGTTCATCCCTCTTTTGAGCATCCTGCCTGTGCTTTCCCCGGGACAGGAAAGACACCCTCTTCCAGTCCCCCTGGACTCCCTGACCTTTGACCGCGTCCATCTGGTCTCCAAGGTCCTGCGCCTTGACCGGGTCAACAACCAGGTGGAGGAGGGCTTGGCCACTGACGAGTCCAAGTATCCCAAACAAGGCGAGGAGGTTGCGGTCCTGGGCTTCGTCCTCAAGGCCCGCGACACTCAGGGCCGCGGGGTCCTGATCGGCCCCTGGGGGGTCGCCAAGGCACAGGGCCTGATCTTCCAGGATATCCGTCTGCTTCCCCCCGGAGAGCGGGAAAAGCTCAAGGTGACCTGGTACAAGGTCGAGCCGACGAGGGGAAAGGACGGCAAAGGGTTCAGCAACGAACAGTGGACCCTGAAGGACGGGCAGGCGCAGAAGGTTTGGGCCTGGGACACGCTCTGCTATCAGGAGTTCGTCTGGGATACGTCCAATTCCTGGACCCGGATCGCGAGCGTCTGCCCGGTGCAGCTGGACCCCCACGAGTTCGGCACCATGCGCTTCAAGGTCGAGGTCTCATATCGGGGACAACACGCCGCCTCCGGGGGAGCGGATACGGTGGAGAAGGACGGCGAGAACAAAACCCACCGGGTGAGCGTGCGGGGGAACAGCGGGAACGACTTATTGGACTGGGCCTGTTCGCTCTTCAATCTGCCTTACATCTGGGGCAGCGCCAGCATCACCCGGACCAGCGAGGGGCACCAGGCCGAGAAATACATCGGCGCGGACTGCGCGGACTTCGTGGTCTGCGCGGCCAGGCATGCCGGGTACAAGGTGCCTTACAAAGGCTCGCAATACCTTAAGCCCTACACCCTTCCGGTCGCGAAGCCGGACTCCGTGAACTTGAAGGGGGAGTATCTCCTCCGCGACAGGGCCATCCCGGTGGACGAGGCCGATCCCAGGGCCGTCCACACCGGGGACCTCGTCCTGTGGTCCAACCACGTCGCGATGTTCGCCGCGGACAACGGGAACGGGATCCTGGACACCGGCGACGAGGTCGTGCAGATCCTGTTCCACGAGCCGGCTCGGCTCCCTATCCAGAAGGCCTATGCCGGCTCCTTCGCCGTGGTCCGGTTCAAGCCCGGCCTGAAGAGGGCGCGGTGAATTCGGACGCATCCCCTTCCCGGCAGGCGACCCTCGCCCTCTGGGTCCTGATCTTCACCCAGCTCATCACCGGCGCGACCTACATGGTCGCCAAGCTGGGACTGAGGGAGTTCACCCCCTTCGCCTACGGCTGTTTCCGCTTCCTGCTTGCGGGCCTGGTCTACCTGGCGATCCTGCAGGCAGGGGGAAAGCTCCGGTTGCCCCCCCGGAGCGACTGGGGGAGCTTCCTCGGGCTGGCCTTTGTGTGCGTTCCCCTGAACCAGGGCATCTTCCTCTACGGAATCAAATACACCCTCGCCGCGCACGGCGCCCTGTTTTACGCCACCACCCCCATCATGGTCCTCTGCCTCTCCTGCCTCTGGCTCAAGGAGCGGCCCACGCCTTTTAAGATCCTGGGCGTCCTGCTCGGCTTCGCGGGCGTCATCCTCGTGCTCTTCGACAAGGGCATTCATCTCTCCCCGGACACCCTGAAGGGGGACCTCCTGCTCATCGTCGCGGTTCTCACCTGGGCGCTTTACACCATCCAGGCCAAGAAGCTCCTCGCCCGCTACACACCGCTCGAGGTGACGGGCTTCTCCCTGGTCCTGGGCTCGCTCCTCTTTTTACCTTTGGGAATCCCGGCCGCGCTCCGGCAGGACTACTCCCTGGTCACCGGAGCCGGCATCTTCTCCATCCTCTATCTCGCCCTCTTGACCTCGGTCGCGGCCTACCTCGTCTGGTCCTGGGCCCTGTCCCACCTGGAGGCCAGCAAGGTGGCCATCGTGGCCAACCTCCAGCCCCTCATCGCCGCGCTCCTCGCCTGGCTCTTTCTCGGCGAGACCGTCACCATTCGTTTCTTCCTCGGCGCCGCGGTCGTCCTTGTCGGGGTCGTCCTTACAGAGAAGGGATAAGAAAGACTCATTGCAAAATTAGCATTGCATAGTTAGCAATTCAAATTGTTAAACAAATCTAACCCCTTTCCTTCCAAACGCTTGCTCCTACGTTTCTAAGACAAGCCTCCGATCGAACCCCCCTCATTTCAGGCATAACTCAAGGATTCGCAACGGACTGTAGGAACACCTTCCGAAGGCTTCCCGCCATGTTCCCGCCGTATTCCCGCCGTGTTCTCGCCGTGTTCTCGCCGTGTTCCCGCCGTGTTCTCGCCAATTTCCCGCCAATTTGACGCCAAGTTCTCGCCAATTTCACACTAATTTCACGCTAATTAATGCCGCACCAAGGCCGCGACCCAAAAAGGTCGTAAGGCCGGATGGGGGAAGGTCAGGCTACGCGCAGGCGGAGATCGTGGTTTAAGGGGTCAAGGGTTCCAGGGTTCGAGGGGCCCAAGGTTCAAGGATTCGAGGGAACGACCCAATAAAAAAAACTGCGTGAATAGGAAAAGGCAAAATGAAAAGGGCGATCCGAAGATCGCCCTTTGACAGAACCCCGTAATAACTTTAATTGCCACCCGTAACTGTCTTCAGAACGGTGCCATTGTCTCCCACAGCATACCCGGTCTGGGCATCCACGGGAAAATGGACGGAGAGAAGCTCGCAGGGTGCCCCCGAGCTCAGGCTTGTCCAGTTCCCTCCCCCCGTTTGCCGTGTTCATACGGCCCACCTCAGCCCCGGCGTTCAAGGCGCTCGAGAAATAAAGAATTAATGCTTAAATTTTGATATTTCTTCGAATAATATTTTA
>CAYGWX010000001.1:1503-219988 GCA_964353855.1 uncultured bacterium | reverse complement strand
TCGTCATGCCACCATTGTACCAAATTAGGTGGCTGGAATGCGACTATACCCTTGATCAATAGTAGGGGGCGGGTTATGCTCAAAAGGAAAACCCTGGTTTTCAAGTTCTTCAATATATTTAGGATTGGCTATGACCATATCTGAGCCTTCGGCAAGCTCTGCCATTAATTTCTCAATGTCTTTGGTATCCATTTTTCCTCTTTTCTTTTCCCCTACCCCGTCACCGCACAGGTCACGGGGTCGCTCAGCGGCCCGAGGTGCATCAGGCGGTCGAAGTGCTGCGCTGGGTGCGATATCTGTCCGTTACTTTACCAGAAATGAAAAGGGTCTGTCAAGGGTGGTGTGACGGTTTTGGGAGCGCAGAGAGGTCTTTTCGATCCCCGTATCTTCTCTCTCTGCTCTCTACCCGCTACTTTTTATTCCTCCTGCTTCCCTGCTGAACTGGCCGAGCGGGTCGGGGGAGGCCCTATAGGGGTGGTCCATGGGTGGTGCACAGGTGGGCGATTAAGGTTTGTGCAAACCGGCTTGGTTCTGGCTTGGTTCTGACTTGGTTCTGGCTTGATTCTGGCTTGGTGACACTTATTTGAGGCTCCTACCCTCCCCCAAAGGGGGAGGGTAGGTTTGGAGGGCTGGGGCTATTTGGGAGGGTGGGGTGGGGTCAGAACATGGTCTCAGGGGTCTGGGGCTAAAGGTGGGGCATTTATGGCGTTTCTGAGGGGTGCTGGGATGGGGTCGGTGGGGTGTCTGACGGTTTGGTGGGTTTCCTGCTCGTCTGCCTGCCGGGTTAAGGGTTGCTCGTAAGGGGTACTCCCATATAAAACCGACTTACGAACGGATGATTTTTCTTAAGCGTAGCGGGATAAGCCGGTTACGAAGGGGTTGTTCCTCGTAAGCCCTCGAACGCACCTTGAAAAAAAGCCTTATCGGGCCTGAATAGTGAGGGGGGAGGGGATAAAAACCGCTGGAATCAATGGATGGATTCGCTACGGTAGGGAGACGGTAGAAAGCAACAGCAAAGTCACTGGATTCCCGCCTGCGCGGGAATGACTACGAAGACACGTCCAGAATGGTAACAAAAGAGATGCCGAAACAAGTTTGGCATGACGAGGCTTGGGGGTGATCCCCATTGGAAAGGAGGACGATAGAGCTACCGCCCCTACGCCCAAGTAAATAGGCGGGATCAGAAGATCCCGCCTACCCGATAAATTGAAGGTTCGCCTGACTACCGGATCTGCACCGGAATGGTCGGGAGCTTCACCACCATGGTCTCCCGCTTCCCGGAGGTGATCTCCTTGCGGTACTGCTCCATCTCCTGAATCACCGTGGAGTCGTAGGGATGGGCCCGCCGCCAGGACTCCAGGATGTGGATCGCCCGGGCGGTGTCCTTCTCCGAGCGGTAGAGCTGGTAGAGCTGGAGATAGGTCCCGGGGTAGTTCGGGTCCACCCCCATCCCCTTGACCAGGTAGGCCTCGGCCGAGTCCTTCATCCCCATGGCCAGCATGATGCGCCCGGCCTGCTCGTAGCTGTAGGGATGATTGGGCTCCGCCTCCCGGAGCTTGCGGAAATTCTCCAGGGCCTCGGGGTAGCGGCCCATCTCGGCGTAGGTGACCCCCAGCAGGTTCAGGTTCGCCGCCTCGTCCGGGGCGATCTTTCGGGCCTCCTCGAACTCCTTGATAGCCTTTTCCGGCTGGTTCAGCTTGCGGTAGGCCACGCCCAGCTGGAAGTGGGTGGAGGCGTAGTTCCGCAGGAGGTTGGAGGTGTTCTCGTCCTTGAACACCTGGGGGTCGTGGACCGAGGTGTAGGTGTACTTCTGGTAGAGATTGCGCTCGGTGCGCTCCACGTCCGGCTGTTTGTTCCAGGTGTTCTCGGGCACCACGCGGTACACGAAGCCCTCCATCCGCAGGTTGGGCTGGAGGTCCATCAGGTTGTCCTCCTGGACCGTGACCGAGAAGTAGATCGGGTACTTCTCCCGGTAAGGCTGGGCGAAGACCTTCTCCTGGTACTGGGCGGGGGGCAGGATGTCCACCGTGGGCAGGAGGCCCTTGGCCCCCCCTCCCTTCCCGGCATTGGCCGCGATGATGTCCTTGACCGCCACCGTGGCCACGTAGAACACCCGCCCGTCCTGGGTCTGGAAGGGCAGGAGCTTGTCGATCAGCTCCTCGGAGAGGTTCAACGGCGCAGGCGGGGAGTAGGGCCTCTGGCCGCTCTTGAAGAAATTCAGCCAGCCGAAGGTCCGGCGGTACCAGCCGATCCTCTGGGGGTCGTAGCCGCGTTTCAATTGCTTGATATACCAGTTGGTGTTGATGAGCGAAAGGTTGGCCACCCGGACGTCCGGCCTGACCCCCTCCACACACTGGGCGTACCAGAGCGGGAAGGTGTCGTTGTCCCCGTTGGTGAAGATGATGCCGTCCTGCTCGCAGGACTCCAGGATGTTCCGGGCGTACTCGAAGGGAATCCAGTTCCCAGAGCGGTCGTTGATGCGGAAATAGGTGAGCATCGGCTGGAAGGCTAAAAGGATCAGGGCCACGGCGCCGGCCGGGACGGCGTAGCGCTCCCAGGCTTTGAGCTTCCCCCGCAGGAAGGCCAGGGCCTGCCAGGCGCCGATCCCGATCCAGATCGAGAACAGGATGAAGGCCGGGCTGAACACGTAGTCCCGGTCGCGCACCTGGGGGTCGATCATGTTGTTGTAGAACACGAAGGCCACGCTGCCCAGAAAGAAGGCCGCGGACAGGAGCGGGAAGGTCTTGGCCTCGCCCTCGATGCGGCGGAAGGCCAGGATGAGCGCGAAGAGATAGCCGGCCATCCCCAAAATCACGCCGATGGTCGGATCGAGGCCCAGGGACGGCAACACGCCCAGGCAGAAGAAGCCCCAGAGGAAGGCCAGGCCGAAGATGAGCCCGCCCCGCTTCTCCATGCGGATGTGGGTCGAGATGCCCAGGACGCCCAGGGCGTAGATGCCCAGGGTCAGAAGCAGGGCCGGGATGGCGTGGAGAAAGCCCACCGCAGCCGGAACCCACATCCTGGCGTAATGGGCTTTGGGCCCGCCGGAATAAACCAGGTCGCCGACGGCCCCGGGCAGGGAGCTCGCGGCGACGTTCCACTGCCAGAGAAAGTAGCGCACGAACATGTGCCCGAACTGGTAGGGCCAGAAGTCCGCCCGGCGGATGTGCCAGTTGAAGGGCTCATACTGCTTGCGCTCCAAAACGTACAGCAGGCTGGACCAGTCCCGGGGCTCGCACTCGTTGATCGCCGGGTCGATGTGGGCCCGGATGACCAAATGGGCGTGCACGGTCAGCCCCAGGAAGAACAGGAGCACGGCCAGGGCCAGGAACTTGGGCTCGAGGAAGTCCCTCCAGCGCACCAGGAAGACGAACAGCAGGATGGCCGGAAAGATCTGGATGACCCCCAGGTGGATGCCCACCCCCGCGCCCCAGATGTAGGTGATGAGCAGGAGGAGCTTGCGCACGCCCTTCTGGGAGAGCCGCTCCTGCCAGCGCAGGATGAGGTAGAGGGTGAGGGTCATCAGCATGTGGGCCGTGGCGAAAGGCGTGGATTCGATGGCGTTGAACCAGAAGGTGTAGGCGAAGGCGATGCAGAGGGAGGCCACGGCTCCCGCGCCGTAAAGGCTGAACTCGTCCAGCCAGTCCCGGGGCTCCCCCTTCCAGCGTTTGATGAGCTTCACCACCAGGAGGAAGACCAAAAGCACCGTGGTGGCGGAGACCAGGGAGGAGAGGAAGTCCACGCGCCAGGCCACGGTCTTGCCCAGCGGCGCCAGAACCATGATCGCCACCCGGTCCATCAGGGTCAGCATCGGATACCCCGGAGGATGGGGGATGCCCAGGATGTAGGAAGCGGAATTGAATTCCCCGGGGTCCCAGAACGCCGTGGTCGGGGACGTGGTCCGGAGGTAGACGACGAAGGCGATAAGGAACAACGCTGCGCCGATAAGCGTACCGACCCTGTTTCTCATGTCAGAAGAAAGCCCTCCGCGTTGATGATCTCAGATTTCGGAATAACGAACGTCATCTTTTTCCGGTTCAAACCGGCTCATTTTCTAATCGATTTTTCTGGCCAGGACCGTGAGGGTCGCCCCCTCGCGGAGCCAGGACTCCAAGCGCACCCTGGGGCGGGCCAGAACCGTCAGCAGAAGATACAGGCCTTTCTGGACCATCGTGCTTCCCTTCCCCCCCCCGGCCGCCGGGAACACGCAGGGGATGAGGCCCGGGTGCCGGGAGAGCACCGCGGACATCGGGTTCATGCGCAGCGAGAGGTGCCCCACCGCTTCCAGGCGGAACCCGGCCTTGCCGAGGAGCTTCCCCAGGGTCTCCGGGGCGAAATGGAAGAGGTGCTGGGGAAGCGAGAGGTGCAGCCAGCGCGACCCGAAGCGCTTGAACTGCGCGCTCTCGATGTTCGGGCACTGGATGAGGAGCCATCCGGCCGTTTTGAGCAATCCCTGTGCCCGGGTCAGGGCCGAGAGAGGGTCCGCGAGATGCTCGAGCACGTGGAAGAACGCCACGGCATCGAAGCTCCCGCTTCCGTAAGGGCCGGTTTCCAGGTCTCCGATATGGACGTCCAGCCCGCGCTTCTCCCTGGCGAAGCGACCCGCGCTCTCGGCGTTCTCCACCCCGCAGGCCTCGTAGCCCGCCTCCCTGAGGAGGAGGAGCATGTCCCCCTGCCCGCAGCCCACATCCAGAATCCGGGAGCCTCTGGGAAGTTTCCGGACGAGGAGGGAGAGTTCCTTGCGCAGAAGACCCCTACGGTACCCTTCCTCGATGCCGGACAGGAGCCCAGGCTTCTTCTCCCCCCACCAGTACCCCTCGGGATAAAAGGATTTCAGGGCCTCCAACGTCGGGCGGGGGTTCTGATAGGCCAGGCCGCACTCCCCGCAACGCACGACCGTGAAGTCCGCCTCCGAGATTCCCAATGGATCCCTGGCTTTAATAAAGGGCTTGGACTTCAGGGAGCCGCAGAGGCCGCAGGGGACCTGCTCGAAAACGATGCCGTTCACCCCGATATCGCCTTTCGTTTCCGGATGAAATGTTTCCAGGGCAGCAGCCCGCGGTACATCTTCGCGAACACCCTGGCATCGGGAACCCGCCGCACCTTCTGGGCCGAAGCCCTCATCCGGAGGAGCTTCACAGGGTGAAACAGGAGGTAGAATTCCGCGGCCACGATGGCCCGCATCCGGTCACATTCTCCGACGAAGAGGGAGCGCAGGAACGTGACGCCTTCCAGCCCCAGACGGAGGGGAAACCTCCACAGCAACGCCCGTAGCCCCCAGTTCTTTAGGAGCATGATCAGGTTGTTGCGGTGGTTCAGGTAAAGCTTCCGATAGGTCCCTTTCCCAAGGGTCGCCGCTCCCCGGTGGAAGACCACCGCCGAGGGGACGGAACAAACGGAATACCCGGCCAGGTGTAGCCTCCAGCAGAGGTCGATCTCCTCCATATGGGCGAAGAAAGCCTCGTCCAGGAGCCCGGTCTCGAGGATCGCCTTCCGCCTGAACAGGCCGGCGGCCCCGCTGGCCCAGAAGACCTCGCGGCCCTGGTCGTACTGCCCGCGGTCCTCCTCCAGGTGCTCGAAGACCCGCCCCAGGCAGAAGGGATAGCCCAGAAGATCGAGGAGTCCGCCGCCCCCCCCTGCGTAGTCGAACCGGCTCCTCTCCTTCCAGTTCAAAATCTTGGGCTGGCAGGCCGCGGTCCGGGGATCGGAATCCGCGGTCCGGACGAGCCGTTCCAGGCATTCCGGCGTGACCTCGGCGTCATCGTTGAAGAGGAAGACGTATTCTCCCCGAGCCTCGCGAATCCCGGCGTTGCACCCCCCGGCGAACCCCCGGTTCGTCTTCAGGGAAACGACGTGGACCTCCGGGAACCTCTCCCGGGCCCGGGAAACGCTGTGGTCTGTGGAGCCGTTGTCCACGAGCAGGACTTCGTAATCCCGAAAGACGCTCTTCCTTAAAGATGCCAGACAGGCCGAAAGAGTTTCCTCTCCCAAAAGGTGAGGGATGACCACACTCACCTTGGGGTTGGCTTCCGGCATATTCGAATTCAAGCCTTAATGTGCAGGAGCACGGCCAGCTGGCTGCGCAGGTCGGACAAGGGGAGGTCGTGGTAAAGCTTCTGGTCCGAGGCCAGGCAGACGTGCTTGGAAGTCTCCGAAACCACCACGGCCACGGCGTCCGATTCCTCCACCAGGCCCAGGGCCGCCCGGTGCCTCATGCCCAGAGCGTGGGGCAGGCTTTGATCCTGGGACAGGGGCAGGACGCACCCCGCGGCAGCGATGGTCTCCCCCCGGATGATCACCGCCCCGTCGTGCAGGGGGGTGAGGGGGGTGAAGATCGTGTTCAGGAGCTCGGCGGTGACGCTGGCGTCGATCCTGGTCCCGGTGTCGATATAGCTCTTGAGTCCGGTGTCGCGCTCGAAGGCGATGATCGCTCCGATCCCTCGTTTCATCATCCCCTCCACGGCTTGCATGACCTCATCCAGGACCCGGCTCCGACCCCGCAGGAACGGCCCCACCCAGCGGTTTCGCCCCAACTGCGCCAGGGCCCCCCGGATCTCCGGCTGGAACACGATCACGAAGGCCACGATCCACAGGGCCTTGAAGCTTCCCACGATCCAGGTGACGCCCTCCATCTGCCAGAGCTGGGCCAGAAAGGCCACCAGGAGGAGGACCACGAGTCCCACGAACATCTGGATCGCCCGGGTCCCTTTCATCAGCAGGAACAGACGGTAGACCACGAAGGACACGACCAGGATGTCCAGGAGGTCCAGCCAGCGGAATTGGATAAATGAAAACATCTCAGGCACGGCGAATTGCATCGGCCACCCGAACCACTCGAACCATTTCTTTGACATCGTGCACCCGGACCAACGCCACCCCGTTTAGGACAGCCGCGGCGACCGCCGCGGCTGTCCCCTCCAGCCGCTCCTCCACCGGCAGGTTCAGGATCCTGCCGATAAAGGATTTCCGGGAAGGCCCGATCAGGATCGGCTTTCCCAGCACGGACAACTCCGTCAGATGTTTCAAGAGGTAGAGGTTGTGCTCCAGGGTTTTCCCGAATCCGATCCCGGGGTCGACGGCAATCTGATCCTCCCCCACCCCGGCGTCCTGCGCCACCCGGATGCCATCTCGAAGGAAGGCGAGGATCTCCCCCGTCAGGTCAGCGTAGCGGGGATCGGCCTGCATCACCTTGGGCGCTCCTTTGCGGTGCATCAGGACCAGGGCCGCTCCGTTCTTCGCGGCCACCGTGGAGATCCGGGGATCGTCCTGAAGCCCGCTGGTATCGTTCACGAGCGCGGCCCCGGCCTCCAGGGCCCTCTCCGCCACCTGCGATTTGGTGGTATCGATGGAGAGAGGCACCTTAACCCGTCTGGCCAGCCCTTCGATCACCGGAAGCACCCGCCTCGACTCTTCTTCCAGGGACACCGGCTCCGAGCCCGGCCGGGTGGACTCTCCTCCGATGTCAAGGATATCCGCACCCTCCTCCACCATCCGAACCCCGTGGAGGACGGCCTCCTGAGCATTAAAAAAAAGCCCTCCGTCCGAGAAAGAATCCGGGGTCACGTTCAGGATCCCCATGATCAGGGTCCGGGTGGAGAGATCCAGCACCCTGTCCCGCAGACGAAGCTTGAAACCGTTCATTCCAATTTTAACATTGAGCATTTAACGGCAGGCGAATATGCGAAGTGCGAGGCGTAGCCGAGCATTTGAGTGAGCGAGTACAACGAAGCGATCCGCTTATCCGCCTATGATATGACCCGAAGGGCAAGGTCGCGAAGCAAACGTAAAGTTCCAAACACTGTATTTTCACCGTTTAGTATGAGGAATAGCCCTCCATCCATAATCCACCGGCATACCAATTTCTTATATCATACAAATGACCATCATCTTTATATGATATGTTCTTGAGGAAAAAAGACATAGAGGCCCTTTTTTTTAAGAATCCATGTCTTTTCAATAAATTAAATACGGTGATCATTAGCGGATTCATCGCATTGCCCAAAAAGGTTACAAAGCCGACTTTTTCCTTGCGCCACATGCCCTGCAGACTTTGTAGTAAAAAAGCACCCACTTCAGGACTTTCAAATGTAAAATCTGTGAGAGAAGCCGTTTTTTTCTCTTTTCTACTAACATAGCAATACCCCCTCAATAGGACATCTTCATATACAAAATAGGTCTTATATTTAATATTGGGGTTGTTGTATATACGCCACATAATATATTGTTCATCTTGCTCTATATGGATTAAATTGGGATATTTTTCTCTTAAACGGTTATAGAGCATACCAAGATCGTTTATCGACCTAAGTCTTTGTTCGATCAAATACTTCATCTCTGGTATTTTTTTGGGAAACCTAAAATATATTCTGCATGCAGAATATAAATAACAGAGCGTGCCTAAAAGTAACATAGCATTTTTTTGGGCCCTCTTCCGTTTTGATTTAAGAATCTCAGATAAAGCATTTCTAAGATTTAGAATTAAAATGGAATTATACATACTATTCTCGTAAACGGAAAATCGAAGTTTGGTTCTCCACACCTTAACCACAGATGTGTATCCCCATATACAACACATATTTTTTGCGTTACATAGAGACCCTGCATATTCATAAAGTTCTTGAAACAAAGTTCCACCACGATATTTCGGATTTAGGAAGCTGCTTTCCATCTTGCTAGAAAGATATCTTTTCCCTCTAATGTTAATGTATATTGGAATCATCCCCTGAGTCCCGACTATGCGACCATTGTCTTCGATAACCGTGAATACAAAAAGATCTGGATAATTGCTCTGATATTCCCAAATCCACTGATCAGGAGTCCTATTATCCCCATAAGCGGTGTTATAAGTAGAAAGTGCTTCATTTATCTCAGCTATATTCGAACTTCTCATTTCTCTTATATTTAACTTATAACTCATGACTATTTTCTCTTGCATGTCTTCATAATTTTAACTTGAATCGTACAAACTCCTCCTCTGTTCGGAGAGTGAGTTAGATAAGACTTTCTTAACAATATTTCGAATAAAAAGACTGCGAATATTTAGAAGGCGGGCTCGCAATTATACCAATGCGCCTCTTCCATAGACTCCTTATGCTCCTAATGTGAGTTAATAACCTACATCAGCAATTAAAACCCTCCTATTACTCAATATCCTTCTAAATATTTATTGCCATTCCACCATTCCCATATCTCTAACCCGGATGTCATCCATGCATTATTGTTATGGCAATACTTTAATATTTCTTCATAAAGCTCTAACATCTCATCAACCATATATGTGTTATGCCATAGAACGGTTATAACACCTCCATGTCTTTCAACAGTATCAATAAGCCGTTTTATAATGTCCCACGAATTTTTAATATCCAACCGCATATAATCAACCAATGTACCATCCATAATAGTTAAAGGAATTTCCAGAATATTGATGTACTTGTTTGTGTTCAGGTTAAAGGGTTTAAAAGGATGGCACATTCCATTTCTAAATCCCACACAATCTGCATACCCAAACGTTGCATCGTATTTAAAACCAGCTTCATTTAGCAGTTCCCATGTTTTTGGCACCTTAAATGTCAAACAATGATTTCTATATCCAACGACTTTCTTCCCGATAACCTTTTCCAATCTTTCCTTCTCTTTTTTCATTTCATTTGAATTGTTATATGCTTTACGCCCCCCATGCAAGCCAACTTCCCAACCGTTATCAATAATATTTCTTAACTCTTCGTTTAACCTATCAATGTTATAATTGAAATCCAAATCATATTTGTCTAATGCCAATAAATAAAAGCTTGATTTTGCACCGTACTTATCCTCTAAATCCATAATTTGGGTGAAATTCCATAAAGGATTAAATCTCTTATTTACGCCGCTCAGCAATATCTTCAAAGATCTACTCATTTGCCGTTTTCGCAATGTCTGTGCTACTGTATAAGCCATTCTTAATATTGAGAAATAAACAATGTCTATGTCATGGGTTAAACAAACTGCAAATTTCTTGTTGTTGGGATATTTGACTTTTAGGCCATTTTGGATTAGAAAAATTGAGGTCTTCGGTTCGAAAATATTTCTGTGCTCTGATAAGTAATAAGGGAATCTTTGATATTGATCAAATAGCGGAGGCTCGTATTCTTCTTTTTTAGTAAACAACTCCCAAAGTCTTTGATTTGATTTTAGCATTTCCATCATGTCTCTAAACCTTCGATTTGTAAATGAGGGGTTCGGAATTTCTTATTACTCTTAGATTGACGAATGTTGTGTAGCCCCCGTAATGACGGGATAGAATACCTAGGTTGTTAATCCCGTTCTTGTCAGTCGGCTGGGATAATCTTAAGGACAAATAATTTCGCCGAGTGATTTCTTTCTGTCATGCGTATAAATATCTGTCGTTTATGAGCTACGCAAAAATATCAGCCGCACATGATTCGTTACCGCTCGCTCTTGATCAGGGCGAAAGCTTCCGCCCTGGTCGCGCTTTTCTCGCGCATCGCACCCCGCACGGCTGAGGTCAGAGTCAGCGCCCCAGGCTTTTTGACCCCGCGCATGGTCAGACAAAGGTGCTCGGCCTCGATGACCACCAGCACGCCGCGGGGGTTCAGGGCGTCCACGATGACATCCGCGATCTCCGTAGTCAGACGTTCCTGTAACTGCGGCCGCTTGGCCAGGGTCTCCACGACCCGCACCAGGGCCGCGAAGCCCGTGACCTTATTCTCTTTGGGGATATAGGCGATATGGGCTTTGCCGAAGAAGGGCAGGAGGTGGTGTTCGCACACGGAGTAGAACGGGATGTCTTTGACCAGGATCATCTCGTCCCGGTTCTGGGCCTGGTAGGTCTTGATCTTCTCCCGAGGGTCTCTTCCGACCCCGGCAAAGATCTCCTCGCACATCTCAGCGATCCGGGCCGGGGTATCAGCCAATCCCTCCCGTTCCGGGTCTTCCCCCATCCCCTCTAAGAGAAGCCGGACGCCCTGCTTTATCTTCTTAAGGTCCACTGGTTTTTTGCCTGTTCTCCTTCCTCCTTGAACCTAACCCTTAAATTCGTCCGTTTAGGTCCCCTGAGGAGCCGGCTTGATTTGAGGAGTCGGAACAGTCTGGGGAGCCGATTTGACCTCGGGCTGGGACTCGGCCTGCTCGGCCTCCTGATGCATTTTGGGGGGAAGTGTTTCGCCGCGCATCAACCGGTCGACCTCGTCTCCATCCAGGCACTCCCGCTCCAGGAGGGCAGTGGCCAAAGCATGGAGGTTGTCGAGGCGTTCTCGGAGAAGCTTTTCCGCGCGCTCGTGGGCTTTCTCCACGATCCCGCGGATCTCCCGGTCGATGACCTCGGAGGTGGCCTCGCTGAAATCGCGGTGCATCCCGAACTCCCGGCCCAGGAAGATCTCCTCGTCCTTCTTGCCGAAGGTCAGCGGCCCCAGGGCGTCGCTCATCCCCCACTCGCAGACCATCTTCCGGGCCAGGGCCGTGGCCCGCTCGATGTCGTTCCCGGCGCCGGTGGAAAGCTCGTTGAACACGATCTTCTCCGCGGCCCTTCCCCCGAGCATGAAGGCGAGCTGGTTCTCACAGTATGTCTTGGAGTAATTGTGCTTCTCGTCGATCGGCAGGGCCTGGGTCAGGCCAAGGGCCCTTCCACGCGGGATGATGGTCACCTTGTGGATCGGGTCCATATTGGGGATCAATTTGGAGACCAGGGTGTGTCCGGCCTCGTGGTAGGCGGTGAGTTTCTTTTCCTCCTCGGTGATGATCAGGCTTTTCCGCTCCGCGCCCATCATCACCTTGTCTTTGGACTCCTCCAGGTCCTCCATCAGGACCTTGTCGTGGTTCCTGCGCGCCGCCAGGAGAGCGGCTTCGTTCACCATGTTGGCGATATCTGCCCCGGAGAAGCCCGGCGTCCCGCGAGCCAGGACCTTGACCTCCACGTCCTGCGAAATGGGGACCTTCTTGAGGTGCACCTTGAAGATGCCCTCCCGACCGACCACATCCGGCCGGTCCACCACGATGATGCGGTCGAAACGACCGGGACGCAACAAAGCCGGGTCCAGGACATCCGGCCGGTTCGTGGCCGCCAGGATGATGACTCCCTCGTTGGTCCCGAACCCGTCCATCTCCACGAGAAGCTGGTTCAGGGTCTGCTCCCGCTCGTCGTGTCCCCCGCCCAGACCGGCTCCCCGGTGACGACCCACGGCATCGATCTCATCGATGAAGATGATGCAGGGGGCGTTCTGCTTGCCCTGCTCGAAGAGGTCCCTTACCCGCGAGGCCCCCACGCCCACGAACATCTCCACGAAGTCCGAGCCGCTCATCGAGAAGAACGGCACCCCGGCTTCCCCGGCCACGGCCCTCGCCATCAAGGTCTTCCCGGTCCCCGGAGGCCCCAAAAGCAGGGCGCCTTTGGGGATCTTCGCACCCATCCGCTGGAACTTCTTGGGCTCCTTCAGGAATTCGATGATCTCCCTGAGCTCCTGTTTGGCCTCATCGGCCCCGGCCACGTCGTTGAACGTGACCCGCTGTTTGTCCTCGGACAGGAGCCGGGCCTTTGATTTCCCGAAAGAGAATAAGTTTCTCGGCCCGGCCTGCATCTGCCGAATGAAGAAGAAATACAGAATGCCGATCCCCACCCAGGGCAGGAGGTTCAGAAGGATGTTCCACCAGGTGTTGATGGACGCCGGTTGGGCCTCGATCTGCACCCCTTTGGCGAGCAAGGCCTTGACCAGTTCAGGATCTTCGGTGGGCAGATAGGTTTTGAACTTGATGGCCTTCACCATCCGGTCCTTGACCAGTACGTCCACGGGCACGATGAACGCGCCCCCGATTTCTTTTTCCACGAACTTCACGGCCCTTATGTTTCCCCCGTTGACTTCCTGCTGGAACCGGGAGTAGCTGATCTCCTGTGGCGCGTTCCGCTGCACGATCCAGTAGTTGTAGACCGCAAAGGTCAACAGGAACAGACCCAACCAGAGGAGGATCGCCCGCCCAGGCATCCGCCGCGGGGTTTCGGGCTTGGGCCCCTTTCCCGGCATGGGCCTCCTCGATCCCGGCCTCATTCCTCCTCCACCATTACTCATGTCTCCTCCAATACGGCAATGTAAGGCAACTGCCTGTTCTCCTGCTTGTAGTCCAGCCCGTAACCCACCACGAACTGGTTCGGAATCTGGAACCCCACATAGGTCAGGGGCACGGCGACCTTCCGCTTTTCCCGCTTGTCCAAAAGGACGCAGACCGTGAGCGAGTTGGGCTTCCGCGCCCGGAAGATCTCCAGGAGATAGTTCAGGGTCAGCCCGGTGTCCACGATGTCCTCCACCACGATGACGTCCTGGCCTTCAATGTTCGTGTTCAGGTCCGAGAGCAGTCGTACCGCTCCAGAATGTTTCGTGCCCTCGCCATACCCCGAGATGGTGATGAAATCCACGGTCGCCGGGACGGTGAGGTTTCTGAGGAGATCCGCCAGGAACACAAAAGCCCCGCGCAGGATGCCCACGAACACCGGATGGTAGGTCTGGTAGTCTGCCGAAATCTTCGCCGCCAGCTCCTTCACCCGGCGCTGGATGTCCTCCTCCTTGATTAGAACCACACCGACTTTTGCCACGCTACCCTCTATCTCCGAATGAATTCAGCTTTCAACATCCGCCTGGTTTTGGAACAGACCTTCGCCCGTTCCGATACGCGCCACCCCAAAACCCAGAGTATGCCCTCTCGATCCACCAGGAGCGGGAGCTCCTTCCGTTTCTCCCGCGGGACTTTATCATTAATCAGAATCTCCTTGAGCCGCTTGGGTCGGGGGAGCCCCAGCGCCCAGAACCGATCTCCTTCCCTCCGAGTACGCACCCTCAGGGGAAAGCGAAGGCGTAGGACATCGAACCAAGCTGTCCGACCGTCACCCTTGGGCCAGACCTTGGGGGCATCGGAAGCGGGGAGAAGAGATGTCCGGAGCGTCCCTTGGGGGAGCTTCGTCACACCGGGGACCTTTACCGACAGGTTAAAGGGCTTCGGCTGGACGGTGGAAAGACCACGCTCCATGACGATCTCGCGGTATCCCCTCCTTGCCCGGAATCCCCCGGGAAGCTCAACCTCGCCGCCGACCCGCCCTTCGGCCAGGGCCAGGATGCTCTCGGTGTGAATGAAGCCGATTCCCCTTAGATCTCCCCGGATTCGCTTCACCGCCTCGCGGACGGCCTCGCGCTGTAGCCTTTTATTATATTCCAAAAACTTAGATAAATCAAGCACTAATTTCGTTGTCTTCCCCACCCCCCGAATCCGGAGGTCTTCCCGCCAACCCTGCTGACCTCCGGTCTCCTTAACTCCTTCCTTCGTGAAGAGTTGCCCCGTCCTCGCTAAGGCCCGGACGATTCCGGGATTGAACTCCTTTTCCAGGAGGGGGATGAGCAGGAGCCGGATGCGGTTCCTCAGGAACTTAAGGTCCCGGTTGCTAGGATCCAGGAGATAGGGGAGGTGGTTTTGATCCAGGAAACTGATGATCTCATTCCGCCTCGTCCCGATCAGGGGTCGGATGATCATCCCTCTCACCGGCGGGATGCCCGCGAGTCCCCTGGGCCCTGCCCCACGAATGAGGCGCATGATCACGGTCTCGGCTTGATCATCCATCATATGGCCCAAGGCGATCCGGGAAGCACGGGCCTTCCTCGCGGCCTCTTCCAGAAAGGCGTAGCGGATGACCCTGGCCCCTTCCTCAAGAGAAAGCTTCTTTCTTCGGCAGAATCCGGTAACGTCAACGCGTTTGGAGTAAAAGGGCATCTTCAGGGACTTCGCGATCCCTTTCACAAACCTGGCCTCCTCCCGGGATTCTTCCCTCAATCCATGGTCCAAGTGTGCTAGGAAAAGGCGTAAGCCGTACTCCCGCCTTAGCTCCAGGAGAACATGAAGCAAGGCGACCGAGTCCGGCCCTCCGGAAACCGCTACCAGGACACGGTCTCCCACAGCCAGCATACCGTGGCGCTCTACGACCTTGCACACTTTGGAGAGGAAGGGGATCCTCATGGCCCCCGGAGCCTAAACCAGCTCCCTCGAGGCTCTCCGGGCTCCTGAAACCTTCCCAGGCCTGCCCTAGAAATCCTAATCAATAGACCCCTCTATTTGAGTTCCTCCCCGAAAAACTTCCCCACCCGTTCCAGATACTCCTCGCGATGCGTCAGATACGCCTTCACGTGCCCCACCTCAGGCACAATCCAGAGGTCGTCCGCCGGGTTCTCCGCCGCGTGAAAGAGCCTGCGGGAATGCTCCGCCGAAATGCTCGTGTCCGCCTCTCCGTGGATGAAGTAAACCCTCCTGGGCTTAATCTTCCCCACTTCACGGATCGGCTTCACCGAGTCGAAATCTATGCCGAAGAGCACCTTGGCCGTGAGCACCACGCCGGGGGTGAACGCGGCGGGAAGGCGGGAAAGACCGGGCAGCTTCAGATTTACTATCTCCCGGGCGTCCTCGTATCCGCTGTCCTCCACCAGAGCCCGGATGCTCGTATCCCCGGCCGCGGCCAGGATAGAGGCCGCACCGCCCATCGAGAACCCGATGACTCCCACTCTCTCGATCCCATGGGTCGAGAGGTAATACACCGCCCCCAGGACATCCCGGGTCTCGTATTGCCCCAGAGAGAACCGGCTTTTCTGCGACTGTCCCCAGCCCCTTAAGTCAAAGGTGAGCACGTTGTATCCCAAGTCGTGCAGGTCCCTGGCCAGGGGCAGAAGTCCGATTTCCGGGTTCGCGCGATGCCCCGGTTTACCATGCACAAGCACAATCCCCGCCGGACTACCCTCACGAGGGAACAGCCATCCCGAAAGCCTGAGGCTGTCCCCCCGGCTGGGAAAGGCCACTTCCTCGTAAGGGATCCCGAGGCTCCCGGCCTCTTCGTAATTGGGCAGGATATCCGGCTGGGACAGGTGATTCGCAACATAGGCGCAGATTCCGAAGTACCCGAAGAAGAAAAGATCAAATAGGAGGCTGGCCTTGACGAAGGTCCAGATCCGCTTCTGATCCTGCCCTTTCGCACCCTTTATTTGCCCGGCAGGACGCTCACCCACACCTTTCTCCGTCTCGGCCCATCGAATTCGCAGAAGAAGATCCCCTGCCAGGTCCCGAATTTGAGCTTTCCCCCCTCCACGGGCACCTGTACCGAACTCCCCATCAGGCTGGCCTTGATGTGGGCGTCGGCATTTCCCTCGGTGTGGCTATACCCGCCGTTATGCGGGATGAGTTCCGCCAGCTTGGCGAGGATGTCCCGCCTCACGCTGGGGTCGGCGTTCTCATTGACGGTAATCCCCGCCGTGGTATGCGGCACGAGCACCGTGCAGAGACCCTCCTTCACTCCGATATCCCCCACCGTTCGCTCCACCTCCCCGGTGATGTCCAGCAGACAGATCCGCTCTTGAGTAAAAATCTCTCTTTCCCTCACCGCGCTAATCCCTCCTCCCGTAAAATCACTTTGTAGACCGCCCACAGTTGGGTTTGGGTTATAATTCCAGGAACGGCACCGATTCGCACCAGATCGCTTTCTTTCAATTCCTCAGAATTAAATTGGAACAACATTTGCTTAATGATGAGGTCGGGATCGATCAAGAACTCGATGCCTTCTGCGCGGATATAGTCGAAGGGCCGATTCTCCTTATGTGCGCACAGAGCCTCCTCGTTCACTACTCCATCGAGATTGATGACGATCTTGTCCCTTGCAAAATAGCCCATCGCTCCGGATTGATAGGTCCCAATCTTGGTTCCCGGAACAAAATTTTCGGCAACATAAGTCCCGATTCGAGCGTAACCATTCGGAACTGCTTCCCTCGCCTCTATCGTCCAAAATCCCGAGAGCAGAAACAGCGGAGTGGCAATCCAGAGCAGTTGCCTGCCCCAGTATGGAGCCCAAGCAAAGAGAATGCCGTAAAACATGGTAATCAAAAACGTTGTCGGCGCCTGGTAGCGGTCGTGGTACCAATAGGTGTAGATATAAAACGCATAGAACCCCAAGAACCCTGCCGCGAACACCCAAAGGAAGGAAAGACGACCTGCCCGTTGCCTTACCTCCAATGAAGTTCGTCGCCAGAGAGCCCAAAGCGTAAGACCGCATAGTAAAGCGAGCGCCCCATAAAACATTCGCCGCGGACACAACAATTTCTCCGCCAGCGAGCGCGTCACGCTCATCAAAGGCAATGGCGCGTTGACCCAGCAGACCAAGATGTTCCTCAGCATCTTAAAATTCCACTGCCACTCCGGAATTCCTCTCCAGCGGAGCTCCGCCAAAGAAATAAACCTTACCGCTTTTCCACTCACCGGGATTAAACTTCCGGTGTAATGATAGGAGAGGAGAAACCAGGGAGAAAGCATTGCGAGAAATCCAAGCCCCACCAGGGCAAAGGGGGCAAGAGCCTTCTTTCTTCTCTTCCAGAGCACGTCAATACCGAGGGCGAGCAGGAGGAAGGCTTGGTCCAGCCGGGCGAGCATGGTGAGCCCGGCCAGTAGGCCGAGCACGAGGAATCGTCGCCAGGAGTATGGCTTGTCCCTCACCCTCGTGAGGTAAAACCAGAGTGTGATCGCCATCAACAGAATCACCAGCGCCGTCTCCATCCCGTTGATCCCCTGGACGATCACATAGGGTGAGGCCATCCACAGGAAGAGTGCGAAGAACGCCCCCTTTCTCGAGGCAACCTCTTTGACCAAGAGGAATAGGAAGACCCCGGTAGCAACATTGAACAGGGCCAGGAGAACGAGCGCGATCTTGCCCGGAAGGATGGGATCGCTGGGGAAAAAGGAGAAGACCGGGATCAGAAGGAAAACCCACAGGGGCTGGAAGCCGTTGGTGAAATGAATCCCGTCCTGGGTCATGGGATGGCCCCCGGCCCAGCGGCGGGCGATGTCCCAGCAGAGATAGCTGTCGTCGCAGAGCACAAGGTCGTCCACCCAGGAAAAGGGCCTCAGGATGATCGCCAGGCGAAGGAGGAGCCCCAGGGCCAAGCAGACCCAGACCCAACGACCCAAGCGCCCCATGGAGTCAGAGCTACGAGGCCCCGGAGAGGCCGGAGGCGAGGAGCCTTGCTACGATGTCCCCGGCCGTGATCCCGTCGGCCTCGGCCGAGAAGTTGGTCACCAGGCGGTGGCGCAGGACCGAGGGGGCCACGGCCCGGACATCCTCCACGCCCGGGGAGAAGCGGCCGTCTAGGACGGCCTGGGTCTTCGCGCCCAGGATGAGGTATTGCGAGGCCCTAGGCCCCGCGCCCCAGGAAAGCCAGTCCTTGATGAACTTGGGCGCGTCCGGGGACCTGGGACGGGTCTTGCGCGCCAGTTGGACGGCGTAGCCCACCACATGGTCCGAGACCGGGACCCGGCGGACCAGCTTCTGCAGGCGCAGGATGTCCTCGCCGGAGAGCACGCGAGACAATTGGGCCTCGTAAGCCGAGGTCGTGGAGCGGACGATCTCAGCCTCCTCGGCCTCCGAAGGGTAATCGATGATGATCTCGAACATGAAGCGGTCCAGTTGTGCCTCGGGCAGGGGATAAGTCCCCTCCTGCTCGATGGGATTCTGGGTGGCGAGCACGAAGAAGGGCGGGTCCAGGGAATAGGTCTGGCCCCCGGCGGTGACCTTCCGCTCCTGCATTGCCTGCAAAAGGGCGGCCTGGGTCTTGGGCGGGGTGCGGTTGATCTCGTCGGCCAGAACGATGTTGGCGAAGACCGGGCCGCGCACGAACTTGAAGGCGCGGCGGCGGGTCGTAGGGTCGTCCTCCAGGATGTCCGTGCCCGTGATGTCCGAGGGCATCAGGTCGGGGGTGAACTGGATGCGGTTGAAGGAGAGCGAAAGGACCTGGGCCAGGGTGTTGATGAGCAGGGTCTTGGCCAGGCCGGGAACGCCCACGATCAGGGCATGGCCGTTGGCCAGGAGCGCGACCAGGAGCTCCTCGATCACCTTTTTCTGACCGATGATGACCTTCCCGATCTCGCGCTCAATCGTCTCCCGCGCCTGACGCAACTGCGCGACCGCCTGGACATCCCCGGATGCTGTCTGGACCTCAGCCATCATTGCTCCTTTGAAATGCGGATTTTGGAATGCGGAGCGCGGAATTCAGACCCCTCTACAGACACAGGCATGCGCTCCTGTATAAAGAGTTTAACAGAGTGGGAAAAGGTTGTCAACTACCTTGATCTCCGGCGGATGCCGGAACCCGGGGATCATGAGGTGAGAACAGGAAGGGTGATCGGTTAAGGAAGGGAGTTTTGAACGCCCGCCAGACGCCCAGAGTAAGCCCACTGCACGCCCACAACCCTTCCTGATCCCTTCCTGTTCCCTTCCTGTTCCCTTCCTGTTACCTTCCTGTTACCTTCCTCACCTTCCTGGCAACCATTAGCACAGTCCCCCCCTTAAGGGGGGACCCAAAAAGAAGGAGGGGTTTCGCTTGAGAAACCCCTCCCTCCAAAAGAAGGAACTGACTTGAAAAAACAGGTCTTAGCGCAGGACCGTGATGCGCTCGGTGGAATGGACCTTCTCGGCCGCGAAGCGGGCGAAGTAAACCCCGGCACCGACCGGCTTGCCGAACGCATCCCGACCATCCCAGGCCACCTCGTGGGTCCCAGCCGAGGCGTTCTCGGAAACCAAGGTACGCACCTTCTGGCCGGTGATCCCGTAGATCGCCAGACTCACCGGGCCGGACTGGGCCAGGGAGTAGCGCAGGACCGTCCTGCCCGCGAAGGGATTGGGCCTCGGAGCCTGGAGCTCGGTCCGCTTCTCGAGCCGCACTCCGCCCTGCTCCTCTACGGCGTTATAGGTGAGTTGGTAGTACTCGGTGCTTCCCAGCGTATAGGAATCGCCTGCAAAAGCTCCTCTTCCACCCCAGATCCACATTCCAGGAATCCCGCCCGAGCCGCGGGTGCCGGGCACGAAGAACCTGGCCTGGTCCCTGCGGGCCACATTCACGTCTGCAAACGTGGTCCAGGTGTTCGTAGCCACGTTGTAGTCGTAACAAGTCGTAAACGGATCCGGCCAGCAGCCCCGCGGGGTCACGATGATGTGGCCGCCCAGACCGTAGGGCGAACCGGTGTCGAACCCGAAGGCTACCGATTCGGACTGGGTGTCCGGGAGGTTCGCCATCTGCACCCATCCGGCGCTGGGGTTGGCCGGGTCGAAGCGCTCCACGACGTTCGAGTTATGAAGCGGGACTGCGCCATTAGGGGTCCAGTTCCCGCCGATGGCATAGATCTTCCCATCCACGACGGCGTTGGTAACATAGCCCCGCCTCTGGGACAGCCTGGCTGTGGTGATATTGGACCACCGGCTCCCCCCGGGCTGGGAAGGATCGTAGACGTAGGTAGAATCCGCATTGTAGGGTGCGGCCACGGTCTCGTATCCCCCGAAGACATAGAGCTTGTTGTTCACCACCGCGCAGCCCTGGGCCGGAAAGTACACCGCCCCTCCGAGCCGTCCAGGAAAAGGATCGGAGGTGAGGGACATGGCTAATCCGGAGATCGGGTAGTAAACCTGCAGGGCGTCGGTATAGCCACCCGCACTATTACGGCCGCCCACGGTGTACAGAGCCAAGCTGTCCGGCCCTGTCGGGTCATTGAGCAAGGCCACGCTGTAGTTGGAAATCGGAATCTCCATGGCCACGCCTTCGTCGGTGAAAGTTCCGGCAACCGGATCGAAGCTCCAGATCTCGCCGTTGGTCGTGAGATCCGTTAGACGGCCGCCGAGAAAGTAGGCCTTCCCGGTCGGTGGGTAATACTCGCCCCCTGTCCTCCAGTACCTGAACTGAGACACAGAATTCGGCCCGAGCGTCCATTGGGCGAAGACCGCCTGGCCAACCAACAGAACCAAGGCCCCAAACAGTAACGCTTTCTTCATCGCGAACTCCTTTCCATGAAAAAGGGGTTTCTCCTGTGAACCGCCCGGTCCTCGAAGCTTTAGCCGCATCACCTCCTTGAACGGAATCTGCCCATATTATAGCGAACATCCCTGGCATTTGTCAATCCCCTCGCCGAGTTGAGACGACCAGTCCGGTTGGAGGAGGCATTCCCGAATGAAAAAACCTCCTTCGGAAGGGTCGGGTGGCAAAAGCCAAGAAGAAGGCCCCGAACAAGTCGGGGCCTTCCAAGCTAACCGGATGCTGAAACTTACCGCAGAACCGTGATGCGCTCGGTGGAATGGACCTTCTCGGCCGCGAAACGGGCGAAGTAGACGCCGGTTCCGACCGGCTTGCCGCACTCATCCCTACCGTCCCAAGCCACCTCGTGGGTCCCGGCCGAGGCGTTCTCGGAGACCAAGGTGCGCACCTTCTGGCCGGTGATCCCGTAGATCGCCAGGCTCACCGGTCCGGATTTGGCCAGGGAGTAGCGCAGGACCGTCTTGCCCGAGAACGGATTAGGCACGGGAGCCTGCAGGGCGGTCAACTTCTCCAACCGGACGCTGCCCTGCTCCTCCACGGCACTGTAATTGAGTTGGTAGTACTCCGTGCTTCCCAGTGTGTTGGAATCGGCCACGACCCCTCTTCCACCCCAGACCCACATCCCGGGGATGCCGTTGGAGCCGCCGGGGCCGGGAACGAAGAACCCGGCATGAGCTCTGCGGGGCACATTGAACGCCGGGAAGGTGGACCAGGAGTTCGTGGCCACGTTGTAGTCATAGCAAGCTCCATTGGGGACAGGCCAGCCCCCTTGGGGAGCCAGGATGATGTGACCACCCAGCCCGTAGGGCGAGCCGGTGTCGAACCCAAAGGCATGGCTTTCGGACGAGGTGTCCGGGAGGTCGGCCATCCGCACCCATCCGGCGCCGGGGTTGGCGGGATCGTAACGCTCCACGCGGTTGGAGTTAATAAGAGTCGCACCAGAGGTTGTGTAGCTTCCGCCGATGGCGTAAACCTTCCCGTCCACGACCGCCGGGGTGATATAGCCGCGAGCCTGGGACAGGCGGGCGGTCAGACGGGACCAGCGGCTGCCCGCAGGCTGGGCCGGGTCGTAGACGTACGTGGAGTCTGTTTGATAGGGGGCGGCGGTGACCTGCAAGCCCGCGATGACGTACATCTTGTTGTTCAACACCACTTGGCCTTGGGCCGGGGTATAGACCCGGCCGCCGATCGTGCCCGGGAAAGGATCGGAAGTCAGGGACATGGCCAGACCGGAGATGGGGTAATAGACCTGCAGGATCGGGGCGTTGGTCCCGTCGCCTCGGCGCCCGCCAGCAACATAAAGGGCGAGGCTATCCGGGCCGGTTAGATCCTTGAGCAAGCAGACGTTGTAGTTGGAAATCGGGACCTCCATGGCCAGGGCCTCGTCGGCAAACGTCCCAGCCACGGGATCGAAGCTCCAGATCTCGCCGTTGGTCGTGAGGTCCGTCAGACGACCGCCGAGGAAATAGGCCTTCCCCGTGGGAGGATAGTACGCGCTGCCAGTTCTCCAGTACCTAAACTGAGACACAGAATTCGGTCCCAGCGTCCAGGCCTGGGCGAAGGCCAACCCGGCCATTAGCAACACCAGGGTCCCAAGCAGTAACGCTTTCTTCATTACGAACTCCTTTCCATGAAAAAGTTTAACTTTTTAAAAACGTACGGTCTTCGCGGATTTCCCTCATCACCTCCTCGATCGAAATGGGGTTAATATTATAGCGCATACCGCTTGGTTTTGTCAACCCCCATTTCCCCCGGGGAGAAGACCTCAGGCGATCCGTCGGGCGAAATGCTCCGGGTTTAAGGGCTCGCCGGTGGCTTTCGCCAGCCAGAGGTTCCAGGAAGCCCTGCTTCCCGGGCGGAAGACCTTCTCCACCAGGAAGCTCCCGGACTTGGGGTTGGCGAAGACCTCGCCCGGAGCCAGGACGTTTCCCTGGATGTGGTCCTCCATCTGGGCGGCGGCCAGCTCGCCGAGGAGGTAGTTGTGGTAATAGACCGGGCTGGTGGAGAGGTGGATCTTGGCCGCCCAGTCCGGAGCCCTGCGGCCCTCCGGCCGCGCCAGAAGCTGGTAGCGCTCCACCAGGTCCCACCAGAGAGAATCCAGGTCCTGGTCCGGATCGCGGTACATCGCCTGTTCGAAGCGCATCATCACCGAGGACCATCGGCAGAAGACTAGGAGCTTGGCCCGGGACTGGGCCCGAAGGTCTTTCTCCATGGCCTTTGCCTCCTCCGGAGGGACCCCGGCGTAGCGGACGAGGAACCAGGCCGTGCGGGGGAAGCGTTCCATCAGGATGGCCACGGCCTCGGTGGCCAAAATGTGGGCCGGCTCCCGGAGGGCGTAGGGCAGGCTCATGTCCAGATACTTGTCGTAGACCCCGTGTCCGACCTCGTGGAGCATCGTGCCCATCCAGCGCTCCCCGGGCACAACGTTCGCGAGGATGCGCACATCCCCCCGGCGGTCAATGTCCGTACAGAAGGCGTGCTGGCACTTGCCGGGCTTTTCGTAAAGGTCGCTCCGCTTCAGTATGTCCTCGATGTCCAGGCCCAGGTCCCGGTAGAAGGAGCGGGTCAGGACCTCGATATCCTTGTCTTTGAAGGACGCGTCCAGGGAGACCCCCCCGGCCTCGGGCGGCCTCTGAAAGAAGGGGTCGGCGTAGTGCCAGGGCCGGAGGTCCGAAGGAGGGCACCCGAAACGCGCGGAGAGGGCAAGATCCAGACCGCGTTTGTAGTCCCGGAAAGGCGCGTCGGTCAGCTGCTCCAGCCTGGCCAGCAGGTCGAACAGGTCTTTCTCGTTCAGCTCCTGGAGCTCGATCTGCATGGCGTAGAAATTGGCGAATCCGATATGCCGGGCCGCGGCATTGCGCCTTCTCACCAATTCGCGGAGCTTTGCGGCCACCTGGGCCCCGACTTGCTTGGAAGACTCCCAGGCCTCCCGGCAGAGGGCGCTTTGGGTCTCCTCGCGGAGGATCCCGGAGAGCTCGTTGTCCGAACGCTCCTTCCCCCCCACCCGGGCGCGGTAGGCGTAGAAGACGCCCTCGATCTCTTTCTCCCGCTTCACCAGGTCGGCGATCGTCTGCCTTTCCATCTGGTTCGCCCAGTGCCCGAGGAGGAGCAGCCGGACCTCCCGTGCGAGAAGCGGATCCTCGACTCCTTTCTCCCACCAGGCCTTAAGTTGTTGAAAAGTCTCGCGGTTGGAGAACAACTCACGGAGGGTCCGGTCCAGCTCCTCGCTCCGGCGGGCCGCGGCCTCGCTGGAGGTGAGGCTGAAGTCCCAGTAGGCCAGGGCCGCATCCCGGGCCAAGGGCTCAATCGCAGCGATGATCGTCTTTACGAATTCACGAATCTCAGATGACATGCTCATCCTTTCCCGAAATGTTCCCGCCCAGCTACATGACCCATCTTAATAACCGTTGGTGTAGACCACGGAAACGGTGTTCGCCCCGTTGTTGGCCACGTAGACGTGCTTTCCACCCGGGGTGATCGCCAAGCCCAGGGGCCCCGAGCCCACCGCGACCGGCCCGGTCACCGCTTTGCTGGAGGTGTTGACCGTCGATACGCTGTTACCGGTGTTCTGGGAAAAATAGGCGTAGTTCCCAGCAGGTTTCATGGCCACTCCGGTAGGAGTATTGCCCAAAAAGAAAGCGGTCTCAGTGTACCCGGGTCTGGCGAGGATCGAAACGTAATTGTTCTGCGCGTCGGCTATGTACAGTTCACCTCCGGAAGGCAGAATTGCAATTCCAGAGGGGCCCCGGCCCTGGGGAAGGGAATGCGTAAAAGGTATCAAATTCAGTGTGTCCAGAACGGTCACGACATTCGAATTGTAGTTCGTAGCGAAAACGGAATCTCCCGATGTCGCTATTCCGCCCCCAGGGCTGATCAGGGTTTGGTAAGTGATTGAGCCACTGCGGGTATCATATTTTGCCAATTGACGGTTCGGGGAAGCATTAGAAATCGTGAAGACGAAGGAGCCACTCGCGGCTACGCCGGAGGGGGCGGAGGCGTATCCCGTGATCGTGCTCACCACGCGGGGAGGCCAGACGGTGGAGATCACTGAAACCGAGTAATCCGCCGAATTGGCCACATAGGCATAACCGCTAGCAATAGCGATCCCCTGGGGTTGATTGCCCACCGCAATCTTGGCCACCACGCTGTCGTTGGTGGTGGCGATCACGTCCACCCTCCCGGCCCCGGAGCAGGTCACATAGGCGTAATTCCCGTCCGGGGTCGCAGCCACTCCATAGGGCCCGGCATCCACGGATACGGTGCCCACGACATAGGGAATGTTGGTACTCTTCGTCACGGCAAAGACGTGGTCGCTGGAGTCCGATGCCAGGACCTGCGAGCCGGAGGTGTACTGCACCAAGACGAGGCCCTGGTGGGTAGTGTCCTCCGGGGACCAGGCATAGGAGCGGGTCGTGAGCGGCAGGCCGGGGCTCACCGCCTCCCAGCTCTGGCCTCCGTTCTTGGAGGATAAAATCTCGAACTGCCCTGTAGAGAGACCGATGGCGGTCCAGGTGATGGTGTACTTGCTTCCCGCGAGCCAGCTCTCCCCGCCGTTCGGAGAGACGACCGTGACGCCCGCAGTCCCACCGCCACCTCCCCCGCCACCCCCGCTCCCCCCCCCTCCGCCGGGGGATGAAGGGTTTTTCTTGGAGCAGCCCCATAAGACTGTAAGCGACAGAATCAATGACAGAGCAAAAAGGGCCTTTTTCATCGTTCTTCTCCTTTCAAACCTGTCTTTTCATTATAAGCCCATCAGCTGGAAAAGTCAAGGGAGAAAAAGGCGGGACCCGACAAAGGTCCCGCCCTCCAATCCCGAAGAGGCCGCCCTACCGGAGGACCACGACCTTCCCCACTTCGTTTCTATCCAGGGCGAAGAGCTTGTAGAAGTAAATCCCGCTCGGCACCTCAATGCCCTTTTCGTCCTTGCCGTCCCAGCGCGCAGCGTAGGTTCCGGGCCTGCGGGGCCCCGAGAGGAGGGTGCGGACCCGCCGCCCTGAGGCGTCGTAGATCGCCAGGGAGACCTCTCCGGCACGGACCATGGAGAAGGAAATCGTCGTCGCTCCGGCGGTGGGATTAGGTTGGCTGGCTAAAGCGAACTCATGCTCCTTCTCAACCTGGATGCGGTCGTCCTCGACAGCGCTTTGGTTGTAGTGGATCGCGTTCCAGACATTGATGATCCCCCAGCCGTAGGTGCTGTCCGGGTTCCCGGCCCGGCTGGCGGTCATCATTAAGGCTCGGCGGACTTGCATCGGGGTCCAGGTGGGGTGGGCCTGGAGCACGATAGCGCAGCTTCCCCCGACCAAAGGGGTGGAGCAGGAGGTGCCGGAGGCCCGGCCGAAGGCCGTGGTCGAGGAGGAGCTGGCCCAATAGTCCGAGACGCCCTTAGCGCAGACCTCGGGCTTCCTCCTGCGGTCATAAGTTAAGCCCCGGGAGCTGAAGCTGGCGATCGTTCCTACGGAGTCCACGGCTCCGATGGAGAGGATGGAATCCGCATCCGCCGGCGCCAAGATGGACGTGTCGCTGGGACCGCTGTTCCCCATCGCGTTGCAGACGATGATGCCCAGATTCGCGGCGTGTTTCGCGGCTCGGGAACAGATCGCGGTGTTCCCATTCATGTCCCTGTAACCATAGTTGTGCTGTCCGGTGTCGAAGGTCTTGTAGGCCAGAGAGCTGGAAACGACCTCCACCCCGAGGGTGTCCGACCTTTGGAGCGCCGCAGCCCAGTAGTCCTCTTCGACATTCCGCTCGAACATGGGATCCACCTCGGTGCGGTAGATCGCCCAGGTCGCGCCGTAGCCCGGGCCGATCAGGCTTCCGGAGCGGAAGCCCCCGGCTTCGGACCAGGTCCCGGTTCCGTGGCTGTGCCAGTCCGTGGTGTCCCGGTTGGTGTAGAAGTCATGCTGGTCGATGAGCCGGCCAGAATTTCTAATGGAATCGAAGACCACGTGGTTCTTGCGGAACCCGGCATCGAACATTGCCACGATGACCCCGCGGCCGGTGTATCCCGAGTCGTGGCAGATGGGCACGTTGATCTGCCGGACCTGCCAGTAGGATGGGCCGTAGTTCAGGGCGTGGATCTCGGCAGGGAAGCGAGGAGAAAGGAGCTTCGGGGGCTCGGTCACTTCCGGCTCAAGGGGCCCGCGGAACGAAACCACGAGGTCCACCCGGCGCACGAAGGGCAAATTCGAAACCTGCTCGACCTGCCTCCTGGTCATCTCAAAGGTGGCGGCGTTGAACCAGTTCAGCCGCACCCGGAGCCTGGCCCCCAAAGCCTCGATCCGCTGGATGTGCTCCCGGGATACCGGCAGGTCCATGAAGTCCATGTCCGCACGACCCACCTTGGCCCTCCGCCACAAGGCGTGCTCCGTGAACTGGGCCTTGCGCTTCGCGGCAGCCCGGTTGAACTCCTCCTGGGTGCGTATCCCCTTGTCCGTGAAATAGACCATGACCGGAAGGGTGCGGTTGGTTTCCAAGCCGACCAGTTTATCGGCCAACCTAGGAGCCATTATTACGCCTCCCCTAGGCTCGAAGAGGACCGGAGGAGCAGTGCTCCCCCATCCCCCGGAAACGATCAGGACCAAAAGCAATCCGGCAGCTAACGCAGCGGTCTTCGTCTTCATGAGAAACCCTCCGAAGGTTACCTAACAAGTCTAATTCAAATCCCCGGGAAAGTCAAGCGCCTTTTTACAGATTGGGCGTCGGGGCACGAGTGCCGGGTTTCGGAACAGCTAAGAAACCACTTTTACGACATTTAACAACCAATACCCCATGGTTGAAAAAACATAACCATAAACTTAAAACCAAAGACCTGATTTGGGCCTAAAAGGAGAGGCCCGGGCTTGCGACCGGGCCTCTCCTCAAAAAAACAAGGGAGCTACGTCCTACTTCTTCCCAGCCTAAAGGTCCTTGGCCACGTCAACGGTATCGCTCGTCGGGTCCCGGACGACCTGGAACGCCCGCTTGCTGAACACCGCGATCATGCGATGGTTGTCCGAGCTGGTCGAAGCGACGATACGCTTGAGCCCCCACTTCCGGGCGATCTCCAGGCAGTAATCCGTCAAGAGGCCCCCCAGGCCGCGGTTCTGCCAGTCGTCCCGGATGAGCACGGCGTACTCCGCAGTCGCGCTGCCCGGGTCGGCAATCAGACGGCCCACCCCGAGGAACTGACGAACTCCCTTGTCCTCCTGCTCCACTACGATTCCGATCTCCCGGTCGTAGTCGTTGAAGCAGTACCGCGTGGCCACCTCGTGGGCGTTCCAGCGGAAGAAGGACCGGAATCGGGCGTAGAGAGTATCCGGGGAGCAGCTCCCCAGGAGGTGCAGCCAGAGGGGTTCGTCCTCGGGCTTGATCGGTCGGAGCGTGAGGGGCACCCCCTCCAACTCCACGGGACGGACGTACTCCTCGGGGTAGGGCCGGAGGACGAGGTGGGAATAGGGCTTGGCCGGCTTGCCCACCACCCCCGGGTCCAGGATCACCCGGGCATCCAGGGCCACCACGTCCCGCGGGGTGACCAGGAGGGGGTTGATATCGAGCTCGGCAATCTCCGGGAAATCCGCAACCAGGTAAGAAAGTCGGATCAGGACCTCCAGCAGGCGCTCCAGGTTGGCCCCGGGCTTCCCGCGGTAACCCTGGATCAGGGGCCAGGTCTTGAGGGACTCCAGCATCATCCGGGCCAGGCGCTCGTTCAAAGGGGGAAGCCCCAGGGCCCGGTCCCCGAAGATCTCGGCGGCGGTCCCGCCCAGCCCGGCCATGATCACGGTCCCGAAGGTGAAATCCTTCTTGGCCCCCAGGATCATCTCCAAGGCATTGCGATCCCGTACCATGGGCTGGACCGTGACCCCTTCGATCTTCGCCTGGGGCCTTTTCGCCCGGGCGGTTTGCGTGATCCGCTCGTAGGCCATCCGGACCGCGGCGGAATCCTCCAGGCCCAGGGCCACCCCATCCACCTCGGTCTTGTGGGTGATGTCCGGGGAGAGGATCTTGAGGACCACCGGAAAGCCGATCTCCTCGGCCGCCCGCACCGCCTCCTCCACGGTCCGGGCCTCGCGGACCCGGGCGACCGGGATGCCATAAGCTTCGAGCAAAGCCTTGGAGGCCGCCTCGGAGAACACCATGCCCTGGGAGGAGGCCAGGGCCTCGAACTCCGAGCGCAGCTTCTTCCGATCCAGGGTGAAATGAACAGGGATCTCCTTGGGTGTCTCGTACAGGGCTTCCAGGTTCCGGGAATAGTCCACCAGGGTCATGAAGGCCCGGACGCCCTGCTCCGGGGTGGCGTAGGTGGCCACGCCGGCCTCGTTCAGGAGGCGGATTCCCTCGCGCATGCTCACTCCCCCCAGCCAGGCCGCGAGGATCGGCTTGGCACTTCCCGCAGCCAGCTGGGCGACCCCCTTGGCGATCTCGGTGGGGTCGGTCATCGCCTGGGGCGTGACGATGGCCAGCACGGCATCCACCCCGGGGTCCTTGAGCACGATCTCCATTCCCTTGACGAAACGCTCGGCGCGGGCGTCCCCCAGGACGTCCACGGGATTCCCGTGGGACCAGAAGGGCGGGAGGTCCTTATTCAACTCCTGCAGGGACTCCCCGGAGAGCTTGGCCAGAACGCCGTTCGCCTCGATCAGAGCGTCCGTGGCCATCACCCCGGGCCCGCCGGCATTGGTCACGACCCCCAGGCGCGGACCTTGCGGGATCTTCCTCCGCCCGACCAGGTCCACGACGTCGAAGATCTCTCCGATGTCGTGGGCCAGGGCGATCCCAGCCCGCTGAAACGCGGCCTGGCAGACGGCATCCTCCCCGGCTAATGCTCCGGTGTGGGAATGGGCGGCCTGGGCGGACTCCGGATAGCGGCCGGCCTTGTAGGCTACGATCGGCATGTTGCGGGCGAAAGCCCGGGAAGCGGTCATGAAAGCCCGGGCCCGGGAGATGGATTCGATGTACAGGATGATGGAGCGGGTCTGCTCGTCCTCGCCGAAGTAGTCGATCAAGTCCGCGAAGTCAACGTCCAGGGTGTTGCCCACGGAGACGAAGTAGGAGAACCCCACCTTCTCCTCCAGAGCCCAGTCCAGGACCGAGGAGCACAGGGCCCCGGACTGGGAGATGAAGCCGACGTTCCCGGCTTTGGGCATGCCCAGGGCGAAAGTGGCGTTGAGCCCCAGGCCGGGGACGATCACGCCCAGGCAGTTGGGCCCGATGATGCGCATCCCCTTGAAGCGCTGACGTTCTTCCCGAACCTGCTCCTCCAAGGCCCGTCCCTCCGGACCCGCCTCGCGGAATCCGGCCGAGATGATGATCAGGCCCAGGATTCCGGCCTCCCCACATTGCCGCACGACCCCGGGAACCTGGCTGGCCGAGACGCAGATCACGGCGAGGTCCGGGGTCTTGGGAGTGCTCTTGATGTCGGGGTAGCAGACGATTCCGAGAACAGCCTCTTTCGTGGGGTTCACCGGATAGACGACCCCGCGGAATCCCCCGCCGACGAGGTTCGCCAGAACCTTCCCGCCCAGACTCTGGGGGTTGGGGGAGGCGCCGATCAGGGCGATCCGCTTGGCCTTGAAGATGCGATCGAGGTTGTGGATGTTTGGCATGAGGTCCTTAGTTAAAAACCATCCCGGGTTGATGCCCCTTCAGAGAGCAGGGCTGGGCCTTACATCACGCCCTTCTCCCCCTCCCGCCGGGAGTACCAGAGGGCGAGGACCACGACCAGGACCGCCGCCCCGGCGATCGGACCTTTGACTGCCCAGTTGTGCTTGAGCGAGAAGATCAGCGGAACGATGAGAAGCGAGACCAGGTTCATGACCTTGATCAGCGGGTTCAGAGACGGGCCCGCGGTGTCCTTGAAGGGGTCTCCGACCGTATCCCCGACCACCGCGGCCTTGTGGGCGTCCGAGCCCTTGCCGCCGTAAAGCCCGTCCTCGATGGACTTCTTGGCGTTGTCCCAAGCCCCGCCGGCGTTGGCCAGGAACACCGCCATCAATTGCGCGGTGAGGATAATCCCCGCCAGGAAGCCGCCCAGAGCCTCCTCCTGGAGGAGGAATCCGATGATCACCGGGGCGAGGATGGCCAGAAGCCCGGGACCGACCAACTCTTTCAACGCCGCCTTGGTGGCGATGTCAATGCACTTGCCGTACTCCGGCTCGGCTGTGCCCTCCATGATTCCCTTGATCTCCCGGAACTGCCTCCGCACCTCCTGGACCATCAGGGAGGCCGCCCGGCCCACGGCCCGAATGGTTAGCGAGCTGAACAGGAACGGGACCGCGCCACCGATCAAAAGCCCGATGAAGACCATCGGCGAGGCCACGTTGATGCTCGTCATCACCTCGGAAAGGCCCGAAGCCTTGGCCGAGGCGATCACGGTCTCGAAGTAGGAGGCGAAGAGGGCCAGGGCCGCGATCACCGCGCTGCCGATGGCGAAGCCCTTGGTCACGGCCTTGGTCGTGTTTCCGACCGCGTCCAGGACCGCGATGCGCTTGCGGGCCTCGGGGCCCAGCCCGGCCATCTCGCAGATCCCGTTGGCGTTGTCCGAGACCGGACCGAAGCTGTCCTCGGACACGATGACTCCGGTGCAGGTGAGCATGCCCATGCCGCACAGGGCGATGCCGTACATGATGAAGTTCGTATCCCCGCCTGAGATCATCACCGAGGCGAAGATGGCCAAGCAGATGGTCAGGACCGCCCAGACGCTGGACTCCAGACCGACCGCGATGCCAGCCAGAATCGTGGTCGCCGGGCCGGTCTGCGTAGCGTGGGCGATCTCCTTGACCGGCTGGTGGTGCAGAGAGGTGTAGTACTCGGTGAGCGAGGAGATGACGACCCCCAGGAGCAGTCCGGCGAGGGTCGTCCAGAACACCCGCATGTCGTGCACGTACCACATCGCGAAGCCGAAGAACCCGATCGCCGAGAGCACCGTGGAAATCCAGAACCCGCGGTTAATCGGGGCCATGGGGAACTCGTTCTCGCTCCGGGCCTTGACGAACCAGGTCCCGACGATCGAGGTCAGCACCCCGATGCCACGCACCAGGAGCGGAAAAATCACGCCGACCTTGCCGAAGGCCGTGTAGCCCAAGATCATCGAGGCCACCAGAGTGACCTCGTAAGACTCGAAGATGTCCGCGGCCATCCCGGCGCAGTCGCCGACATTGTCGCCGACGTTATCCGCGATGGTTGCAGGATTGCGGGGATCATCTTCGGGAATGTTCTTCTCGATCTTACCCACGAGGTCCGCGCCCACATCCGCGGCCTTGGTGAAGATGCCCCCGCCCACGCGCATGAACAGGGCCAGGAGGGATCCGCCGAACCCGAACCCGATCAGGACCTGGGTTGCGCTGCCCTTGAAGATCATGAAGATGGTGGTCGCGCCCAAAAGCCCCAGGCCGACGCAGAACATGCCCGTGATGGACCCGGTGCGGAAGGCGATGGTCAGGGCCTTGGCGAGCGAGGTCTTAGTGGCCTCGGCGGTGCGGACGTTCCCGCGTACGGCCATGCTCATGCCCACGAAGCCGGTGAGCCCGGAGAAAACCGCACCCAGGAGGAAGGCCACGGAGCGGCCCAGGGCGATCTTCCAGCCCGAGGACATCGCCGTGAGATAGAGGAGCACCGTCAGGACCACGATCATCCCGGCGATGGTCCGGAACTGGCGGTTCAAGTAAGCCGAGGCCCCGGTTTGAATGGCGCGGGCGATCTTCTTCATCTTCTCGTCCCCGCCCGGCTCCCGAAGGATGTAGCGGATGAGGAAGACGGCGTAGAGGAGGCCCAGGACCGCGGCCCCGAGGATAGCCCAGAGAGCCAGGCGCTCGAAGCCGGTCAGGTTCAGGGCCATTTCCAAGGCTTGTTCCATTGAACAAACTCCTTTGAAGGTGAGAAGTGAAACCGGAGAGGTTAAAAACCAAAATGATGGAAATATTATACCCGTAATGATGAGGAAAAGTCAACCCGTTAACCATCGGGCTGAGAGGTAAACGGACCGAGAAAACCGACCTCTCTAATGCTGCTCAGGGAAAGCGGAACGCGAAACGAACGGGAAGAGGAGAGAGAGACCGGGGTCGTCGCTCCTTGACTTTTCGGCTTTCATCCCTTATAATGAACTTATGCCAAAACAAATACAACCCCGCAGACCCTGGAAGAGCATCATTATTCAGGCTTTGGCGCTGGTCGTCCTGGCCGGTGTCATGGGCCTGGGAAGGAACGCCCTTTCTTCCAGGCCTCTTCCCTTGTTCCAACCGGTGAACCCCCTCCTGATCGACACCGTGGGAGTCCGCAGGCTGGACTCGCTCCAGACCCGGGAAGCTTGGGAGAAACACCAGGGCATCTTCTTGGACGCCCGGCGGAGCGAGCTCTTTCGCGAGGGGCATATTCCGGGGGCAAAGAGCCTGCCGCTAGATGACTTCGACAAGGTCTATCCTCTGATTCCCTTTTCCAAGGACTCGGCCTACATTATCTACTGCGAGGGTAGGGATTGCGAATTCTCCGACCTTTTGGCCCTGAGGCTGTATGGCCTGGGCTACCGCAAGCTCGCGGTCTTCCCCGGAGGCTGGGAGGAGTGGATCAAGGGGAACCATCCGGTGGAGAAGTAAAAAGGCTCTTTTAGCATAATACCTATGAAGATCTATTTAGCCATCGTCAGGGTATTAACCCATCCATGGGTCGGGTTGGTCTTCAGGCTGATCGCAGGGATGGTGTTCCTCTGGGCCAGTTATGACAAGATCTTGCATCCCCAGGAGTTCATGCGCATCGCCCACAACTACCGCATCCTGCCGCCGGCCTTGGAGCCTTTGTTCGCCCTGATCCTGCCCTGGGTAGAGTTCCTGGTCGGACTGTTTCTGGTCATCGGCCTTTTCACCGAGGCCTCGGCTTTGTTGAACGTGGGAATGTTGGTCATCTTCCTGGTCGCCATTCCCTCGGCCTTGCTGCGCCATATCGACATCAACTGCGGGTGTTTCTCCACGGCTCACAGCGTCAAGGTCGGAATGGACCTCATCTACCGGGATATCCTGCTTCTCATCCCGGCCCTGCTCATTCTCTTCTTCCCTTCCCGATTCCTCGCTATAGACCGCCTGATTTTAAAATCAAGAAGGGCCTGAGGTCCGAGAGCACAGTTTGATTTCCAAACCCAGGCACCTCGGACCGGATTACGCGTCCGCCTTCCAGGACCAAAGCCTCGTAGACGTCTATCATCTCCGGCCGCCCTATTCTTCAGATGTCTTTGACATTCTCGTATCCCTGATAACCGAGGAGCCAAGGGTCGTGCTGGATGCGGGGTGCGGGACGGGCCAAGTCGCACGTGGATTGATCGGACGGGTGGAGCGCATCGATGCCGTGGATTGCTCGGAGCCGATGATCGCCAAGGGCCGAAGCCTTCCCGGGGGCGACCATCCCGCCCTGCATTGGATCTGCGGCAACGCGGAGGAGGTCCCGCTTCATCCACCCTATGCCTTGGTCACCGCGGCATCCAGCCTGCACTGGATGGACTGGGAACGAGTTCTGCCCCGGTTCCACGATATGCTCACGCCTAACGGGTATCTCTCGATTATTCATTATCAGCCGGAACCTCCTCCTCCCTGGCTCGAGGAGGTGAAAAAGCTCACTCCGAAATATTCCACGAACCCCGAGTACCGGCCGGTGGACCTGGTCGAGGAGCTGGAATCCCGGGGCCTGTTTCAAAAGGTCGGAGAGAAGGCGGCTGCTCCGACGTTCTTCCGACAGACCCTCGAGGACTACATCGAATCCTTCCATTCCACCTCGCTCTACTCCCGGGACCGAATGGGTTCGGAGAGGGCTTCGGCCTTTGACCGGGAGGTGAGGGAACTGGTGCGACGATACTGCCGTGAAGACGCATTCGAAATGCGGTTTCTCGGCAAGGTCGTCTGGGGAAAACCTTTGAAGCCGTAGGTTTTCCTCCCAAATTGAGAAGGGCTCCCCGCAAGGGGAGCCTTCGAATTGTAAGGGCGTACCGCCTTAAACTCCTACCTTTCTCTCACGAACAACCAAAGCAGCAACGAAGCGAGGAAGGCCAGGGCCCCACCCAGGCCGAAGGCCAGGAGGGCGCTTTGGGTGGTCTGCCAGATGAGCCCCAGGAGCAGGCTGGCCGGCAAGGCGGCGATGCCGATGGCGAAGTTGTAGAGCCCGTAGGCCGTGCCCCGGAGGGTCTCCGGGACCAGGTCGGCCACGAAGGCCTTCTCCACCCCTTCGGTGAGCCCGAAGAAGAGTCCGTAGAAGGCGAACAAGGCCCAGGCCTGCCAGGCCTGTCCAGCTAGCCCGAACCCCAAATAGGTCAAGGCATAGATTAGCCAGCCCGCCACGATGACTCCCCTCCTCCCGATTTTATCTGACAGCATCCCACCGGGGATGGAGGTCGTCATCTTCACGATATGCAGGACGATCCAGAGGATGGGCAGGAGCGCTATGCCGACCCCGAGGGTCTTGGCCCGGAGCAGGAGGAAGGCATCCGAGGAGTTCCCCAGGGTGAAAAGCACCAGAATCGCAAGATACGCCTTGAATTTCCCGGAGAACGGCGTAAGAGTGAGCCTGACCCCTTGGGCAGTGGAAGACGCGGGGGACTTGATCTCTCTGACACCCCACGCAATCAAGGGCAGGGTCAACAACCCAGGGATTGAGGCGAGGGCAAAGATCAGGCGATAATTCCCGGGGACGAGGAAGAGGAGCCCAGAGGCCAGGAGCGGGCCCACGATGGCGCCGGCATGGTCCATAGACCGTTGGAAGCCGAAGGCTTTGCCCCGTTCGTTCTCCTCACTGGAGGCCGCCACGAGGGCGTCCCGAGGGGAGCCGCGCACCCCCTTCCCCGCCCGGTCGCCAGCCCGAATCAGGAGGACCTGCCAGGCCGCGTGGGAGACGGCGATCAGGGGCCGGGCGAAAGCGGCCAGGCCGTATCCGAAGAGGACGAGCCCCTTGCGCTTCCCGATCCGGTCCGAGAACCAGCCGGAGAAAAGCTTTAACAGGCTTGCCGTACTCTCGGCGATCCCCTCGATGAGGCCAAGGAAGGCCGCCCCTGCGCCCAGGGTCGTGGTCAGGAACACCGGCAGGAGCGGATAGATCATCTCGCTCGCCGTGTCGTTCAAAAAGCTCGTCCAGCCCAGGGCGAAGACGTTCCGGGGAAAACCGAGGATGCGCTTTTGCTTTGCGGGCATGGGTCAGAAGGTTGGGAGGAACGCCTTAGGAGGACCGCCCGCCTGTTGCTGGCCTGCCGAACGGGTCTTGCAGGATATCCCAGAGCCCATTTAGAGCCCTTTTAGAGCCCATTTGGAGCCCCTTCAGAGCCCGTCACGACTGTGGAGCACCGATAGTCTTGGAAAAGGGAGAGGAGCGGGAGTCGGGAAGGATCAAACGGGCCCGGAAGTGGGGCCTTCTTTTTAGCGGAAGGTTATTTATCGCCGCTTTTCCGGCATCGGCCGGAACGTAGGTCAGATGCGTGAAATGATGCAGATAGGCCTGGCGGGAGGGCAGGGTCATGCAGGACCAGAGGTCCAGAAGGGCTGAGTTGGGTATCTTCTGGGACTTGGTAAAAGACCAGGAGACGACCACGGAACAGGGTTCCTCACCGGAAGCTACGGCCAGATACGGAGCGCGGGGAGCTTTGCCCCCGGGCGGCAGGACCGGCAGAGAAAGCCCGGCATCCTGGGCCAGAACCGCAAAGGAGAGGAACAGACAATGCGCGGAATTGGGCACCCTCTGCCTTCCGGCATAAACCCTCCAAGCCTCCCTCTGAGCCTCGGTGAGGGCCGCCCACTCCCGGTTCAACTTACAAAAGGACGCCTGCACCTCGCGCTGACGCGGGGAATCCTTCTGACGAGCCGGATAGAACACCTTCACATAGGGTATCCCCCGCCAGGAGGAATACACCAAATCCTTACCAAACCTCCCGCGCGCCTCGCGGGCGAAAAACGGACTTTTTAGCTTTGACATGAAAGACCTCGAACTCTAATCCATGAGATGATAAACGGAGAAGGAAAGATGCAATGCCTTGAGACGCGGGTATAATCCTTGAGGCTGTAAACGACCATATACTATACTATAACCCAACTGAAAAAGTCAAGGGTGAGTGCAAAAATTCTCACAAATAAAGAAGGCGGGACAAAAGAAGCCCCGCCTTCAGAGCAACCACGCGTTAAGTTACCTTACTGCAACGAGTTTCCTGGTCTCAGAGAAGCTTCCTGCGTTCAACCGGTAGAAGTAGACCCCGGCAGGGACCCTGTAGCCCTGGTCGTTCTTACCGTCCCAACGCACCGTATACCTCCCCGGAGCTTGGGATGATTCGCTCGCCAGTCTCCGCACCACCTGGCCTGAAATGTTGTAGACCGTAAGGTTCACCGGGGAAGCCTTGGGCAGGGCATAGGCGATCCGGACCTCGGAAGTCATGGGATTGGGATAACCTGAACCCAGAGAGAACTCCTTGGGCAAGGAAAGGTCAGACAATCCCGAGGACTGCGGCCCGCCCTTACCCCGAGGCTCAGCCTGGCAGAGCTCAAGATACCCCAAGGTCCCCAACGTCCCGCTTTTCTTCCGAATCACAAACTCCACCACGCTGTCGGCATAGAGTTCCTTGGGCACCCAGGCTTCCCCCCTAATCACGGAACGATTCGGAACCGCTAAGTTGGCAAAAACGAACCCATCCACCTTCACTTCAAGGCCCACTGGTGAACCCGTTTCCTGGTAATAGGACGCCCTGACCAGGTAAAGCATCTTCGGGTTCAAGCGCTCGAAGCGGTAGGTAAGATAGGACTCATCCGTATCCACAGTCTTCTCAGGCTCCTGGGTATACTGCAGATACCCGCCCCGGCGGACCGTGTAGGGACTCGCCACCTCCAGACCGGCATCAAGGGTGTAAAAGGCCCCAAGCGGACCTATGGTGGTAGCAAAGTACTCCTGGTATGGGGCTAAATTGTTCTCGGTCCAGAAGCAGAAAAGCGTGGTACCCATTATCCAGGGCATGAACGTTACTTGGGGAGAAGCCGAACGCTCAGGGGTATTGGATAGGTTAACTTTCGTCTGCCAAACCCCGCCTACCCGATAAGCGTAGTAAACCTCGTTATCTCCCTCGTTCCAGACGCAGTAGACTCCAGAAGCCATCTGGGGAGAAGCACAGCCCGCAGCCTGGCTCACGGTCTTCCAAGTGCTCCATGAGCCATAAGGAAAGGTCCTGTAGCGATTAATGACGCTAACGGGAGATGACGTCTGCACCCAGGCGACATTAACCGCATCCCCGTAGAACTCGATATTCGGTTGTGCACTGGTTGCCGAGGTCTGGGAAATCCTGGTATTGGTCCAAGGCCCGGAGTCCAATTGCTTGTAGGAGTACCAGACATTGGTTCCTTTGGCCCAAGAAGCGTGCAGGTAGTAGCTGCCCAGCGAAAAGGAGTAAGCCAGAGAGGGGCAGGAGCATAACGAACTGCCGTTGCTCCCGCTGTCCACATTCACCACGCTCTGCAGGGTCCCGGACATGTTCAATGTAAACCACCCGTATTTGACCGCCGTGGACTGATTGGCGCCCGACTTCCAATTGAACACTACATGGCCCCGCGACCCGGCCACAGAGTGAACGGCACAAAACGCCGGAGGACCGATCTTATCGCTGGCGCTCGCGATATAGAGGGTCTGTCCCGCAGACCAAACCCCGCCCTGACAATAGGCATAGCGCAATTCGTTGTCGCCGTCAGAAACCCAAATCACCTGGGGATTCCCCCCTTCGTCCAGGGCAATGGCCGGAAAACCGCCTTGGCCCAGGAGGATCTTCCGAGACCACGTCGCCCCGCCGTCCGTGGATGAGACATAGTACACGTTGCGCTCGTTGGCATTCCCGGAATGATAGACGGCATGGAGATTAGACGTCCCCTCCTGCCGGACCAGCTTCCGCTGAGAGTTGGAGTCTGAAGCGTTGGAGGAAGCGGAGGTCAGGGACTTAAACTGGAAGGGGAGTTTGTACGTGTAAAGGCCATCTCCAGCCCCAGCCCAGACCGTGTCGGGCATGTCAAAGCAATCAATGGAGAGACCTCTCACCTGACCTGGAGGCAAACCATTGCTCTGCTCGATCCACTGAAGCCCGCCATCCACGGTTACGTAAGCGTGAGGGTAGACGTCATTGGTAGAAGCCCACAGCAAAGCCGGCTCCGCCGGGTGGATGGCCAACCAAAAAATATTGGGACAGTTTAAGCCCGTGTTACTTGTCACCCAACTGACACCATGATCCATCGACTTCTGGACCCCGAAGTTCCCGCCAACGTAGAGGGTGCCGGTATTGAAACCATCCTGGGCAAGGGAGATGATGGAATCACCGAAGTTGCTGACGTTATTCCACCAGCTCCCCGCATTGGTGCTCCGGTAGAGCACCCCCAGCTGGGTGCCCAGGTACACCGAGTCTGGGTGTTGAGGATTGATCGTAAAACACAAACCTACGTCGGGATGGGTGATCCCCTCAGCAGACTGAAACCAATTCACGCCGCGGTCAGTCGTTTTAATTACCTCTAATTGATACTTGCCAATTCCACCATCAAAATACTCCCAGCCTCCATAAGCGATTTCAACGCGAAGGGGATCCGCCACTAAACACCTAAGATGTGCACCGAACGGAGCAGACGGGATGTCGGGTATATATCTCTTTTCCCAAACGTAACCGGCGTTCGTAGTAAGAAAAACTACACCTCCATAATCACAGAACAAGCCATAATATTTGTTGCACCCACCATAAGCTATCGAACCGTCAACCTGGTTAACCGAGATATGACCAGGCGGTTCGAGCTCTTCTCCCCAGGGTTGAGGTATCGTAAGCCAGGAGCTTCCGTAATCGGTTGAGACATGCGGAACAGACGTAGGGGTTACAGAATGACGCCCGGCCACATAGAGGTAAGGCGGTTGACCAATCTGGAAGAAGTTGGTAGAAACCTCGTCTACAATGGCCGTCTTGAACCCTTTGGTCGTCTGAATCCACGATTGAGCCTGATTTTGGCTCTTGAAGAGGCCCTGTTTGACACCAGCGAGCAGGACCGAAGAATTCTGAGGGTGGAAAACAAGGGAGAGAACGTACCGGTTTTTATCAGGCATCCCGTTCCTGGAGAGGGTCCAAGAGGACCCGGCACTCTCGCTCTTATAAACCCCCTCGCCGTTGCCAGCGTAGACGATGGAATTCGTATTGGGATCCACGAGAATCGCAAGCACCCTCTGGGGTGAACCGGAAATCAAATTCCAACTTTCCCCAGCGTTCAAGCTCTTGTAGACCCCATCCGAACCCCCGGCATACAGGATGCTGGGATCGGTGGGAGCGAAGGCCAGGGAAAAGACGTCCACCGGGGTGGTGAGCTTCTGAGACCACGAGTTACCCCCGTCTTGGGACTTCCAAACGCCATGCCCGCCTGAGGTCACCGCAGCAAAGACGATCTGGTAGTTCGTGGGGTGAACCTTGATGCCGCTGACCCTCTTGTTGGTTAGTTGAGTCCCGGAGGCGGACTGCCAGGTCGCACCCCCGTCCAGGGTCTTGAACACAGAGGGCGGAGAGTTGCCATCATTGAAGCAGCCCAAGTACAGGTGGCTCAGGTCAGAGAACATCGTCAGGCACCGAGGATAGCGGTTGGTGATGCCAGTACCGCGAGGACCCCAATCACCTCCGCCGTTTGTGGACCGGTAGACCTTTTCTGGATAGTTCGGGTCGTAATCCCGGCCGATGTAGACGATGTTGGCGTCGTTGGGGGCGGTGACCACACAGAAGGGGCCTGCGGACCGTTGATCGCTTGAAGGAGTCCAGGTTTCCCCGTTGTTTACACTGTTGTAGGTATGAGATTGCTCATCCGCAGCGTAGATGTAGGGAACAAACCCCGACATCCCAGCGGAAAGCCCATTGACATGGGCGTTGGGCGGGCCGAGCGTGGGAATCCACTGGGCACTAAACCCGGTGAGGGCGGTCAAAACAACCAGCCCCAGAGTTAATAGAACGATCCTGTTCGGTTTCATGGCTTCTGCTCCTTTTTGGTTTGGTAGCGCCTTAATTCCTTGAGTGACTCTTTCTCAGGACGGTAAGCTTCCTTTTGACGCTTACCGCCCCCCCGGACTCCACCTGAACGTAGTAAACCCCGTTCCTCACTTCCTTCCCTTTATCATCGGTCAAATCCCAGGAAACCCGGTCAGTCTCCTTCACCCGAATCCTCCTCATCTCCCGGCCCAAAATGTCGTAAACCTTGACCACGGCTTCGGTAGAAAGTCGAGCCCCAAATGAAATGAGACACACCTCAGAAGCAGGGTTAGGGGAAACCACCAACAACAGCCGCAGATCCTTCAGAGTCCTGATAACCGAACCTTTTTCTTCCACTCCTACCAGCCTGGATTTACGGCGGTGATAAATGACCTGCCCAACTGTAGTATCCCGGTCATCTGCCCAGAAAAGATGGAGATAGTTGTAGGTTACCGTTAGCGAGGGGTTACGGCTAGCTCGGCGGGCATAGGTCAGCCGGTACTCCGGACCCCAGGAAAGGCCCAAATTCGCGCTCATCCGATAGTAGACCTCGGGATAAACGGAACCCGGGTCATCCCGCTCGTCCTCCCAGGCCAAATGCAAGGTATCCCTTACGGCCAAAATGTCCGAGGTATAGGCGCGGTGCAACACGGTCAAACTGTCAATGACGCCCCAATTCACCCCACTGTCTACTCCGGTGCGGTGAAAGATATCCCCGGTCCAGGGGTAAGGAGAATACTTCCAGTCGCACCAGGTAGCATGGGGGTTGCCTTGGCGATCCAGAGCAAGAGCAGGATCCACACTGATAAACGAGTCCACCTCAGAAATGGCAGTATCTGCTTCCCAGGTCAGGCCGGCGTCCGTGCTCCGGAGATATACTACATCAGAAGGGGCACTGCGCTCACGGACGATGTGAATTATACGATTGAAGGAAGATATTCTGAATCCACCGACCCCTACGCTTGAGATAAGCTGTCTGGGTGACCACGACGCACCAGCGTCTGTGCTCTTTGCGAAATAAGCCCCGCTGGCGAAGGCTTTCACTGCCACGATGTACACGGTGTCCCCTGACAGAGAGATCCAATTGGACGTACCTGCATCACGAAAAATGGTGTCCACTTGGCCCCACGTACGGCCCCCGTCCATGCTCCGGCGGTAGCGGATGTAATGAGGAGCGGGAGCACCGCCCATGTCAGACCAAATGATATGCACAACCTGACCCGACACGACTACGCAGGGGTTAACGGAGCTAATACTATCCCTCGGGCTAATCATCACAGGTAATCCCCAGGTCGTCCCAGCATCCGTGCTGCAGAGGTAGTAGCACTCTTGATATACCCCCTGGCTGTCCAGGGCCGTTTCCCAGAAAACCAAGTGAATCGTATCTCCGACCGCTGCAACCCGGGGTGAAACGGCTGCACCGCGTATGCTCGTCACCTGCTGCTCTGGGTCCCAGCCGGGCTGAGCGTGAACGGCTGAAGGGGAGCAGGGGAGCAAGGGAGCCAGGGAGAAAAGAAACAGCAGAGCACGGGAGCAAGGGAGCAGGGGGGCAGGGGAGAAAACAAGAGCATGGGAGCCGGGGAGCGCGGGGGCACGGGAGAAAAGGCGAACTGCATTTCGGATTTCGAATTGCGAATTGCGAATTGAACGACGATTCGAACGGATGCAGAAAAGCCAGGGAAGACGGGAGAGGGAAGAAAAGAGACGAAAGACGAGCCGGGCCCAGGAATGCAAAAGCCCCTGAACGCGGCTGGGTTTGAAGCCTTGCGCTGACAGGGGTTTAATGGTCATGCTGACCTACTTTGTTCTTGCCTTTACATCTAACTCATAGGGACATACACCTTACCATAAAAAACCCTTTTTGTCAAGGCCCCAAAAAGAGATTAGTGATTACTGACTGGTAACGGAAGAGGACTGGATTCCCGCCTCCGCGGGAATGACGACCTTCAAAGACACTGGATTCCGGGTCAAGCCCCCCGGATCAGAGTCCGGGGCAGGGCTCCGCCCCGATACATCGGGATCTCCGCTACGCTACGACGGGAATGACGACCCTTCACAATGCGGATTTCGGAGTTCGGAATGCGGAATGAACGACGAAGAAAAGACGCTGGATTCCGGATCGGGTCCGGAATGACGACCTTTTTGAACCCTACAGCATCTTCCTCAACTTGCGCTCGTTCTCCTTGGTCGTCAGCGCGATGACCTGATCATCGGCCGCGAGCTCAATATCCCCCTTGAGGACCACCACCTGTTCTCCGCGCAGGGCGGCGATCAGGATGGTCTCGTCAGGCAGATTGAGGTCCTTGACCTTCTTGCCCACGCCCTTGGATTTCTTGGAGAGCTCCACCTGGACGATCTCCATGTTCCCCTTGCCGAGCAGGGTCAGGGGCATGAGCATCTCGGACTCGATCTTCTCCTCGATCAGGGCATCGATCACCCGGGTCGTGGACACGGTGTTGTCCACGCCCAGATCCACGAACACGCCCTCGTTCTTGGGGTCGTTCACCCGGGCGATGGTCCGGGCCTTCTCGATGAACATCGACTTGGTCATCTGGCAGACGACGAGGTTGTCTTCGTCGTCTCCGGTCACGGCCACGACCACGTTCGCCCGGTTGCAGCCCGCGTCCCGCAGGAGCGCCACTTCGCAGGCGTCGCCCCAGAGGACCGCATCGCCCATCTCCTCGGAGAGCTCCAGGTAACGGGCCTTGTCCTTCTCGATCAGGGTCACCTCATGGCCCTTGTCCGCGAGGATCTTGGTGAGGTTGTAGCCCACCTTGCCGCCGCCGGCGATGATGATGTACATGGGTTCAGGCCTCCGCGATCTCGCGCTGGATGAGGTCGGACACGATCTCCGTGGGGCAGATGGTGTTGATCCCGAACTCTTCGCGATACGCTCCCGCCCGGATCGGGTCGTACATCCGCACGATGGAGCGGCAGACCTTGAACTTCCGGCAGGCCACCTGGGCCGACATCACGTTGGTGTTGTCCCCGTTCGTGGCCGCCACGAACACATCCGCCCCCTCGATCCCGGCCCCGGCCAGGACATCGATGTCCAGCCCGTCGCCCATGACCGTCTTGCCCGGGAAGTGCTCCCCCAGCCTGCGGAACTGGTCGGCGTTGTGGTCGATCACGATCACCTCGTGTCCCTCCTCAATCAGGGCGCGGGCCAGTCTGGCCCCTACCCGTCCGCAGCCCAGAATGACCACCTTCTTCATTTTAACCATGTTGCCCTCTATCTTCTAATATAACTATTGCGAATGAAGCCCTTTTAATTTTTCATGAAAACTCTAAATGCCATAGGGATAATCAAAGATGGGGTTTTCAGACGGGCACGCTCTCCTCCTCTGTGCCCTTGGCCGGAAGCTTGTTGATCACCAGCTCGCAGGGCGCCCGGCGGAGCAGAACCTCGGTGGTGCGGCCGAAGAGCCGACCCTCGCGCTTTCCCGAGGGCGGCAGGGAGAGAACGATCATGTCCACACCCTCGTCCTTGGCCACGCGGATGATCCCGTCCGCGGCCTGCCGGGCCCGCTCCACCTTCTTGGCGTAGCGAAGGCGGTGCCTGGTGACCACACCCTCGGCCCGCTCCAGGGCCTCTTTTGCCCTGGCGTCAGCCCGCTCCAGGGGCGCCCCCAGAGGAAGGGTGAAGGGCACCTCGATGACATAGGCCAGGAGGATGTCGGCGTTCTGCTCCCGGCCCAGTCGGCAGGCCAGCTCCACGCCCTTCTCGGAATAGGCCTCGCCCACCGTCGGGACCAGGATGCGCTTCAGGGCCCCGACCGTGTACTTCATCTTGGCGGCCACGGCCGTGATCGCCTTGGGCGGGTGCAGCATCCACCACAGGAGCCCGCCCATGGTCCCGGCGAACAACAGGGCCAGGAGGACACCTAAACTGCTGGTATGCGGCTCGACCATGTTATCTTAATTTGGATTTTGGATTCAATGCCTTCCAGGCCACCCGCAACCGGTAGATCCCGACACCAATGAAGCCCAGGGCCACAGCCCAACCCACCACCATGTTCCAGGCCAGGCGGAGGCGGAGGAGCATGAGGGCCCCGATGAGGACCATCAGACCGCTAACCACAAGGTAAAGACGGTCTCTTAAGGTCAAGGGAGAGCTCATCGTTTACCCAACTCCCTTTCTTTTGCCCGCTGGCGGTTCCGCTCCAGGAGTGCCTGCTTGTACTGCTCCAGGAGATCGAACTCCTCGGCCGAGGTCAGCACCGCGATCTGCTCCTGCTCCCAGTCCCGCGGGAGGCTCTTGAGAACGGGAAGCTTGCGGTATCGGCGATACCAAATGAACAGGCCAAGCCAGAGCAGGACCCACAGCGGGCCGGCGATGCGGCCGATGGCGTGAGTCCAGATCACGGTAAAGAAGATCGAGCTCACCCCCAGGGCTCCGATGAACCCCATGATGGGAACATCCACGGTCCGTCCGCGGTAACGCACGGGGATGTTCAGCGGCATCCGGTAGGGTCTGGGAGTGTAGGGGTCCGAGAAGCGCAGCTTGATGATCGAGATGAACACCAGGAGGTAGCCCAAGGTCGCCCCGAAGGCGTACATATTTCCCAAAATCTCCAGGGCCCGGGGCTGGCCGTTTTTGGGGTCCACCCCGGATAGGAAGGCCAGGACCGTCTGGACGAGCCCGATCAGGGTGAAGACCACGATGGTCCGCACCGGGGTACGGAACTTAGCATGGACTTTATCGAACCAGCGGGGCAGCAAGTGGAACTGGCTCATGGAATAGGTCAGGCGCGAGGCGCTCATGATTCCGGAGTTGGCCGAGATGAACAGCAGGACCGCGCCCAGCAAAGCGGCCAGGGGCCCGGCGATTATGCCGATGTAGGGGATCGCCTTGGCCAGGACGGCGACGGACTCGCCCTGGGCGGCCCCGAGGATCTTCCAGGATTCCCCGGGATGGGCCGGGTCCAGGGGCATGCCCAGGCCCAGGGTGGAGAAGGCCACCGAGAAGATGAACACTGTGAAGATGAGCGTCACCGAGGTCCGCGGGATGACCGTGGCCGGGCGCCTCGTTTCCTGGGCCGCCTGGGAGATGGACTCCAGGCCCACGAAGGAGATGATGGCCAGCGAGGAGGAATACATGAATTGCGTGAGCGTGGGAAACTGCGTCTTCCACTGTAGGGCCAGAAGCTCCGGCTGCCAGGCGAACAGGAAGCCCATGATCACGATCCCGGACTCTGCCAAGATGCCGACCACGCCGATGACCTCGTTGAGCAGCGATGACTCTCGTATCCCGCGCAGGTTCAACGCCAAAAGGATCACGATGACGACCACGGATTCCAGGCACCAGACCCAGTTGATGTCCTTCAAAGGTCCCAGGGTGACGAGGAAGCTCGCCGCCGTCTGTCCGAACACGGCTGGGAAGAAGAAGTTTATGTAGCCCGTGCAGGCTACGGAAAACAGGGCGATGTCTATCGTGTAGTCCAGAAGCAGAGCCACCCCGGTGATATAGCCCCAGAAGTCGCCCAGGCCGCGCAGGGTGAAGTACTGCCCGCCCCCGGCCACGGGATAGGCACTGGCCAGCTCGGTGTAGGCCAGCCCGATCATGATGTAAACCAGCCCGGCCAGGGCGAAGGAGAGGTTCGCCGCCCCCTGGGCCGCGGCCATAACCAGGCCGAGAGCCGCGAAGATGTCCGCACCGACGTCGGCCTGGCCCCACATATAGGAGCCCCAGATGGAGACGTCCCGGCGCAGTTCTGGCTGTTTCGCTGTCGGGGAGTTCATAAGTTAGTGAAGGATGTCACAATATCGAGTATCAAAAGGCTTATCGTCTTCAGCCTGTAGTCAATTAAGCTACCATTTAATAAAGACTTAGGCGCAATCCGCCCCCTCCTCAGGCTGTCGCAGCGAGAGGTCTATCTGTCGCAGCGAGACGTCTGTCTGTCGCAGCGAGACGTCTGTCTGCCGCAGCCAGAAGTCTGTCCGCCCCAGCGAGATGTCTGTCTGTCGCAGCGAGACGTCTGTCTGTCGCAGCCAGAAGTCTGTCCGCTGCAGCGAGAGGTCTGTCCGCCCCAGACGGAGGCCCGTCCGTCGCAGACGGTGGTCTTCATTCCCCGAAGAGTCACTCGTCACTTGCCGCGCGTCTTTTCCTTAAATAATAAAGGAAAAACCTGATGACCCCGTAAGCTACGACCAGCCAGGCCAGGAGGCTCATCCGGGAGCTCCGGGCTCCGAACCACCCGGAATAAGACGCGATGAGGAGAAATACCCCCACCCCCAGGACCACCAGGCTGGCAATCAGGTTGAATAGGAACGTGATGCGGTTCCGTTTGCTATCCAGGTCATCGGTGGACATCAGGGCTTCTCCGTTTCCAGGCTCAGGATCGTGTCTCTCTTCCAGTGCTCGTCATCGCGGTCCGGGTAGTCCAGGGTGTAGTGCAGGCCGCGGGATTCCTTGCGCAGGAGGGCGGACTTGATGATCAGCGAGGCCACCGCGACCAGGTTGCGCAGCTCGGCCAGATCCGGGGTGGCCCGGTAGCGCCAGTAGTATTCCCGGATCTCCTCGCGCATGGTCTGGATCCGTTTCCAGGCCCAGCGAAGGCGCGAGGAGCTCCGCACGATGCCCACGAAGTTCCACATCAGGCGGCGCACCTCCTCCCGGTTGTGGGCCACCACCACGGCCTCCTCGCTCCACACCGAGCCCACGTAGTCCCAGGCCGGAAGCTCGGGGACGGCCGCCTCCCTCTCGTCCACCTCCTGCGCAGCCGCCGAGGCCGCCCGGCTGGCGAAGACCAGGGCTTCAAGCAGGGAGTTGGAGGCCAGCCGGTTGGCTCCGTGAAGGCCGGTGCAGGCCGTCTCCCCGGCCGCATAAAGGCGGGCCAGACCGGTCCTCCCCCAGAGGTCCGTCATCACTCCCCCGCAGCCGTAATGGGCCGCCGGGACCACGGGAATCGGTTCCCGGGTGATGTCCAGACCCAGGGATAGGCAGCGCTCGTAGATCTGAGGGAAGCGGCTCCTGATCCGCTCCGCAGGAATCGCCGCCAGGTCCAGGAGGACACAGCGTTCCCCGCTTTTCTTCAGCTCCCGGTCGATCGCCCGGGCGACCACGTCGCGCGGGGCCAGCTCCTTCTCCTCGTGGTATTTCCCCATGAAAGCCTCCCCGGTCACCAGACGAAGGATCCCCCCCTCTCCCCGCACGGCCTCGGAGACGAGGAAGGAGTCGGCCTGGGGATGACAGAGGGCCGTGGGGTGGAACTGGATGAACTCCATGTTGGCGATCTGCGCCCCGGCCCGGTAGGCCATGGCCACCCCGTCCCCGGTGGCCAGGGAGGGGTTCGTAGTGTGCCAATAGACCTGACCCAGCCCTCCGGTGGCCAGGAGCACCGCCCGGGCCAGGAAGCTCTCCACTTTTCCGGTCTTCGTGTCCAGGACGTAGGCCCCCCAGCAGGTGCGGGTCGTCTTGTCCACGATCAGGTCGATGGCGATGTAGTTGGGATAAAGGCTGACCGAAGGGCTCGCCTCCACCCTTGAGATCAGGGCCTGCTCGATGCTCTGCCCGGTGCGGTCCTTGGCGTGCAGGATCCTGCGGCGGGAGTGCCCCCCCTCCCGGCCCAGGGAAATCCCCCCTTCCTCCCGGCTGAACTCCACCCCCAGGGCCATGAGCTCCTCCACGAGCCCCGGCCCCTCATGGACCGCCACACGGACCGCTTCCTCATGACACAGCCCGGCCCCGGCCAAGAGGGTGTCCTGGACGTGAAGCTCCGGGGAGTCGTCTTTCCCGAACACGGCCGCGATCCCGCCCTGGGCGTAGTTCGTGTTGGATTCCGTCTTCTCCTTCTTGGTCACCAGGGCCACCCGGCCGTGCTGCGAGGCCCGGAGGGAGAAGAACAGGCCGGCCAGTCCGCTTCCGATGACCAGATAATCCGAAAGGATCGCCATTTAGGGTTCGGGGCCCCGCTTTTTAGAGGGGGCCCTTCAAAAGGACACCCCTCTCGCCTCTGAAAAGCTGAAAGGAAGAGGGGCAGGAATTTGCGTTAAACCGCTTGAGCCGGAAGCTTAAGGACTACCGCTTGCTCACCCAGCGGAAATAGACCAGGGCCGCGACCAGGGCCATGACCCCGGCCAGGAGCAGGAAGGACGCTTCCAAGGTCCTCTCCAGGAGGATCGTCAGGATGACCTCGGTCCGGGAGGGATCCAGGTGGGGATAATAAGGCAGGGGGAGGAAATGGAAGATCACGGCCAGGCCCAGAAGGATCGCCCCCACGATCGGGAAGACCCAGATCCCGGAGGGACGCCGGATGATGGCCAGGAGCCGCTTCAGGATCAGGCTGTAAAAGATGAGGGACAGGGCGAAGCAGGCCGCCCCGATCAGGAAGACCAGCTCAGCCGGCAGCGACACGATCACGGGGCTCGCCTCCTTTCTTGCGGCGGTCCACCCGGATCGCACGCCGGAATTGCTCCGCCCCCCACAGGGAGAGGAAGCCGGAGACCAGGAAGAAACTGTAACCCAGCCAGGACTGGGCCGGGCTCATCTTGATCTGGGAGAGGAAGGCGTAGGCCTGGATCAGGGCGTAGAGCAGAATCCCCGAGGGCGCGAACATCAGGAACTGCCAGTTGGTCTTCTTTCGCAGCACCAGCTCATAGCGCCGGGCGATGATGGCGAAGAGGAAGCAGGTCGCCCACAGGAGCACTCCCCCCAGGACCGCCAACAGGTTCGTCAGGGTGATGTAGGCAAAGAACTCGCCGGAGGTGAGGAGCAATCTCATAGGGGCATTCTCCTATTTCAGTTTATCGAGCATTCGGTCGGCCATGCCCTTGCTGGCCTTGGGTCCGATGATCATTCCCGCGTCCTTCTGCAGCGCCAGGCAGAACCGGAGCACCCGCTCGCGGGTCAGTGCCCCCTCCCGGATCTTGGAGTCCTCCTCCTGGTTCTCGAAAATGGTAACCGCCAGGTCCCCCAACTCCGCCTCGCAGATCCCGTAGATATCGTCCAGGATGGAGGCGGGAAGAGGCTTCTCGTCCACCACCGGCATCGGCGGGGGCGGAGCAGGCTTCGGCTCGGGAACCGGCTTAGCCGGGGGAGGAGGAGCAGGGGCCTTGACTGCCGGAGCAGGGGGCGGTTTGGGAGGTGGAGGAACGGGCTTCTGGGGTGGAGGAGGAGCGGGCTTCTGGGGCGCTGGTGCCTGCGGGGCACTGATCAGGGTCTCCCGAAGGCCCCCCAGGTCCGTGGCCACGCTGCAGAGCGCGCAGAGCGTTCCGTTCGCGAGGCTTTGGACGAACAACCGGTAGGCCGGAGTGTTGATCACCAGGCTCTTCGCTTTTTGCTTGGAACCCTCCCCCAAGGCGTCCAGGGACTGGGACAGGACTTTCAGGGCCCGCTCCACCTTCTCCCTGGAGACCTCCTTCAGGTCGGCCTGCTTGGTGAACCCTCCATCCCGACCGATGAAACAGGCCCCCAGGACACCCGGGACCTGGCTGATCTGCCTGAGCAGGTCTTCCATCTTATTTCGGTCCCGTCGGGGCGGCGGCGAGCTTCTCGATCACCCCCTTGAACCTCTGCTTGACCTCCACGAACCCGAAGACCCCGATCGCCCGCTTGCAGACCGAGTTGACCAGCTTCTCGAAGGCCTCGGAGATCTCTTTCTTGGTGAGGTCGGCCTTGGCCCCGTAGCTGCCCTTGACCTGGCTGTCGGCCACCTGCAGGTAGCGGGCGAGCTTGCCCGCGGGGTCGATCTTCGCGATCTCGGCGAGGATCGTGCCCAGCCACTCCTCGCGGTTCCCGCTCATGCTGAACTCTTCCACGAGCAGGTTCAGGAGTTTGAGCTTCTCGCGGAAGATCTTCTCCACATCCTCCAGCTCGGCGACTTTCCCGCCCAGGAGCACCTCGCTGACCTCCGGGGCCTCGATCCACCATGGCCCTCCGGGCCCGACCTCCAGGCCCAGGAAATTATCCCCGTGCGGAACGATGAGGAGCTTCCCCCCTCCCCCCTCCACCACGGCGCTGGACAGGGGCCCGAGGTCCAGGAGGGAGGCCATGACCTCGGTCGCGCCCCCCAGAAAGGCGACCATCTCGGGGGTGTCGGGCAGGGTCCCCTCCCCCTTGAAGAGGAGCGTCCCGTCCTCCTTGGAGACCAGGACCCCCCCTTTTATTCCTTCGATCTTCTGGCAGTCCTGGATGATGTCCTTTTCCGTGGGCATCGTCCTACGCCTGGGCCGCGACCTCCAGGTTCTGCAGCTTCTTCAGCACGGCTTGGTACTTGTGCTTGGCCAGGATCGGCCCGAACTCCGAGATCGCCCGCTCGTTCACCTTGCGCACGAGCTTCTCGATGAAGGCGTCCACTTCATCGGGAGCGATGTCGCTCTTGGGTCCCTCCGAGACCCCCAGGAGCCCGTAGGCGAAACGCAGGTATTTGGGGACCTTCCCCGAGAGGTCGCAAGCCGGCATGGTCTCCTCCACGAACTGGATCCAGGGCTTCTGGGCTTCGGGATCATTGCCGCCGTACTCCAGGATCAGGGCGTTGACGACCTTCATCTTCTCGCGCAGGGCCCGGTCCACGGCCTGGGGATCCAGGATGAGCCCCTTGGAGATCAGCCAGGCCAGGGCCTTCAAGACCTCCAGCAACCCGAGCTTGGGCTCGTCCACGATCATCTTGATCGTGCGCCGGCCGTCCACCAGGGCCAGGATCGCCCAGTCCGACCGTCGGATCGTGATCGCGGTCTGGTCCGGGGGATGCGGGGTTCGGACCAGGACCGTCTCGAAGGGCGGGAGCTTGGTGAGCACCTCCTTCAGCTCCACCCGCCTCCGCTCTCCCTCGGCCACCAGCTTGTCCGCGGCTTCGGAGACGCTGCGCTCCTTGGTCTCGCCTCGGGGGTCGAAGGAGACATTCCCGGAAAGCTCCAGGGAGAGGTTGTAGATGGCCTCCACCCCGCTCATGCTCCCCGAGGTAGCATGGATCGCGTTCCCGTCCAGGAGGAACATCTCCCCCTCCTTCTCCGGGCCCCGGACGTGCAGACGCCCGCTCTTTTTGAAGTGGGAGAGCAGGTACAGAATCTCGCTGACAGAGAAATCTTTCAGATCGGCTTCAAGTCCCATGGTCGCCCCTCGTGTGGGTTCATTTGGAATATCTGTAAATTATATAATTTCAGAGCTTTAATGTCAAGGGCGAATGTAGGAAAAACTCTGTCCTCCCTCCCTCTCGGTCAGGTTATCCTCGTCTCTTCGGGGAGGGCGGTGCATCGGGAGGAGCTTTCCGGCAGCCCCCTTCTCCTCTTCGCTAAGCCCGTCGGGGAAAAGCTCAATCCCGAATGTCCTTCGAAAACCCCCGGCAATCCCTTCTTTGACTTTTTCCTTGTCCTCCCCCGGCGTGGCCGCTTTTCTGCATGTATTCCTGAGGGCAGCGGATTTAGGCCCCGGCCTCCTTAACTCCGGTGGAACCTCCCCATCCCCCCAAAGCTGAAGCGACCCTTGGGAGAGGACGATGCCATCCCACCTCCTCTGGGCACACCCGAAGGCTTTCCTGCCTTGAAGGGCAAGCTCGTATCTCGCCTTGGAAGCAAAACAGGACGGCGAGGACAGGATCTCCTTCCCCGAGGCCTGGGAGCGCACCAAGTCGACCTGGATGCCCAGGCCTTTGAGTCCACAGGCAATGGCTTCTGCAATCCTCCGATAGGTCTCCTCGACGCTGGCTCCGATCCGGAGTTCGGTCTCTTTGGCCACGACGGTAAGGGTGAGGTCGTTCCCGTGCAGGACCGCCCGCCCCCCGGTCGGCCTCCGGACCACGGCTATCCCGTTCCGTGTGCAGGCCTGGAGGTCAAGTTCCTGCTCGATCTTTTGGAAATGCCCGCAGGAGATGGCCGGCTGGGACCAGGTGTAAAGCCTGAGCACGGGGAGGGACTCTCCCTTCCGGACGGACTCCGCCAGAGCCACGTCCACGGCCATGTTCCAGGTCGCCTCCCCGGGCCCGGTGTCCAGAAATCGCCAGGAGGACATCCTTACCGGATGAGGTGCAGCCAGTCCGCGGCGAGGAAGTGGATCCGTCCGATGAGTAAAGAGATACGGGCCATCACGGTGTATCCGAAGGAGGCCCCGAACGCGACCATGATGAACAGGATCCCGACTTTGGAAAGCCCGCCCAGGAACCCCTTGTGCTCCCGGGAGAAGTAGAAATACCCCACCGTCCCCACGACTCCCACGAACAGCAGGACATTGTTGAACGTGGTGAACAGGGACCCGCGGACCCACAGCGGCACCAGGGTGGCCTGCACCTGGGGGAAAAGGTATCCCTGGACATCGGCGGTGATCGCGAGCCCGGCCCCGATCCCCACCAGGAAGGAGATCGGCCAGCGCGAGACCCAGGCGATCTTTGGAAAGGCCCGGAGCAGCATGACGACCCCCAATACGGCCGGGATGAACAGCACGGCATTCTGGGTAAGCGCTGCCCCCCAGCTTCCGGTCTGGGCGTGGGTTTGGACGAAGGGGTTGAACAGCAGGGGCCGGATGTCCGTGGACCAGACGTAGATCACGTAGTATCCGGCGGACACCCCGACATAGAGGTGTTCGGCGAGCTTGTAGAAGGGGTTGTCCTTGTAGAGGAACGAAAAGATGGCCAGGGTCAGGAAGGCCGCGATCCAGATGCCGACCACGGTCATGCCTTCTTCCTCCGCTTCAGGAAATAGCCGATATTGCCCAGGAGGATGAACAGGATTATGAGCAGGTGTCCCGCGGACTGGGCCGGCATACCGGCCAGCCCGATCCCGGGATGGGCGATGAGACTCTCGTACTCCGCGGCGCCCTTCAGTCCTCCGATCAGCCCGACGAGCTGTCCGGACTGCAGGTATTTATACGCCGTCGGGGCCATGACCGCGGTGGTCCCCATGGCCATCTTGAGCCCGAACCGGGCCTGGACGTAGATGATCCAGAACTCGTAGGTGTCCCCGGCTTCGATCCCGACCAGGAGCCGGATGTCGTTGTAGTTGTGAACGTCCCTGGTGAGCGGGATGGAATCGAGAGATACCCCTCTGTAATCCGAGGGAAAGACGTTGCGGATCTCCGTGCCCAGGTTGACCATCACCGCGGCCGTCCCGGGCCGGAATCCCAGGTTCACATAGTCCGTCCCGTAGGTCTTGTGCATCTCCCGGGCTACCTGGTCCAGGCCCAGGGTGCCCACCGGCAGGCCCAGGGGCCAGTGGCCCATCAGGATGATCTTCAAGTTCTTTTGGAAGGCGTGCCTCAGCACGGCCAGGAGCATGGGCTGGTTCTCGGGCATGGTCGAGGCGTCGTAGTCGATGGAGACCATGACCACCGAGCCCGGGGGCAGGCGGTCGATGGCCTCGAAGGTGTTTTTCACCGGCGGGGTGATGTCCACGCTGGTCTTGAGCCCGAGGAGCAGGGGCGCGGCGACCACCAGGGCCACGCCCAAGAAGATCCACCGTCGGTCTATTTTCTCCAGCTTCGCGAGCCAGTTCACGAGAGGTAGGTCCGCTCTATGCCCAGGAGGATGCGTAAACTCATCGCCAGGGCTCCCAGGGAGACGCCGATCAGGATGCCCCGGGTCGCGGCCGCGTTCGGGGCGGTCATAATCCACTCCGCCAGGATCGGGAACTTGCCCCAGATAGCCGCGCCCAGGGGAACCCGGCCGAGCATCACGATCACCGCCGCCACCAGGAGCAGGGAGGCCTCCAGGGTCCGGGCCCGGAAGGCCCGGTAGGCCGCCGAGGCGATGAAGAATGCCAGGAGCGAGAACATCGTGGCCTGCAGGGGGACCATCATGTAGGTGTAAAGATACATGAACGGGGACCCGAAGGCCAGCGCGCTGCCGTATCGGATCTCGGAGAAGATGCCTAGGCCCAGGGCCAGGAGCAGCCCCAGGATGAGCATGATGCTGTAGCCCCAGCCTGATTGCTTCCGCTGAAGTTTCTTGAGGTGCATACTGACCAGGCTGTCGATGCCCAAAAGCAGGGTGAACCCTGCGATGATCGAATACCAGGTCAGGACCCCGGTCCCGATCTGCCCGATCGGACGGTGGGGCACGAAGAACTGCACCACCATCAGAAGGCCGGTCAGGAAAGTGATCAGGAGCGGAATTTCTCGCTTCAACATGTTATTGGAATAAAGCCTGGATCCAGTGCTTCCCGAAGGTCTCCAGCACCACCCCGACCGTCAACGCCAGGACGATCAGGAGCTTCATCAGGTCTTCACCCTTCAAGGTCCCGAGCATGATCGGCTCCCGGGTCAGATAGGAGGACGCCGCGTACATCTCCTCCCCGATCAGGGTGTAATCGCAGGCCGTCACGAAGAAGGGCAGCTGGTCCACCGCGGTGGTGCCCGCGATCTGGATCGCCCCGATGGAATGCCCGGTCTCGGCCAGGATCAGGGACTCGGCGTAGAAATACCCCTGCAGGAACACCGCCCCGGGCTTCTCGCGGAGCATTATCCCGTCGCATCCCGCGGCGTATCCGAACTGGTCGTAGGTCAGGTAGGAGATGTTCCCCTCCCGGTAGGCGTCCGGCCTGCCGGCCTCGGAATAGGATTGCTTCACGATCTCCTGCGCCGTGGTCATCACCAGGGGGTCGGTGCAGGGCACCAGGATCGGGGTATCGTACTCCGCGGCCTTGCGGGCCACCCGCCCCAGGATGGTGAGCGCGGCCAGGGTGGTGACGTCATCGATGGACAGGAGGCCCGAGATGAACATCAACGGCCGGCCCATCTCCGTGGACCGTCCCACGGCCTCATCCACCGCGTCCAGCCCGGCGATCCGGCGGATGAAGAGTTTCTCCCCTTTTTTCGCCCGGGCAATATACCAGAGTACCACCCCCGCGAAGAGCACGATGAAGGCTAAGACGCTTACCCGCCCCAGATTGAACCACTGGGCCGAAGGCATGGCCGGCCCGGAAAGGGCGGACGAGGCCGAGTCTCCCAGGACCCGGGCGTCCACGCGGTAGTAGTAAGTCTGTCCGTCGGCGAGCTCCCCGTCCTGGTACTCCTCCTGGCCCTTGAGCACGATCCCGGCCTCCTGATATGGCCCCTCCGGCTTTGCACTGCGCTTCACCGAATAGCCCAAAAGCTGGCTGTCGTCCGGGGAGGCCTTCCAGGTGATGGTGATCGTACCTCCGGCATCGTTCGGGGTATCGAAGGCCTTGATGCTTTCCGGAGGCGCTAAGGCTGCAGAGGAGGGCGGGGCCAGGAAAGCCAGCAGCACAAAGAGCAACAGGGCCTTCAGGCCCTGGTGCTTACGATGATCCCTAAACAAACTAAGCGTCCGCATTAAAAGGAAGAGAGAGTTGGCAACGAGAGGTTGAGATTCTTCGCTTCGCTCAGAATGACTCTGAATGGGCTCGCAATGACCCCTTAGGAAACGGTCATCTCATCAGATGCAGCCAGTCCCCCAGGAGGAACTGCATCCGCCCGATGAGGAGAGAGATCCGCGCCATGACCGTGTACCCGAAGGCCGCTCCGAAGGCGACCATCAGGTACCAGATGCCCAGCTTGGCCCCGGCCCCGATGAAGCCCTTGTGCTCCTTGGAGAAGAAGAAGTAGACCAGGGTGGAGAGCACCCCGGCCACGAGGACGAGGTTGCAGAAAGTGCCCCAGGCTGAGAAGTGCCCGGCCGGGAAGGCCAGCAGGGGCTGTATCGTGGATTCGATCTGGGGCAGGACCCGGGACGAGAGCTCGGCCGTGATCGCCAGTCCCGAGAACACCCCCACGGTGAAGGCCAGGGTGTAGCGGAACATCCAGGAGACCTTGGGGATGAAGATCGTGAACACCAGGAGCCCGAGGATCCCGGGGATGAACAGGTACCAGTGCGCCGGGATGAACCCGAAATGGACCTGGCCCTGGGCGTAGTCGTTCCACAGGGGCAGGAACAGGTTGGGCCGGAGCTGGATCCAGAAGTCCTGGGCCAGGAGGTAGCCCGCCGAGATGCCCACATAGACGTGCTCCGCGAACTTGTAGAAGGGGTTGTCCTTGTACAGGAAGGAGTAGATGCACAGGGTCAGGAGCGCCCCGATCCAGATGCCGATCACCGTCCAGTTCATGAGCTAAGCGGGTAAGAGGTTTGTTGTATTGGCATGGCGGTTTTGTTTCTTCTGAGTAAAATGATGCTGTTACCCTTGGCCCCTCGACCCCTCGGCCCCTTGAACCCTCGTTCTTCGCGTCAGGAAGAAGGCCACGTTCCCGAACACGATGAACAGGATGATCAGGAGGTGCGCGAAGCTCTGGGCGTTCATCCCCCGGGTGGCCAGGGCCTTGGCGTTCACCAGTTTTTCGTACTCCGCTGCCCCGCGCATCCCGCCCAGGAGCCCGGAGAGCTGCCTGGCCTGGAGGTAGGGGGAGAACTCCGAGACCGAGACCGCGGTGCACCCCCCGGCCACGATGCAGTGGTACCTCTGGTGCGCGAAGGGCACCCAGGCGTCCTTGATCCCCGGGTCCCCGGCTGAGAAGCTGATCACCACCGGGATGTCCCGCAGGGTTTTGATGTTCTGCATCATCGGCAGCCGCTCCAGGGGCGTCTGGTAGTAGTCCGTGGGAAAGGCGTCCCGGATGGACCGGGCCATGGTGTTCACCACCACGTAGCCCCCGACCTTGACGCCCAGATTGACGTAGTCCTCGCCGTACTTCTTGTCCGGGAACCCGCTGGCCTTTACCTGGTTGATGTCCTGCTCGATGAGCGGGGCGCCGGTGATCCACAAACCCATGGCCACCACCTTCAGGTTCCTGCGGAAACAGTGCCGGATCACGGCCAGGGCCATCGGATCCAGCTCCGGCTTGGAGGGCGGGTCGAAGTCCAGCGATACGATGATCGGGCTGCCTTCGGGCAGGGCCTCGATGGTGTCGTAGACCCCCTGGGATTCCGGGGTCACGTCCACCGGCAGCGTGATCGGGATGAGCAGGAACAGGATCACCACCACCCCGATGGCCAGGAATATCCACCGCCGGTCCAGGGTCAGGGCTTTAGAGAGGAAGCTCATTCAGATTTTAGATTTTGGATTGCATATCGTCGAACCGTCAAACTGTCCAACAGCCTAACGTCTCCATATCAGCCGCGGCAGACTCCGTGACACCCAAGCTCGCCGGTTGCATACGCTGGTCGGGCCGTCCGGCCATCAGCGCTTGCGGACCGGTGGGCCAGGCGATGCCACGCATATACACCAAGGGTATTCACGGCGACGACGATCAACACAACGAGGACTACGGTCCGCCGGGAGGGGCACTTGAGTGCAACCAGCGAAGATACGAAGTAGTAAGCTGCTACGACCACCACCATAGTGGGCAGCGTGTCCACACTCCCCGGAAGTAGCAGCGTGAGCGGGAAGTACGGACCTTCCATCCAAATAGCTATGCTGACGTTCCCGTTGAGGAGCAACAAGGCCGTCAGCACCGCCAATACGCTGGCTATAGCCATGGCGAAGAGAATCCGCGTTCTTGTTGTCATGGTCGCTCCTCTTGTGGCGGTCTGCGCAGTCATTCCTCTGTGCCTCATCTCTGCGGGAGACCTTGAGGCCATCGGGCCTCCCAACGCTGAATGATCGACTCGTCGACATGATGTCGCCCCTGTTCGCCCGCCTTCCGGTTTGTCCATCTGCGCTCCAGAGGAAAGACCCATTGCCAGCGCCACGGCTCAGTTTTTACGCACGAGCCGGAGATGCGTCACGGCACCTCGTGACGGATATTCCAGCCCGTCGAAAGCGATGCTGTTCTCCCACTTCAACTCTAACGTGTCCGCTGTGAATGCAAACGAGAAGACCCCTTTGCCGCCCACAAACTCCGGTGCAAGCGCAAAAAGGGGACGGGCATCCAGCTGAGAGCCTCTGAGCTGATACGATCCGGCGTTCACGATCACAGAGCTGAACCGCGCCACCTTTTCGCTGTCATTCGGGTGCCACCGCTCTGCGTACGGGGCGGGACTGCTGTCCCCGAACGCATACCCGATAGAGTAGTACCCATCTGCAAAGAGGAAAAGGCTTTCGTGAACGGGAACCTCGACGTCCCTCCCATCTGCCAAGTTCAAGTGCATCGACACTAGCCGCCAGGCACCATTCAATGGGTCTGGCGGGCTTGCCGATTGCTTGGAGCATGCGACCAAACCGGCAAGGAGACCGATAAACGCTATGTGCGTAAGCTTCATTTGACTTCAAAACCTAATGATATACGCCAACGGCCAAACCGCGAAAACAGCCAGGACGATCGCCTTGCCCCTGCTCATTCGTCACTTCCCCCCGTTCGCCGCCAGGTAGGAGCGCTCAATGCCGATGGACAAGCGGTCCACCTCCTGGTAGTAGCTCAATCGCTGATCTCTTCAAACTCGCCGGTTTTCTTTTCCTTTCGGACCTTGTTCCAGGCGAAACAACGGCCATTCATCGCCACAAACACCCCGTGCGGAAGACTCTGGGCAAATGCCAAGGCACTTCCCAGATTGAAAAGCCCATCCGAACTTCCGAACTTATATGGGACCATGGCCCCGGTGAGCACGATGGTTTTGTTTTTAATGGCCTGCCCGAGGGTTTGGGCCGTCACCTCCATAGAATCGGAGCCATGGGTGATGACGATCCGTTCCCTTTTGCACTTCCGGCAGTTTTCTAATATGATTCCTCGCTCCATCTCCGTCATTTCCATACTGTCGATCATCATCAGGGTGCGAACGTCAACGTTCACCTTGCAACGACCGAGCCTGAGCATCTCCTGGATGTGCGTATCCTTGAAGACAAGAGATCCATCCAGCTCGTTATATTCCTTGTCAAATGTTCCCCCGGTAACCAATAACTGAATCGTCATAAATGAACCTGTCCTTTACTTCCCCCCGCTGGCCGCGAGGTACGACCGCTCGATCCCGAGGAGCATCCTCAACGCCATGGACACCGCGCCCAGGGCCGCCCCGATCATGATCCCCCGCTGCCCGGCGGTGTTGGGGAAGTTCATGATCCAGCCCGTGAGGTCGTTCATGAAATTGGGGTAGTGGCTCCCGACCCAGGGGATCAGGCGGTAGAGGTAGCTTCCCACCGGCACCCGGCCGAACATCACGATCACGGCCGCGACCAGAAGCAGGGTGGCCTCCTTGTTCCGCGCCCGGAAGGCGCGGTAGGCGGCCGAGGCCACGAAGAAGGCCAGGAGCGAGAACATCGCCGCCCCCAGGTTGGACATCACGTGGATGTACAGCCAGTAGTAGCGGGTCCCGTCCTGGACGCCCCCGAAGTACCCGAACAGGGCCATCACCAGGATCATCGCGATCAGCACCACGCTGAAGCCCCAGCCTTTCTGCCGGCGCTGGATCTTCTCGCCGTGGACCATGATCAGGTTGCCCACCCCGATCACCGTGGTGAAGGCCAGGATGATCAGGTACCACCTCTGGAACTGCTGGGCCGAGTCCGCCACGTAGCGGTGGGGCACGAAGAAGGCCACCACGGCCCACAGGCCCATGATGAACGTGAGGATGAGGGGGATCTGCCGTTTCATCTTAGAAAGGTGTCATTGCGAGGAGCGAAGTGACGAAGCAATCTCAATCTATCCATACCACTCTATCTTCATTTCGATGCAGGCTGTCATCCTATTGTCCGGTGATTCCGACCGACCGAACACCGTACTTCCATCATCGCGAGGTGAACAGGTTCACGAAGAAATGCAAGGCCGGGGCCTTGAGCGCAACTGTTTCCAGGATCACGCCCAGGGCGACAGCCAGAATGGCGATCGCCTTGCCCCAGTCCTGCCCTTTGAGGCTTCCCAGGAGCACCGGCTCCCTGGAGAGGTAGGCCGAAGCCGCGTAGATCTCCTCCCCGATCAGGGTGTAGTCGCAGGCGGCCACGAAGAAAGGCAGCTGCGAGATCTGCGCCGTGCCCGCGATCTGGATCGCCCCCGTGGAGTAGCCGGTCTCGGCCAGGATCAGGGACTCGGCGTAGAACGTCCCGATCATGAAGTTCGCGGCCGGCTTCTCGCGCAGCATGATCCCGTCCACCCCGGCGGTGTAGGCGAACTGCTCGTTGGTCAGGTAGCGGATGTTTTCCGGCCGGAACGCGTCCGGCCTGCCGGCGTCGGTGTAGGAGGTCTTCACGATCTCCCGGGCCAGGGTCATCACCAGGGGGTCCGAGACCGGGACCAGGAGCGGGGTGTCGAACTCCGCGGTCTTCTTGGCCACCTGCCCGAGGATGATCAGGCCCGCCAGAGTCTGGATGTCCGAGACTGCGGCCAGGCCTCCCGAGGGCAGGAACAGGACCGGCCTGCCCATCTCCGTGGCCCGTCCCAGGGCCTCGTCCACGGCCGAGAGCCCGGCGATCCGCCGGATGAACAGCTCCTTGCCCTGCTTGGCGTGGAAGATGAACCACAGCACCAGCCCGCAGGCCAGGATCACGGCGATGAGCATGTTCACCCTCTGGAGGTTGAACCAGGAGGGGGAGGATTTCACCGGCTCGGAAGCCGCGCTTTCCGCGCCCTGCTCCGGGCCGATGGCCGCGATCTTGTAATAATAGGGCTTTCCGTCCCGGACGCTGGCGTCGGTGTAGCTGGCCTCCCCGGTCCCCACGCTCCCGACCTTGTCGAACGGGCCGTCCGGGGAGTCGGCCCGCAGGATCTCGTAGCCCGTGATTCTTCCGCCCCCGGCCCGGTCATCCGCGGACAGGGTCCATCGCAGGTCTATGGAGTTCCCCCCGTCGTTCGGGGTGTCCTGGGCGATGACGTTCGTGGCGGGGGCGATGGGCAGGGGGGCGTCGGAGTTCGCTTGGGTAAGCGAAGCAACCAGGGCGAGGAAGGCCAGGGTAATCAGGGCTTTCCGCATCCTACTCGCAGGCGATGGCTTGGGGAAATAAAAGGGCTTGGCAGGGCATGATTCTAATGATGCTACCACAGAATTAAGCCAAAAGTCAATAACTCCCCTTTTTACAAAAAAGAAGGGGGGCGCACCCCTTCTGCGCCCCCTGCTGTTGCAGCGAATTACAACTCATTACTTCATATTACCATTCATTACTATTCATTTCCTTACCTCACTTTCACGATGCGCAGGGGCGCGGTGGTAGGGGCACGGCATGCCGTGCCCTTACACACGAAGTACACCCCCGGCGCCAGCCCCTCCCCGACCCGGTCGCCCCGAAAGGTCCCGACCTTCCGTCCGGAGACGTCGTAGAGGCTGAACCGCTCGGCCTCATGCCCGGGAAGAGTGGCGAAGGATGAAAAGGGATTTGGTTTCGCCGTTATTCTTCCCTCTACCCTCTGACCTCTAACCTCTGCGTTCTCTTCTACTCCGATATTCCCGTTCGCATCCGTCTTGATGAGGTAGACATCTGGGTTGCCGTTCCCGTAAGAATCGGTATAACCAGTGATGATGTAGCCCCCATCCAAGGTCTGCTTGACGGAGCGGCCCTCATCGCTGTTCGTCCCTCCGTAAGTCTTGGTCCAGAGCGTATCCCCTAAAGCATTCGTCTTTATGAGGTAGACATCATAAGGGAAGGCGCCTGTGAATCCTGCGACGATGTAGCCCCCTTCCGAGGTCTGCTGTACGGAGTAGCCCTCAGCGCCGCTCAACCCTACGTAGGTTCGTGTCCAGAGGGTATCACCCCCGGCGTTGGTCTTGATCAGGTAGACCTGATAACTGATTCCGAACGAACGGGTCCATCCCGCAACGATGTAGCCCGTGTCAGAAGTTTGTTGTACGGACCAGCCCTCATCTTCGTTTGTCCCCCCGTAGGTCTTGGTCCAGAGGGTAGCTCCTGAGGTATTAGTCTTGATGAGGTAGACATCCTCGCTGCCTGCGCCGAAGGAGTCTGTCCTTCCTGCGATGACGTAGCCTCCATCTATGGTCTGCTGTACGGAGAAGCCCCAATCGCCGCGCGTTCCTCCGTAGGTCCTGGTCCAGAGGGTATCCCCGGAGGCATTGGTCTTGATAAGGTAGACAAGGTAGTTGCCTATCCCATAGGAGTAGGTGGATCCTGTGATGATATAGCCCCCATCCGTGGTCTGCTGGACAAAGTATCCTTGATCGTCGAAGTTCCCTCCATAGGTTCTTGTCCAGAGGGTATCCCCTGTGGTATTTGTTTTTATAAGGTAGACATCAGCATCACCTGACGTAGTATAACCCGCGACGATATAGCCCCCATCCGAGGTCTGCTGGACGGAGTTGCCCTCGTCCCAACCTGACCCTCCATAGGTTCTGGTCCAGAGGGTATCCCCTAAAGCGTTAGTTTTGACGAGGTAGACATCATCGTGCCCTGCCCCGTAGGAAGTAGTATATCCAGCAATGATGTAGCCGCCATCTGAGGTCTGCTGGACAGAGTTGCCTCTATCGTCGCCTGTCCCTCCGTAGATCCTGGTCCACTTCTGCTGGGCATGGGTGAAGGAAGCGAAGAAAAGAGTAACAATCCAGAGGATCGTTGTTATTCTTTTCATTTCTTACTATCTCCTATGCTTTAGGATTTCTTGGGGGGCGGAACGAAGCCCCGCCTGACCGGTTTGTTACCGCTGCCCCCAAGCTGCCACCATACCATTACCCATCATTAGCCTCCTTGAGTAATTTATCGAGGTGTTTATAAGGTGGAGGGGCCGAATCTTTAAGCCAAGGTACTTTGAAAATAGCAAGCCAACTTTCCTCAAGCAATGGGACAGGAGTGGCCCACACGGATTTAGTTAACAAATAAGAACACCAATTAAATATCTTGAAAGTAGAAATCAAAGCTTTGCGGACCTCAAGATAAGTTAGCTCAGTAACCTGTGGTTTCTGGGCGCGGTGGGCTATGTTAGAGTTAGCATAGCTTTCAACACGATTTAAAGCATTAGTTAATTCTTGTTGTTTAGCTGTTATTTCAGCTTTAGTTGCTGACTTAGGCCTAATGTTTTCGATGTCTCGTTTCCAATCTTCAAGAAGACGCCATAAAGATATCTTCTTCTTTCCTTTATCTGCAAGGCGGCGAAGTCGAACAGTAATTGAATCAACGTAAGTATCCACTAACCATTCTTGAAAAATACCGCCTGTATTTATTTCGGGGTTATTTTCAAAAATGGCTTGGATCTGCCAAAACACATTGTCAATGTGTGCTGCATTTGTCAGGTCAAAAACGACTTGGTCTCTTATGTTTTTCAAACCCTCAATCGTAATATTTGACCGTGCCATTGTTTTCCCTCCTACGTGGGGGGCGGGGCGAAGCCCCGCCTCTTTTGTTTGGTTGCTTGTTGTCTTGGTTAGTCTTTGCCGTTACCGTTTAACCGCCCAACTGTCCAACCGACTAACCGCAGTACCAGGGCAAAGGAAAGGACGCTGGGTGTTGGGTGATGGCTTCTCTTCTTCACCCGCCCCGTTTCCGGGGCTTCTTCCAGCGTCTGATTCATTGAAGGCTTCCTCCTCAACCAGGTTTGTCTGACTCCCTGCTTGGCTGCCTTGTTGTGGCCTTACTATATCAGAAGCGCGGGCTTCCTGTCAAGGGGGGTTAGACTATGATCTCCGCCTGCACGTAATACGACTTTCCTCCATCCGGCCTTACGACCCTTCCTTTCACGGCCACCCTCATTCCGGCTGGGATTCCGGTGAGGACGTGGAGGCCGGTGGTGCCGTCGGCATAGACCAGGTGGTTGAACTTGGAGGGGTAGGCTTTGCGGGAGGCTTTGGTTTGGTTGAGCCAGAGGTCTACGAGGGTCCCGGCTGGTAACAGCTCCCACCTTATTCTGACGACTCCCGGGGCTGGGTTTCTGAGTCTGAACCTCTCCAGCGGGTTGGGCAGGGGCAGTGCCGGGGGCAGGGTGACGAGGGCCAGTCCCGCGTCTCCCAGGACGGTGTTCATGGACACGTAGGCGTCGAAACCCGACCAGTTGCCTTTTCGTCCCAGGGTGTGGTTCATGGGCTTGATCAGGACGGCGAACTCGTCCCACCTGGTCCGGTCCGAATCCGTGAGCTTGGCCCATTCCCGACTGACCTTGGGGAAGGTGGCCCACATCGCTTCCCTCCTTGCGGTCCTGGGCTGGCTGGGCATGATGAAGGTCCTCATCCAGGGGATGCCCTTCCAGTCCGAGAACACGAACCCGTCGGCCATCCTTCCCCGCAGGTCCATGCTGTGTAACGGCGCTCTTACCTTTGCCATCTTTTACTCCTTTCTACCTTTCACATTTCACGCTTCACTTTTCACATCCCTATTATAATCGTGTTTACCATTCCTTTGTCAAGTACCTAAGCATTAAATTTTTACTCCTCAGAGGTGACAAAATCGTTGGAGCAAACCGAGGGAAGACCTCGGGAATACCGCCTGAATACCGCGAGAATACCGCCGGAACACCGCCAGAATACCGCCAGAACACCGTCGGAAGACCGTCAGAACACCGTGAGACCACCTTGGGATGTGTTCGTACAGCATGTTGGTTTGCTTTGGGTTACGCTTTAAAGAGGGTGGCTTTGAGGAGGGCTGGGTTTTAAAAGTCTACCTCTAAGTCTTTTAAAAAATGGAGGTTAACTTTGTTGACCTTTTATTCCAATGAACAAGGGGATGCCCTTGGGGCATCCCCTTTATATGACAGGTCTGGTGTTACCCTTCTATCATTTCCACGTTCGCTCTGGGGACGATGGCCCGTTTGCCGTCCTCGAACTCCACCTCCAGGACCCGGGCGTGGGACTCGGTCTCCAGCTTCTGCAGCTCCGAGGGCAGGGCGCTCACCTTTCCCAGCCTTCCGAAGTACGGCTCGCGGATGACCCTTACCGGGCTGCCCTCGGTCAGTCCCTGCACCGCATCCAGGCCGTCCGGCCGGGCGACCGCGCCGGCTCCGATGAGCGGCACGATGACCTCGGGCCGCATCACCCCGGCCCTGATCTGGGTGGCCCCGTTCACCGAGGCCTTCAAGCCCTGCTTGGACTTGAGGAGGTCGAAGGTCCGGTGGGCCATGGCCATCTTTCCGAACCCCTCGGTGATGACCAGGGTGATGCCCTTCTTCTCCGAGCCGGTGATGGCGACCCCGATGTCGTAGCCCAGGAACTCCCTCAGGTCCGCGTCGTCTATCCCGCCCACCACGATGGCCTTGGCCCCGACCTCGATGCCCCGGGCGATGGAGGGGGAGGTGACGAACGCCCCGCCGACCACGATCCGGCCCTTGTGCTCGGGTTTGATCATCTCAGGGCTGAGCACGCTCTTGGGGTCGTCCGTGGCCATGGCGATGATGCCCGTGGTCTCGCCTCCCACCCCGAAGATGCCCTGCACGAAGGCCGCGGTCGTCTCCATCACCACCCCCTCCTGGGGGATGACTTCCACGACCTTGCCGTCGATGTAGGCCGCGATCTCCACCGGCAGGGGCGGCTCCCTCAGGATGACCTGCCCGGTGATCGTGGAGACGTTCTCGATGGTCCCGGCGGCCGGGGCCTTGCACTGCGACTTGAACAGCCCGAAGAACCCCTTGCTCTGGGCGATGGCCTCGTTCTTGGCGACCGGGTCCCCGACCTTCTTGAGCATGGACTCGGAGACGTCCTCGGGCAGGATGCCCAGGATCCCGGCCACGTTCACGGTCTGGACCGACCCCGGCAGGTTGGTCTTGGCCACAATGGTCTCGGCCTTGACCTCCTGCCCCTCCTTGACCACCACCTCGCCCTTGAGGGGAAGCCGGCGCTCCTTGCGGAGCACGGTGCGTTCCGTCACGCGGAGACCGGGGGTATATGCATGAGCCATGTGCGGTTAAACTCCCTTAGACAGATTAGTAAGAGGACCCTGGAAATCGATCATTTCTTATCTTGTTAAGCCGAGGCTTTGCCTCCGGACAGCCGTTCGTACTCCTTGCGGGCGGCCACGGCCATGGACTCCTCCCCCCGCTTCTCATAGACGATGGCGGACAGGTAGTAGGCGTCGGCGTTGGCCTTGTCCCTTTTCAGGACCTCGAAGACCTCCTCCAGGCAGTGCTCCGGGTCGCCGTGCTCCCAGAGGCACTTCGCCAGAGAGACCCGGGCCTCGTTCAGGTCCTCATCCAGGCTCAGGGCCCGGCGGTAGGCCTCCATGGCTGCGACCCGGTCGCCCCGGATGCGGAGCAGGTCGCCCAGACGGCGATGGGAGCCGGCATCGTCCGGGTTCTCCGCGAGCTTGGTCCGCAGCCTCTCCACCAGCACGTCCTCGTAGGAGAGGAACTCGATGGCCTTGGCCCGGAGCGGGTCCACCCAGGCCCCGTAAGCCTGGCTCTTGCTTTGGAGGGCCGCGGAGACGTCCTTCACCTCCTCGGCATTCTTCCAGTACTGCTCCAGCCGGGCGAGGAGCTCCCCGGCCGCCTTGCGGTCGTCCACCACGACGTCGAAGGACACGTTGTGCTCCAGCCCGTCCCGGGTCAGGTTCGAGCCCGCCAAGACCGCCAGCTCCCCGTCCAGGAGGTAGATCTTGCTGTTCAGGTTCTTCAGGACCCGCACCTCGCAGTTCGGGCGGTCGATGAGCCGCTTCAGGCTTTCGGCGTGCAGGGTGATCTTGTCGATCCGGACCAGCACCCGGAGCTTCACCCGGGGCGGGAGGTTTTCGAGCAGGAGCTCCACCGTGGGCTGGACGATGTGCGTCAGGCAGACGAAGGCCTGCCGCTTGGTCTCCTGCAGGAAGACCTCCATCTCCTTGGGCCATGGCGTTCCCTGGATCCGGATGGGCATTTCAGTTGTTGGCTGTGGGCTGTGGGATGTTGATCATCGGGCTGAGAGCCAGATCCATTTTATCAGACATGGAGGAGTCCCATTAACCGGGGTAGATGTTCAGGGCCTTGTTCCACTCCTGCAGTTTCTGGACCCGCTTCGCCCTGTCCTCGGGCAGGACCAGCGGCCGTCCCCGGCCGTCCAGGACGACGCCCACCACCCCGCCTTCCACCTCGGTCTCCAGGACCTTTCCCTTGCCGGCGCCCAGGTCGAAGTTCCGGGACGGCTCGATCACGGCCCTGGCTTTCTCCAGGACCGGGAGCGGGAGGAGCGCCATTTGCCCGGCGTTGACCGTCCCTTCCAGGACCTCCCCGCTGGGGCGGGTGATCTTGATCTTGAAGCAGGGCGTCGTCCCCTCCTTTCCCTCGCCTACCGCGCACACCGAGCTTCCCAGCCGGATCAGGCAGTCCTTGTCGAAGACCTCGGTGGCCGCCTGGGGATGGACGGTGGAGAGCACGCCCAGCTGCGGGGCCATGAAGATCGAGTCCACGGCCAGCATGGTCACCCCGCAGGTGGCGAAGGCGTCGATCATCATCAGGGCCGACTGCGCCCTCCGCGGGGCGTGGGACAGGACCCCGCCCGACCCGATGAGGATGTTCAGGTCCATCATGTTGATCAGGGTCTCGCCCGTGGCCGTCTGGTCGAAGGCGTCCGAGATCGTGCGCTCCTGCTGCACCCCCTTCAGGCCCACGGCCATGCTCTTGTGCTGGATGAAGGCCAGCCGCAGGGCCTCCCGGGCGATGGCCTGCTCGATCTCGAGCTCCTGCAGGGACTGCGGGATGGTGGTCGGGCGGATCATCTTGTTGCGGATGCGGTTCCGCAGGTCGGCTTCGTCCATCTCGAACGGCACCCAGCGCAGGATGTTCGCCAGGCCGGTCTCGGCCAGCACGTTGGAGATGGAATAGCTCATCCCCAGGTTCGCGGACACGGTCCGGTTGAAGACGTTCTGGAACACCGAGAACACGTCCGTGGTAGCCCCGCCGATGTCCACCCCCACGGCCGTGATCTTCTCCCGCTCGGCCACGGTCTGGATGATCAATCCCACGGCCCCGGGCGTGGGCATGATCGGCACCGGGGTCCAGGACATCAGCTTCTTGTACCCCGGGGCGTGGGCCATCACGTGCTCCATGAACAGGTCGTGGATCGCGTTCCGCGCCGGAGCCAGGTTCTCCCGCTCCAGCACCGGCCGCAGGTTGTCCACGGTCTTCAGGGCCGATTTGGCCGAGAGGGTCTTTTCCACAGCCCCGCGGGCGTCCTTGTTTCCGGCGTAGATCACCGGAAGTTCGTATCCGGTCCCGAACCTCGGCTTGGGGTCTGCGGCCGCGATCAGCTCGGCCATCTCCACCACGTGCGTGATCGTGCCCCCGTCGATCCCCCCCGAGAGGAGGATCATGTCCGGCCGCAGGGTGCGGATGCGCTCGATGCGCTCGTGGGGCAGGCGGCCGTCGTTGCTGGCCAGGGTGTCCATCACGATCGCCCCGGCCCCGAGGGCCGCGCGGGCCGCGCTCTCCGCGGTCATCGTCTTGACCACGCCCGCGACCATCATCTGCAGGCCCCCTCCGGCCGAGGAGGTGGAGAGATAGAGGTCCACGCCCTCCTTGCCCGCCTGGGGCGTGACGATCCGCTCGCCTTCCAGGATCTTGCGCCCGGCCAGCTCCTCGACTTCCCGGACCGCGTTCAGGACCCCCTTGGTCACGTCCTCGAACGGGGCCTCCACCGTGGTCGGGGCTTCGCCGCGCACGATCAGGCGGTAGCTCTCGCCCTGTTTCTCGATCAGGATCGCCTTGGTCGTGGTCGAGCCGCAGTCCGTGGCCAGGATGGATTGAATCTTGTTGGGATCCAGGTTCATGCCTTCTCCTCGAGAGGACGCCGTGATGATTTAACGCCTGCGCCCGAAGCGCTTGCGCTTAGGGGCCGCCGCTTTCTTGCGCACGCCCACCATCTTCTTGAAGGCCTCCACCTGCTCCGCCCCGTAATAGGGCACGATGGTCTGGGAGTGCTTGGCGAAGGCCCGGCCGGGCGTGAAGCCCAGGGCCTTCATCGCTTCCAGGACTTTGGCCTTCTCCTTGGGGAGGGAGGTGGAGAAGCGCAGCTCATAGCTTCCGTGAGAGGTGCGCGAGGGCTTCTTGATCTTGAGGTACCCTCTCCTTTTGAAGTGGTCCCGCAAGAACCCTTTCGCTGTAGCCTTGGTCATGACGCTTTCCCTTCGCTGGATGGTGGATTCGTTTCCTTCTTTCCCGGTGCCTTCTCCCCGGCGTCCTGTCTCTCGATCTCGACGATCAGTCTTTCCACGTTCTCCCGCTCCTCGAGCATGACCGCGATCTCCTGGTATTCCTTGAACGGGAACACGGCCTGAACCACCGGCTGGAGGAAGACCAGGGCCTGGCTGCCGAGGAAGGAGAGCGGCTTGGACGATTCCAGAAGGAAGATGGCCGGAGCGGTGAGGCGCATCTCCACGATCTTGGTCGCCAGCTTCTCGATGAGCGCCTTCTGTCTCTCGGGAGAAACCGACCAGGGGGTTTCTTCGAAAGCCCCGCCCCAGTTGGGCAAGCTATCCCTTCCGGTAGCGGATGTTCATGTCCCGCGCGGCCCGGGCCTCATCCAGGCGGGAGACCGGGGTATTGTGCGGCGCGGCCTTCACCTTGTCCGGATCGCTCTCGGCCTCCCGGGCGATGGTTTTCATCGCCGCGATGAAGGCGTCCAACGTCTCCCGGCTCTCGGTCTCGGTGGGCTCGATCATCAGGGCCTCGTGCACGATCAACGGGAAGTAGATCGTCGGGGCATGGAACCCGAAATCCAGGAGACGCTTGGCGATGTCCAGGGTCTTCACCCCGTGCCTGTCTTTCTGCCAGTCTCCGGAGAGCACGACCTCGTGCTTGCAGGGCCCGGGGTAGGGCAAGAGATACGTGTCCTTTAGCTGCGCCAGGATATAGTTGGCGTTCAGGATGGCGTCGCGGGCGACCTGATTCAATCCCGCCGCACCCATGATGCGGATGTAGGCGTAGGCCCGGACCATCATCGCGAAGTTTCCGTAGAACCCGTGCACCTTGCCGATGGAGTCCGGGCCCGCGTGATCGAGATAGTATTCCCCCTGGCCCCTGACCTTAACTTTCGGCACGGGCAGGAAGGGGATGAGGCCTTTCTGGACGCCGACCGGGCCGGACCCCGGCCCTCCCCCGCCATGGGGCGTGGAGAAGGTCTTGTGCAGGTTGAAATGAACCAGGTCGAACCCCATGTCCCCGGGACGCGCGATGCCCAGGAGGGCGTTCAGGTTGGCGCCGTCCATGTACATCAGCCCGCCTTTGGCGTGCACGATCCCCGCGACGTTTGTGATCTCCTTTTCGAACAGGCCCAGGGTATTGGGGTTGGTGACCATCAGGCAGGCCACCTCCTCGTCCATGGCCTGGGCGACCTCCCCCGGGTCCAGGAGGCCCTGGGCATTGGACCGTATGGTCACGGCCTGGTATCCGGTCATGGCCACGCTGGCCGGGTTGGTGCCGTGCGCGGAGTCCGGGATGAGGATTTTCTTCCGGGGATTGCCCCGCTTGGCGTGATACGCCCGGACCATCTTCACCGCGGTCATCTCCCCGTGCGCTCCGGCCGCGGGCTGCAGAGTCACCTCGTCCAGGCCTCCGATCTCGCAGAGGGCACGGGCCAGCTCGTGCATCAGGCGGAGCGTCCCCTGGGCGGTCTCGGTCGTCTGCAGGGGATGGGCGTTTCCGAACCCGCACAGCCGGGCCACATCCTCGTTCACCTTGGGGTTGTACTTCATGGTGCAGGACCCCAGGGGATAAAATCCCTTGTCCACGTGATGGTTCAGGGTGGAGAGGTTCACGAAGTGGCGCATCGCGTCCGGCTCGGAGAGCTCCGGAAGGTCCGGGCCCTCGGGACGGAGGTGGGACGCCGGGACCAGGGAGGAAACGGGCTTGGGCGGGACGTCGGGGTCCGGCAGGGCGACCCCCCTACGGCCCGGAGAGGACAACTCAAACGACAGGGCTTGCGGCAATCCTTATCTCCTTCCAGTCGGGAAACTGATATTTTAACATCAATGCCCCCCCACTGTCAAGAGACGGGGAGGCCTTTTCGCATCTCAGGGAGACGGGTCTCGGGTTAATATCCCCGATAAGTTCTCCCCTAAGAAATCACGAGCCTTCGGTGAGCACGGTGTCGTCGTGCTCGTAGGGCGGGACGCAGAGGCAGAGGAAGACCAGGTCTCCGCTCCCCGTGTTCCAGAGCTTGTGGCCCTTGCCCGGAGGGATGGCGATGCCATCCCCGGTCTCCACGTCCCTCGTCTCCCCTTCGATGCGCATCCGGCCGGTCCCCCGGAGAACATAGTAGATCTCCTCAGAGGTCGCATGGTAATGCTCCTGAGTGGCCTGGCCGGTGTGAAGAATGGCCTCGGCCAGACTCTGGCGCTGGATTGCGGAGTTGCGGGGGGCGAGGATCTCCCGGATCTCCGAGGTGTCCTTGGTGACGATAGCCTGGACGCGGTTGCGGTTTACGATCTCCATAAAAAGGGAGGCGGGTTCCTGGGTTTAGAGGAGGCCCTCGCCATCCAGCGGGGGCCTCCTCTCTCTAAAAGTTGACGGGAAGCTATCTGACCAACACCATCTTCCGGGCTTCCAGGAAGGAACCGGCCTGGAGCCGGTAGAAGTAAACGCCGGAGGGAACCCGCCGTCCGAAGTCGTCCCGGCCGTCCCAGGCAGCCTGCTTAAAACCGGCTGATTCCCTGCCGTTCACCAGGGTACGCACTAACTGCCCCGTAGGATTGTATACCCGCAGCGATACCTGCGCTTCGTGAGGAAGGGCGTAGGATATCTTCGTCCCGGCCCTCCAGGGATTGGGGGTGTTCTGGGCCAGGTCGAAGCGAAGCGGAATCCCGGAAGGAGTCAGTTCCTCCACTCCGACCGCCGTGGACTGCAGGAGCCGCATCATCCAGTCGTGCGCAGTCCACCTATAGAAAGTGTCCTGGTTGGAGGAGAAGTAGGAGCGGTTGTCCCTGGGCTGGGCCATGTCCGCGCCGATCCCCATGGCCGGGGACCCGGGGGGCCAGTGGGCCACCATCCAGACATCCGCGGAGGTCGTGCGGTGGATGCTCAGGTCGAAGGTCATCCAGCCCGGGGCCGAGGGCGCGCGGACGTCGTTCACCACCTGCAGGGGGTTCGCCGTGTCCGGCTTGCCCGACCCGTCGTCCGGGCAGAGCATCACGTAGTCGAAGGGCGTGTTGGCCATGTTGACCATGATCCGCCCGCGGGTGAAGTCCAAAGGCGGAGCGACCGTGGGCGTGTAGCGCACGTAGAACTTGTCGTTGTCCTGCCGGCCCACCCAGTAGAAGGATTCATAGCCCCCGTCGTCGTAGATGATCTCGTAGGTGCAGACCGAGGAGGATTGGAGGGCGTCGTTCTGGGGGCGGTAGTCCCCGGACAGGGCGGTGTAGACCCGCACGGTGTAGGTCCCGGTCCGGCTCGGAGCCCAGGACCGGGCGAAGGGCGCGTTCGTGGTCGCGTAAGGGGCCAGCCCGGAGACCTGGACCGTGTCCGCGTAGACCAGAGAATTCAAGGAATCCCGGATGGAGCAGTAGACCGAGAAGTCCTCGGTGTAGGTCCCCAGGTTCACCACCTTGCCGATCGGGTTCATGCCGTAGTTGATCGTGATCTCCGCGAAGGGGGCCGAGATGGCCTGCACCCCGACGTCGTGCCAGGCCCGGGAGACAGCGGCGAGGGTGTCGTTTCCCCGGAACTGGTCCGTGGAGAGCTGGGCGATGGTCCGCACCCGGAACCAGCCCTGGGAGGGTACGGTCCAGCTGGGCGAGAAGGAAACCTGCTGGGTTGCCCCGGGAGCCAGACTCGTGACGTTGCCCGAGGCGTTGTAGATCCGCGTGCCCAGGGAGTCGAAGATCTCCAGGGCCACCGGGAAGCTTTCGGTGGAGGTTCCGGGGTTGGAATAGGTCGCCTGGGGAGTGAAGCTCTGGCCGACCTGGAGGAGCTCCGGGGGGCTGTCAATGCTGGCCGAGGCCACGTCGTGGGTGGAGGAGGTGCGGATCTGGAAGCCGTAGACGTAGCCTCCGTTCCCCATCTGCCGGGCATGCACAGCCTTGCCCCCGGCTGTGGCATAGCTCCCGTCCCCGGCGATGTCCACGGCGAAGGATGAGCCCGGCTCGCTGCTGGAAGGCACAGCGAGAATGGGAATGGAATCCGCCCGGCCGAAGATCGAGATGACGTCCCCGCTCGAGCCGTTGATGTCCCCCCAGCTTCCGGCAATGGCGAAGGCTCCGGTGTCGCTCACGGCTGCGCTGGCCACGTAGTCCAGGTAGTTGTTGTACTCCCAGCGCGGGGTCGAGGAGCCGATGTTGTAGAACAACACCTTGCCCATGTTCGAGGGGCTGTACTGGTAAGTTCCGGCCACGACCCAGTTCCCGTCCGCGGAGATGTCCACGGCCGTGACCCAGGGATGGCCGGTGTTGCTGGTCCACAGGGAGGCGTAGGAGCTCCCGTTCCAGCGGTAGGTCCGCACGCTGGCCGAGAAGTCGCCGGTCACGATGGTGCTGCCGTCCCCGGAGATCTTGGCCGGGGTCTGGCCGTAGTTCGGGACGTTGGGGGCGCGCACGCCGCTCCGCCAGACCTCCACGGAGTCGTAGGTCGAGATCGTGACCACGCTGCCATCCGAGGAGAGGTCCACCCCGTAGAGCCCGCGGGTGGAATTGTAGGGCCGGGTGAGCACCGTGTCCCCGGTCGCGGCGTTCAGAACATAGAGCTTCAGTCCGGTGGAGGCCACGGCGATCCTTGAGCCGTCCCGGGACACAGCCAGGACCGCGCCGGGGTCGCCGTTGTTGTACATCCAGCTGGGCATCGGGGAGGGGCCGTCCCACTTGTAGGTCGGCCCGTCCGAGGAGGTCACCGCGGAGAGCACCCCTCCGGTCCCGGAGGCCCCGACCCAGACGTTGTTGCTCCACAGCCCGTTGCGTGGCATCTTGTAGACCCACAGCGGGGTCCCGGCCCCGGACATGCGGTAGCAGGAGGTTCGCTCGTTGTTCAGGTACCAGCCGGCGAGCACGGTCTGCCCGGTCCCGGAGATGGCCATGTTGTTGGAGATGGCGTACTGGTGGGCGCGGTCCACCCAGAGGATCGCGGCCAGAATCCCGGCCCCGCCCCGCGTCTCGCGGGAGAGCGGCCAGGGCGAGGGGACTGCAGCCATCACGTCCAGGGGCGCGAGCACCGAGCGGGCCGCGGGTGCCGCAAGCCGCGCCGGCTGCGAGGACAGCACCCTGGGGACCGCCCCGGGGGTCGGGACCAGGACCGTCTTCACTTGAAGCGCCCCGTCCGGGGCCGTCCCGGTCACCTGGTGAATGCCGGGAAGCGAAAGATCCTCCGCCCCCCAAGCCGTGCCGGCCAAAAGCAAGGCCAGAACCACTAAACCCTTTCTCATCCTTTGCTCCTTTCTCATTAAGAGCTGAAATCCTGTCCCGCCCGGACAGAACGTAAAAATATAGCATAGCATATTTGATAAGCGAAGTCAAGAGGGCTTTTTAATGCGGAGCGCGGATTGAGGATTTTGGATTGCAGAATCAAACGGGCCACCGAAAGGTGGCCCGTTTTTATGACGTCATTCCGGGCTTGACCCGGAATCCAGGTTTTCTAGTCCCTAACCCCTGATCCCTATTCCCTGCTCTTTTGCCGTTCCAAGTAACTAGTCGCCAGTCACTAATTCCTACTTAACCTTCACTATCCGCAGAGGCTTATCATTGTTATTTGAGGTACGGAGGAAGTACACCCCCGGCGCCAGCCCCTCTCCGACCCGGTCTCCCTTATACGTCCCGACCTTCCTACCCGCGATGTCGTACATCGTGAACCTCTCCCCCTTGTGCCCGGGGACCTGAGCGAAGGTGGTGAAAGGGTTCGGTTTTGCCGTTACTCTGACCTCTAACCTCTGACCTCTAACCTCTGTGTTTTCCTCCACCCCAATCCCCCCGTCTGTGGTCTTCAGGATGGTTCCATACCACCCCGCAGCATACCCAGTTGAGATATCCACGGGGAAATGGACCGACCAAAGATGATTGGTTGTGCCCGATGTCTGGGGATACCAGTTCGCTCCCCCATCCGTGGTCTTCAGGATGGTGCCGCTATCCCCAACGGCATACCCGGTTGAGGTATTCATGGGGAAATGGACTGAGCGAAGATAATTGGTTGTGCCCGATGTTTGGCCGAGCCAGACCCCTCCTCCATCCATGGTCTTCATGATAGTGCCAGAAGAGCCAACGACATACCCAGTGAGAGCATCCACGGGAAAATGGATAGAATTCAGCGCAACAGGTATGCCCGAGGTCAGGGTGACCCAGGCCGCTCCCGCATTCGTTGTCTTCAGGATGGTGCCGACTCCCCCCGCGGCATAGCCGGTTAAGACATCTGTAGGGAAATGGACAGCTAAAATGGCAGTGGATGTGCCCGAGGACAGGGTAACCCATGCCGCTCCCGCATTCGTGGTCTTCAAGATGGTACCGCTATTCCCCACGGCATACCCGGTTAAGACATTCAGGGGGAAATGGACAGACTGAAGAATTTCGGATGTACCCGAAGTTTGCGAGACCCAGTCCGTGCCTCCGTTCGTGGTCCTCTCAATTCTGCCAGAGCCACCCACGGCGAACCCGGTGGAGGCATCAGAGGGAAAAGAGACGGAGAAAATATTTTCGTTTGTCGGCGAGTTCTGGGAGACCCAACTTGCTCCCCCATTCGTGGTTTTCAGGATGATACCCCGCTCCCCCGCAGCATACCCGGTTAGAGCATCCACGGGGAAATAGACGGAGAAAAGGGCTTCGGTTGTGCCCGAGGTTAGAGGGACCCAGCCAGCGGCGACAAGGCTGGGTAATATGGAAATGCTTGCTCCGCAAATGACACAGAACGTGAGTTGCTTTGAGAACGCGAATAATTTCACGGTAACCTCCTCTTGTCCATTAGGGTTTCACCCTTAAGTCCTTTGTGTTTTGTTAGGAGATATATTTGTGCATCTGCCTGCTACGACGGATCAAAATACCCTCTTGGATGAGGAGCTTCTCTATCTTTGCGGGTAAGTCCATTAAGGACCTGAAATGGATGGGCCGCCCCGGCGTTATGCCGTGAGCTCGGTTTTTCTTAATTCGTACAACTCCCGAACCCTTTGCATACATCGGTTTTATATTGCCTTTTACCACAGCAAGGCCGTTGGTCCAGAAACGCACTTTAACCTCTATCATCTTCTGGCCCCATTTTGCTTCGCGCTCTTCAATCCCTCGAAGTTTTTCTTTCATCTTTAGCTCCTTCGTTTTCCCGTGGGCGGCTCCGCCTCTACAGGTATATCATCACACCTATAATACCCCTTGCTCCCCTTTCTTCGTCGCCTTAGGGGCCTTCTTGAACGTGGCGCTCACTTGGCGGATCGGAGGCATTTCAACCTTCTTCCCGGCCAGCAGTTCGGCCACAGTGAGAAGCTGTACTTTTGGATATTTCTGGCCCCAGGTTTCGGATTCGTAGAATCCCGCCGTGACTGCTTCTGTTCTCATAGGTGCAGTGGGCTCCTGCATCGAGATAAGGACCCCGATCACTGCCTTCTCCCGCTCCAGCACGCCCTTCAGGTCGCGGACATGTGCAACTCCGGTATGCCCGGCCTTCACGGACAGGATCACGCTTTCAAAAGTTCCTGTCTTTTCCCCCTGGAAGATGATCCGTCCATCAATGCCTTGGTCCGCACCCTTCTTCTGCTCACCCCCGGGCCGGGCCCCCACAAGACCAAGCGCCCAGCATTGGAATTGAAATGGCTCGGACTCGGCCAGCCGTTCGGCATCCTCCACGCTTACGGGTTCGCCTATCACCTGGTAGGCGGCGGACTCGCCAAAGGAATCCTTGAGCCGGGTCTTGATCAAGTTAATGGCAAGATGCGTGATGTCTATCCCGATCCACGAGCGGCCCAACTTCTGCGCGGCGGCAATCGTGGTCCCGCAGCCACAGAACGGGTCAAGCACCAGATCGCCTTCGTTGCTGCCCAGTTCCAGAATGCGCTCTAAGAGCGCCTCGGGCTTCTGAGTGGGATATCCAAGTCGTTCCTTCGGAGAATTGTGGACGGGGCTGATGTCATCCCAGAGGTCCTGTAGCGGTCTCCCCGCGGATTCATCAAGGTAAATTTTGTATCGGGGTACCCCGGTCTTGCTGTAGATAATGCGACCTTCCCTATCCAGTTTCTCCATGTTCGCTCTTGAAAACGCCCAATAGCGACCTGTCGGCGGATACTGGCCCTTCCACTCATAACGAGTGTCGCCGCCTGGTTGCTTCGCATGGAGCGGCTGGGTCTGGTAACGCCGACCGTGTTCGTCTACGTACCGAAATATCTTTTCGATATATTCTGGCGAGTAGGGAAGGTGAACCGGGTTGCGAACTGGTGCGTCAGAACGCGTGAACCATAGGATAATATCGTGGATGCGTCCCAAGTGGACGGCACCTTGTCCCACGTCGCTGTGGGCGCTCGTGCGCTTCCACGTGATCTCATTCCTGAAGTTCACCGCCCCAAACACCGCATCCATCAACATCTTGAGGTAGTGGCTTGCCGTCGGGTCGCAGTGCAAGTAGATGCTTCCGGTTGGCTTAAGGACCCGCCGCAATTCCACAAGGCGCGGGGCCATCATCACAAGATAGGCCAGCATGTCGCATTCGCCCAGGAAGGTCCGGAACGCATGAAGGCAATCGGCTACGCGCCCCCCAGCAGTCATAATCTCGGCATATGTGGATTCGCCTTCCTGGTTCCATGTCCAGGAGTCCGTAAAAGCCTGAATCTGGCTTGCGGCTTTGCTCCCATCTTTTTCCGCGAATAGGACGTTGTAATTCGCATTGGAGTTGAAAGGCGGGTCCAGATACACGAGGTCAACCGTCTCTTCCTTGATGTGCCGCCGCATCACATCCAGGTTGTCCCCGTAGTAGAGCAAGTTTTTATATGTCTCTGTCATGGCGATACTCCCTCTTTGGGCTTATCCAGGGCCACCCGCAGGTGGCCCCGCAGGCCAGCAGCTAGCTCTTTTAGCATTTGTCATGGTTGCTGTAATAACTTGGGGTTAAGTTTGAAGGCTACGTTGTATGTCACGCCCTCCGGGCCCATACCGATGCCCATGCGCACACTCCCTGGATCGATCCTGATGTACTCCTTCGCCCCACTTTCGTTCGCAATTGTCTGGAGTCGTGTGAACTGTGATGCAGTGATACCGCCTTCAAAGCCAGTGTGACCTGTCTTGAGCGCCGGGATTATTTTCGGGTCAATTTCTTCAAGGAGCCCTCGAAGCCTAGTTGCTAAAGGGGCTGGATTAGCAGCCTTCTCAGCTGCTTCGATTCTCGCTGTAAGCTGTAGAATGGCATTTTTGTCTGTTAAATTAGGATATTTGCCTTTGGCGATCTCTGCGATAGGGCCGTATAGCCTCTTTAATGAATCGAGGTCGGCATGTGTTTGGATGGTGGCTTCTGATTCCCTCCTTTTTGAATCAATGGAGGTCCGATGATCTTGAACGATAAATAGCACGGTAGCAAGGAAGAATAGAACCAGCAAAGGTATGAGTATATATTTAAAAACCTTTCTTTCTTTGGGCAGAACCTCCTTAACCAAGGAAGTCACGACCATTAAGAAGGGAGGAAGTAACTTAATCCAAGGGATTGAACTCCACCAAGGCATTTTTGAGGCCTTTCCTTTTCCGGGGGGCGGCGCGATGCCCCGCCCCCGTTGGTTTGGTTGTTTATTTAGTTTAAGCCGTCACGGCGCAGGACACCGGGGTTTCGAGGGGGCCGGGGGAAAAGAAAAGGACGCTGAGTATAGGGTGATGTTAGCTGTCTTTCACCCGCCCCGGAAACGGGGCCTCTTCCAGCGTCTAATTCTTTTAAGGCTTCCTCCTCAACCGGGTTTGCCTGACTCCAGCCTTGGCTGCCTTGTTGTGGCCTTACTATACCAGAAGGGTAAGCCTGCTGTCAAGGGGTGGCAAGTAAAAGCTAACGGTTCCCTATGCTGAATTCACATTTCTCACCGCGAAATCAGCAACCCTTTGGGGTTTAGACAACGATCTCGGCTTGCGCGTAGTACGACTTTCCGCCGTCGGGCCTTACGACCCGGCCTTTGACTGCTACCCTTGTTCCCGCAGGGATTCCCGAGAGGACATGGAGGCCGGTGGTGCCGTCGGCGTAGACCAGGTGGTTGAACTTGGAGGGGTAGGCTTTGCGGGAGGCTTTGCCCTGGTTGAGCCAGAGGTCTATCAAAGTCCCTGCTGGCAGTGGCTCCCAGCGGATGCGCACGACTCCCGGGCTTGGATTTCTGAGTCTGAACCTCTCCGGCGGATTGGGCTGGGGGATGCCCGGGGGCTGGATGACCAGGGATAACCCCGCGTCGGCCAGGACCCGGTTCACGGAGAGATAGGCGTTGTACCCGGACCAGTGGCTCTCCCTTCCCAGGGTGGGGTCTATCGGCTTGACCAGAAGTGTGAACGCGTCCCACTGTGCTCTCTCCGGGTCCGATAGGCCTGCCCAGGCCCGGGTCACGACAGGCGTGGTCTTCCAGACCTGCTCTCTCCTCTGGGTCCTGGGCTGGCTGGGCATCACGAAGGTTCGCATGCAGCTGATCCCCCGCCATTCCGTGAACACGAACCCGTCCGCCATCCGGCCCCGCAAGCCGATGCTGTGCAGGGGCGACCTTACCTTTGCCATCTCTTACTCCTTCCTCAGTTACTAAGCGTTCGTCTCTTTGTGCTTTGTTGGTTAGGTGAACGGATTAACCGGCTAACCGATTAACCTCCTTTACTGTCCAACCGTCGAACCGTCCAACCGTCTAACCCCAATAATCAGCCTGCGCTGATTATTATACTCGTGTTTACCACTCCTTTGTCAAGTACCTTGGTGCTGGAATAATTAGCGTCAAGTTGGCGTGAACTTGGCGTCAAATTGGCGTGAAGTTGGCGTGAAATTGGCGTCAAATTGGTGGGAACTTGGCGGGAACACCTCGGGAGGTGTTAGGATAATGCCTTGTTACAGCTTGGGTTGTGGTTTAAAACCGGGATGTAGAAAGCGGATTGAAGCTAAAAAGCGGGAAGGTAAGTCTTTGGCGGGTGATAGGTTGGCTTTGTTGAACCTTTAAGCAGGCCCTTTCTTAAAAAATTGAGATATTGAAAGGCCCGACCCTACTCCGGCGGGTGGTAGCCTTTGACTTCGAACGTCCCGGTGGCGAACCAGTTGATCAGCCTCCCGGAGAGGTCCGAGAAAGGAAACCAGAAGGCCGGCTCCTCCACCTTGACCCGGAAGTCGAACAGGGTATCGATGAGGTAGACCCCCTTGCGCCGCAGAGCGAAGATATCCTCATCCCGGTTGGACCTCTTCGGATACAGGGCGAAGGCCGCCTTGTACCCCGCCTGCCTGGCCAGGACCTGGACCCTCTCGTTGTACCGCCCGAAGGGATAGGACAGGAGCTCGCAGGGCTTGCCCAGCTCCCGCTCGATCGTTTCCCTGGATTTCACGAGCTCCGCCAGGGCATCGGCTTCCGGTATCTTCGTGAGGTCCGGATGGCTCACGGAATGGGAGCCGAACTCCCAGCCCTCCTCGGCCATCTTCCTGGCCTGGAACCAGGAGAGGTGATGGAATTTCCTCCCCCCCCAGTTCACGTCCCAGGCATTGGACTTGCCTGCGTAGCCCGTGATCAAAAAGACCGTGCCTGCGAACCCGCACTCCTTCATCACCGGGAAGGCGTTCTGATAGACGCTCTCGTAGGCATCATCGAAGGTGAGAACCACGGACTTGGGCGGGGGCCGCTTTCCCTCCGAGGCCAGCCGGGCCACCTCCGAGGCCGGGATCGCGCGGTAGCCTTCCTCCTTTAACCAGCGCACCTGGGCCGCGAACTGCCGGGGAGTGGTGCGGGTCCCGCCCCACTCCCAGCGCTCGTCCACCTTGTGGTAGGCCAGGACCGGGACAGCGGACAGCCCGGGAAGCCCGTAGGCACGCTTCCAGCGGCGGTAGAGGAGATAGAACCCCGCGGCCAGAAGGAGCAGGCCGATGAGGATGAAAAGCCCGAGGGGCAGCCCGTGGTAATGGAATTTGGGAAACCCTACGATGTCGTAGCGGAGGGTGTCCGTCATCCCTTATCCCTTGGGGACATCCGCCAAAGAGGAACGGGCCTTGCCCCGTCGCAGGAGCATGACCTCCCCGATCAGGCCCAGGAGGACGATCAGGGCGCCCAGGGCGAACAGGGCCACCCGGTAGGGATCCCTGGCTCCGAGGAGCGGGAGCAGGGTGACCACGGCCCCGACGATCACCGCGGTGAGCGCGAACGCGGTGTTCAGGATGAGCTCGCGCGTGGAGAAGATCCGCCCCCGGGCCTCGGCGGGCACGATCTCATGCAGGAGGGTGTCCTGGGAGATCATGACCGGGGCCAGGATGGCCCCGCCGATAAAGGCCAGGGGTCCAAGCAGGGCAAAGGTGAAGGAGCGGGCGAAGGCGGCCATGATCACGCCGATCGTGACGAAGCCGAGCAGGATCGTCTGGCGCTTGTCCCACCTGCTGCCGAAGGTCCCGATCAGGAAGGAACCCAGGATCATCCCTCCGGCCGTGATTCCGCCCAGGAAGCCGATCCCCTTGGTCCCCCATTTCATCTGGGACTGCACGATGACGATCACGAGCACGTAGATCGATCCGCCGAGGATCGCGAGCAGGATGACCGAGGCCAGGACGTAGAAAAGCTTCCGGTCGCGCCGGATCAGGCGGTAGACCTCGCGCAGGTCCTGGAACAGCGCCAGGAAGACCCGCTCCACGCGCTGCAGGGTCTCGCCCATATCCTGGGAGAGCTTGGCCTCGACCGGCTCGCGGGGCTTCACCGCCTTGCTCATCACGAACGCCAGGGTCACCACCGAGACCGCGTAGGAAATGCCGTCGAGATAGAACCCCACCGCATAGCCCTTCCACCCGATCTTCTCCCAGACGTACCAGCCCACGATCAGCCCGCCGAAAACGGTCCCGATCACCGTGGCGAAGCGCCCGATGAAGTTGTTCACAGCGTTCGCCGAGAGCAGCTTGCGCCGGGCCACGAGGTCCGGGATGATCGCCATCTTCGCGGAGTTGAAGAACAGACCGAGGAGGAACACGAAGAAGACCAGGACGTAGACCGAGAGGAGGTTCCGCGTCCAGGCGTAGGCGAACGGGATCAGCACCACCAGGGCGGCCCGGATGGAGTCGCAGACGAGCAGGGTCTTCTTCTTGTTCCAGCGGTCGATCAGCACCCCCACCACCGGCCCGAACAGGATCACCGGCAGGGTGAAGAATATGGCCAGCTGGGCCAGGGCCGGCCCGCTGGAGCCCCCGGCGTGGGTGGCGCCGATCAGCCCGATCAGGGCCATGTGATCGAGCTGGTCGCCAAGCTGGGAGATGGTCTGGCCGATGGCGAAAAGGAAAAACTGCCGGATCCGGAGGACCGAGGTGAAGGTCTCGTTCCGGCTCAACGGCTCCTCCGGGCCATCACCTCGAGGTAATATTCCTCGACCTGCTCGGCGATACGCAACCAGGAATACTGCTCCGCCTTGCGCCTCCCCTGGGCCCCGAGGTGCTCGCGCAGGGCCTTGTCGGAGAGGACTTTGGACAGCATCACGGCCAGGCGCTTGGGGCTGCGCGGCGGCACGAGCATTCCGTCCTCGCCGTGGCTCACGACGCAGCGGTACCCCGGGATGTCCGAGGCCACCAGGGCCTTGCCGCAGGCCATCGCCTCCAGGAGTACGATTCCGAAGCTCTCCTGGCCCGTGGCCGGGGAGCAGAACACGTCGCAGCTGGCGTAATAGCGCGGGAGATCTTTGGCCGGAACCAGCCCTTCGAAAAGGATCCGTTCCCGGGCCTCGCTCGAGGAGTAATAGCGGTAGAGGGTGCGGGCCTTTCCCGGGCCCACCACCACCAAGCGGGCCTTGGGCAAGCGTTCCCAGACATAGGGGAAGGCCTGCAGGAGATAGCGGATGCCTTTGCGGGACTCCAGGCGCCCGACGAAAAGAATCGTAGGGCTGCCATCCTGGAATTTCTCCAACGGTTCGATCCCCACATCGAACCTCCCCACATCTATCCCGTTGGGAATGATGCGATAGTCCCCGGGAAAGTATTTGGCGATGGAATCCCGGGCCACGGGCGAGACCGCGATCAGGCCGTGGAGCTTATCGAAATAGCCCTGCAGGATGGGCCCGAACAGGGCATAGCCTGTGGAGTCCTCGTGGGCGGCATGAAAGGTGGCGAAGTTAGTGGCGTGAGAGTGAAGCAGAGCCAGGAAAGGGAGCATGGGGGCCAGCGGGCCGTGCATGTGCACCACATCGAATTGCTCCCGCGCCAGGATTCCCTGGACCTCCTCGGAGAGGTTGCGGCCAATCGTTACCATCCCCATGGATTTGTTGACGGGGACGGGCAAGGCGCGGCCGACCCTCAGGATGTCAGGGTGATCGTATCCTTTGTTGTCCCCGTGATCCGCGGTCAGGATCTTGACCGTGTGCCCGCGCTGGCGCAGGTTCTGGGCCAGGTGGTAGATGTGCTCGCTCACCCCTCCGGGATGGGGATAATAAATATCCGATACGAGGCAAATCTTCAAGGGCCCTGAGGTCATCTTGCTAGTCGTCCGATTACTTCCACTGGGGTTGAAATACGAACCACTGGTCGGGATATCGCTTGACCGCCTGGGAAAGGGCGTCCGCGATAGCCTGGGTGAATCCCGGTACGTCTTGGGCTCCCGCGGCTTGGGGGGTTAGCACCGGGCTGATCACCCCCCGGTACCGCTTTTCGCAACCTCCGGGATTAAGGACCAGGTACCCGATGACCAGCGCAGCGCCGGTTTTGAGCACGAAGGCCGCTGGCCCCTCGGGGAGAACCCGCCGGCCTCCGCAGAAATCCACGGTCAGGCCCTGGCCGTGGATCGCCCGGTCCCCGACGAGGACCAAAAGCTCTTTTTGCTTGAGTACCCGCAAACAAGGGAGCGCCGCACCGGAGAGCGAGATGATCTTCATGCCGGTAGCCCCGCGGTACCGCTCGTAGACCGCATAGATCTCAGGGTCGAGGTCCTCGCCCACGGCGTGGATGGGATAGCCCAAGGCGGCCAGATAGGCTCCGGCGAAATCCCAGTTTCCCAGGTGGCCCGTGACCAGGATCGCCCCCTTGCCTTGAGCCAGGGCTTGATCGAGGTTCTCCAGCCCATGGATCTCAACCTGTCGGATGACCTCCTCCCTGCTCAGGAAGGGAAGCCTGAGAAAGTCGATGAAACAGAGGGCGAAGTTGCGGAAGGTGGCCCGCCCCAAGTTACGCCGTGTTTCCTTGTCTTTTCCAGAAGCGGTGCGAAAAAGGTTTTCCTCAAGAATCCGCCGCCTCTCCTTGAGCAGAAGCCAGGAGAGGTCCCCGGCCGCCAGGGCGATGGTCCGGGCCCACCCATAGGGCAGGAAGCGGAGCAGGCCCGTTCCGGCGCGGATCCAGAACGCCTTGCTCATCGCGCGGGGTGGGGCGGATTCCGATGCTTCCTCCCCTGGTAACTCCGGCAGAGCTCCAGAAAGATCCCGAGGTCCCGATCCAGGTCGCCCTGGGTCCCGTCGAAGTAAAAGTTCCGGATGGGCAGGCCCTGGCAACGCTTGGCAACCCGGGGATAGATAGCCTCGGAGACGATCCCGTTCATGCAGGTGAACGGGCTGATATCCAGGATCCCGTCCACTCCTTTCTCGTAAAGGTAAACCGCCTTGCCGATCGAGACCACCATCTCGCCCATCGCTCCCTCCTGGGGCAGGTAGGGCCGTCCGTGGGCCATGAGGTCCTCGATCTCCGACTCCTCCCGGCCTCTCAGGTCCTCTTGGAGCGGGAGGAGCAGGGCGTGCTCGTCCTTGTGCATGAACAGACCCTTTATCTTGGCTTTGAGCATCCCCATGGAGAAACGCTCGTCGGCCAGCCTGAGCTTTCGCTGGCGCTCGGAATGGGTGTACCATATCCACTCCGAGATGTCCGAGAGCCAGGCCTCGGCCCCCTGGGCCTCCAGTTTGCGGATTACGTCCTCGTTGCTGAAGGCGTTCAGCCGGCAGAAGATCTCCCCCACCACCCCCACCACGAGGATGTCGTCTCCGTCCTTGCGAGGGATCTTCCGGAAGCGGTCCCGGGCCCTTATCAGGGAGGCAACCAGCTCGCCCAATTGGACCTTCATCTTGTTCGGGGGCTTGGACAGAACCGCGCAGAGGTCGTCCAGGGATTCGGCGTAAGCCCGGTCGCTGGCCCCGGGGGAAAGCTCGTAGGGGCGGGTGCGCAGGAGGAGCTTGCGCACGAGGTCGCTCGACACGATGGCCCGCCAGGCCGAGCGCATCAGGGCCGTGGGATTCCCGCCGATGTCCCCGTAGCCGTCAGCGCTGCTGGGCGAGACGATCATGGCCTCGCCGTACCCGTTGTCGTTGAGCACCTTGCGCAGGAGCTGGCTGTACTGGCCGAAACGGCAGGGCCCCAGGGTCGTGGGCATGAAGAAGGCCACCTTCCTGGGGTCGGCACCATCCTCCAGAAGGCGCAGGGCATCGCCGATAGTGATCTTCTCGGGATAGCATTCGTCCCCTGAGGTGTAGCGGGCCCCGATCGCCAGGGTACGTTCGTCCGATGGTGGCGTGGGGGCGGCCTGGATGCCGAAGGATCCGAACACCGCGGCCACGGCCCGGGCGCCGCCGGTGCTCATCGTGGGGATGAAGATCGTGCGGCCGGTGAAATTCGACCCTTTCAGGGTGGACATTTTACATCATCCCTTTGCTGTCCAGGAAAGCCTCGCAGCGCGTCATGGTCCCCGCATCGTTGTTGTGCTCGTCGAACTGCAGGATAAGGAGGGGCTTTCGGGCGGCGGCGGGGATGAAATGCTTGAGGTAGGAGTCCGGGCCGCACTTGAAGTTGGTGACGTAGAGGAGCTCCAGGTTCGGCTCCCTGCCCACGAGTTTGGCCGCAGCGATGAGCTTCCGTCCGTAGTTCCAGAACATGTTCGTGTTCACATCCCGGATGTCCACGTCCTCCAGGGGCAGGAAGTCCAGGGGGATGAGGTTCGCTCCGTAGTACTGGCGTAATTTCCCCAGGATATCCACATTCACATCCCGGTCGTAGAGATTGTAGGGCCGGCCCAGGATGAGGATTCCTCGCTCTCCGTTCTTCTTGAGGGTCTCCAGGGCTTCCCCTCCCGCGGCGTAGAGTCGGGATTGGAACCTCTCCTGAGCCCGGTATCCGGCCTCGATGGCTCGTTCCAGAGCTTTCCGGGACACACCCAGAGGCTGGGCCAGGCTCTGAATCTCTCGCTTTACTTTGCCAGGACCAAAACGGAAATGCAGGGTCGGGGTGAGGAACCGGTGCAGTTCGCCCTCGAACGAGGGCACGGCCCGGAGAACCCAGGGAAGGGTCTGCCCCCAAGGGCAGAGGTGAGAGTATGTGGCGTCCGGCGAGCCTGCTTCGTCCATCACATTGGGCAGGAACACGAAGGTCGCACCCTTTTTGAGGAGGTCGGCCACGTGGCCGTGTATCACCTTGACCGGAAAACAAGGCTCTCCAACAGCCAGCTCCGTGCCATAGCCCACGATCTTTCGGTTGGTGGTTTCCGAAAGCAAAATCGGATAACCCAGGTCCTGGAAGAAGGCCCGCCAGAACGGGAATTTGTCAAAGAAATACATCCCCCGGGGAAACCCGACCGTGCCCTTTGCGGGGCCCTCCGGGGGAGCCTCGTAGCCTTCGTAAAGCCATTCCTCGCGCCGGGCCACGAGGTCCGGGATCACAGGGGAACGCTCGGTCTTGGACTTTTTCCGGAACCGGTCCGAGCACTTGTCGCCCCAGTAGGTCTTCTGGCCCTCGATGGTGAACTCCTGCATCTCGCAGATGTTCCCGCAGGCCCGGCAGACGAACTCCTTCAATGTGTAGGGGACCCTGCCGATCTCATAGCCCCGGAAACGGGAGGGTCCTTTCCTCACCTCCATCCGATCCCGGGCCAGAAGGGCCATGCCCAGGGCGCCGATCACCCCGTTGTAGGGCGGCACGATGATGGGCTTGTCCAGAACCATGGAGAACGCCGCGGCCACGGCATCGTTGTAGGCCGTCCCACCCTGGAAATAAATCACCTCGCCGACTTTGCGCTCTCGCACCACCCGGTTCAGGTAGTTGAGAACCACGGAATAAGCCAGTCCCGCGGCCAGGTCCCCGCGCGTGGCCCCGCGGTGCTGGAAGGCGTTCAGATCCTGCTCCATGAACACCGTGCAGCGCTCCCCCAGCCGAGCCGGGTTCGGAGAGGAGAGGGCCAGCCGGGCGAACTCCTCCTTGATGCTCATGCCCAACTTCTCGGCCTGCTCCTCCAAGAACGAGCCCGTCCCGGCCGCGCAGGCCTCGTTCATCGCGAAATCCACGATCACCCCCTGGTCGATGCTGATGAACTTGGAATCCTGGCCACCCACCTCGAAGATGGTGTCCACGGGATCGCCCCCCAGGATCCGGCTGATGAAGTTCGCCCCCTGGTGGTGGGCCGTGATCTCGTTGGTCACGAGGTCCGCCCCGACCAACTCTCCGACGAGCTCCCGGCCGGAGCCGGTGGTGCCCACCCCTTGGATGATCAACCGGTCTCCCATCTCCCGGGCGATCTCGTCCAGTCCCGCGCCCACCACCTCGATGGGGCGGCCCTCGGTGCGAAGGTAGATCTCCTTGAGCATCCGTCCCTCGGAATCGATCACCACCAGGTTGGTGGACACGGATCCGATGTCGATCCCCAGATAGGCCGGGACCCTGCTGGCGTCCTCCGGGAGCGGATGGGGTTTCAGGCGATCCCGCCAGAGCTGGACCTTCTCCAGCGAGAGACGTTCCGCGGTGGGGAAATCCACGGTCTTTATCGAGGCCGCCTCCCGCAACCGGGCCACCTCCTTCTGGCTCAGTTTCGAAACCGCGGTCTCCGGGTTGCCGTTCTCCGAGGCCTCCAGAAGCGCCGCCCCGATGGCACCGAAAAAGGCATGGGCTTCCGGGATGATGAGGTCTTCGTCTTTCAGATCGAAGAATTCCTGGATGCTCGCTGTCACGCCCTGGTTCCCGGCCAGCCCACCGATCAGGGCGACCCGGGGTTCAATCTTCTTGCCCTTGGTGATGCTTCCCTTGTAATTCCGCACCACGGCCAGGCAGAGGCCCTTGAGGATGGCTTCCGGCGAGAAGCCCTTCTGCTGGGCGTGGATCATGTCGGACTTGGCGAAGACGGAGCACCGCCCGGCGATGCTGGCGCAGGACGTGGCCGTGCATACGATTCCTCCGATGTCCTCCGGGGCGTAACGGAGGCGCCTGGCCTGCTGGTCCATGAAAGATCCCGTGCCCGCAGCGCAGTCGCCGTTCACCTCGTAGTCTGCGATCCCCAGCCTCCCCGAGGGGTCCTTCTCCAGCCGGATGTACTTGGAGGTCTCTCCGCCCATCTCGAAGATCGTCCGCACCTCGGGGCAGAGGGCTTCTGCGGCCCGGGCGATGGCCTTGAACTCGTTCTCGAACGTCCCGCCCAGAATCTCGGCCGCGGAACGCCCCCCCCTTCCGGTCAACCGCATCCCGGCGATCGGCACGTTCCCGGCTTGGCTGAGAAGGCTTTCCAAAAGCTCGGAGGAGGCGAGGAGGGGATGCCCCAGGAGCCTCTTATACGGGGAGATGAGCACGGGCTTCCCGGCGTTCCCGTTGGAGAGCAGTTTGAACCCGGCCCCTCCCCTGGCGATGCGCTCCAGGAGCGGGCGGTCCTCCTCCTCTCCCAGGCAGGCCATCTTCACCGAAATGCAGCCGATGTCTAATCCCAATGTGATCATGGATTCTCGTTCCGCCCGGTCGCCAACAGGTCCCGGCACGCTGAAAACACCCGGTCAACCGCCAAGGTCTCCATCGCCCGGCAGGCGTTGTACCAGCGCAGACGGAGCCCCCAGAGGAGCCCCATGTAGCCCGGAAAGCGGAAGCAGCCCACGCACAGCACATCCGGCTGGACCACCCGGAAGGTCCCGGCCAGGGGTCGGAAGTTCCCCGGATTGGAGGAGGCCAGAATCGAGACGATGGGCGTGCCCACCGCGGACACGATGTGGATCGGCCCGGAATCGTTGCCGATGTAGAGCTTGCACCTCTTGGCCACTGCGGCCGTCACGCGCAGGGCAAGTTTTCCGGCCAGGTTGTGGGCTTCTACAGAGTTTGAGGCGAGTTCCCTGACGAGGATTTCCCCGGCCTCGGCATCGTCCTTCCCTCCGAGGATGAGTATCCCCGCCTTGAAATCCTTAGCCAGCCTCAGGCAAAGCTCCTTGAATTTCATAATATCCCAACGCTTGTTTTTGTTGCACCGGGCGCCGGGGTGAACGGCGATAAGGGTTTTTGCGTCTTTATTTCCATGATCCGCATTCCGAAAACCGCAGTCCAGAATGATCTTTTGGGCCTTCTCCGCATCCTCCGGCGTGAGCACGAGATCATATCCCTGATCATCCCTCAAGGAGTGCCCGTCGAGCTTGTCGACGGCCCGCAGGAAATGCTCCGAGGCGTGCAGGTCGCGGTCGCTCTGGTCACGGTAGGGAACGAGCCACCAGAAAGGCCTCCTGCCGAAACGCACCCGTTGGGGGATCCCCGAGAGCCTGAGAAACCAGAGGACCGGAAAGGACAGCTCGATTCCCACATTGTAATGTTCAGTCCGAATCCTCCGGGTCCAATCCCGTATTCCCCGCGGCGAATACGCCGTGCCTTTGGGGGCCACCAGGATCTCGTTGAGGTTCGGATTCGTCTCCAGAAGCGCCCGGCCCGGCCCGCCGTCCAGCAACGCTGCGGCGATATGGGCCTCCGGGAACTTCCTCCGCAGAATCCGAATGGCCGGGGTCGCGAACATGATGTCCCCCAGCCCGGGCCAGAGGGAGACCAGGATGCGTAGCGGGTGGGTCACTCACGCCGTACGAAGCATGGAAGCGCCTTACCTCAACACCTTATCCAGCGGGGTGTACTTCAGGGCGAGGGAGTCGGCCACAGGTTTGCAGGTCAACTGCCCTTCCCATACGTTCACTCCCAGCTGGAGCGCGGGATCGTCCTTCAGGGCCTGGGTCAGCCCCTTGTTGGCCATGGCTCTGGCCCAGGGAAACGAGGCATTGGAAAGGGCCAAAGACGAGGTCCGCGGCACGGCCCCCGGCATGTTCGCCACCCCGTAGTGGATGACCCCGTCGATGACATAAGTGGGGTTGGTATGCGTCGTGGGCTTGGTCGTCTCCACGCACCCTCCCTGGTCCACCGAGACATCCACGATCACTGAGCCCCGGGGCATCAGGGGAAGCATGTCTCGGGTCACGAGGTGCGGAGCCTTGGCCCCGGTGATGAGCACCGCCCCCACCAAGAGGTCCACCTGCGGCAGGAGGTCGGCGATGTTTTGCCGCGTGGAGAAGAGCGTGTCCACCCCGGTATAGAGGTTCTCGATCTGCTCCATCTTCTTGGTGTCGATATCCACCACGATGACCCGTGCCCCCATTCCATAGGCGATCTTGGTCGCGTTCGTACCCACCACTCCGGCCCCGAGGATGAGCACCGTGGCCGGCAGCACTCCGGGCATCCCGCCCAGGAGCACCCCCCGGCCCCCCTTGTAGGCTTCCAGGTGGTGCGCACCCATCTGGACCGCCAACCTTCCCGCGATCCCGCTCATCGGAGCCAGGACGGGAAGGAAATGGTCCTCCATCTCGATGGTCTCGTAGGCGATCGCGACGCACCCCGTGGCCAGAAGCTTTTGGGTCAGCTCCTTGGAGGCCGCGAGGTGCAGATAGGTGTATAGGATCTGGCCCTTCCGGAGCATGGGGAACTCTGGCTCAAGGGGCTCCTTCACCTTTACGATCATGTCGCAGGAGGAGAAGATCTTTTGGACCTCCTTCTCGATCTTGGCCCCCACCTTGACGAACTCCGCATCCTCGAACCCTGAGGCCCGGCCAGCACCTTGCTCCACCCAGACCTCATGCCCGTCCCGAACCAGGGTCCCCACATAGGCCGGCGGCAGGGCCACCCGTCCTTCGCTCTCCTTGATCTCCTTCGGAATCCCGATCCTCATGCGCTTAAGCCTCCTCTAATGATATTGGGTTTAGGAACGAAGAGTTTCTTTTCAGCTTTCCGCATTCCAAAATCTCAAATCAAAGCAGCTCCCCCAGATCGATTTTTCCTTCCCGCAACGGACCCACGGCCGCGAGCGAGAGGCGTCGGGGGTCGATGAACTCCCTGGCCACGGCGAGCACCTCCTCGCGGGTTACGCCGTCGATTTCGCTTAGGGTCTCATCCAGGGTCACGTATTTCCCGAGGGTCATCTCCATGCGGGCGAGGCGCATCATCCGGTTGGAGGTGCTCTCCAGGCCCAGCATTATGTTCCCTTTGATCTGCTGCTTGGCGTTCTCCAGGTCCTGCTCGCTGATCCCCTCCTGGGGTAATGTTCCGACCTCCCGCAGAACGAGCCTCAGGGCTTCCAGGACCTTCTGGGGATCCACCCCCAGGTAGATCCCGAACATCCCCGTATCTTGGAAGAAATCGGTGTAGGAGAACACGGCGTAGGCCAGCCCTTCCCTCTCCCGCACGGTCTGAAACAGCCTCGAGGACATCCCGCCGCCCAGGATCGTGGAGAAGATGAGAAGGGCGAACCGCCGGGGGTCCGTGAAGGGGAAAGTGCGGCATCCCAGGGTCAGGTGCGCCTGAGTGATTTTCTTTCTCCGGATCCTGGAGCGGGGAGGGGTCCCTGGAAGGGGGCCATTCTTGCTCCCGGGCTCTCCCTTGGGAAACTCGTAGACCCGCCCGGCCAGCTTGACGAGTTCGCTGTGCTCCACGCTCCCGGCAGCGGCTACGATCACCGAGGGGGTCAAGTAATGCTCCCTCCAGAAGGACTTGAGCTTTTCACTCGTCCAACGCTTGCAGTTCCCGGGCGGCCCCAGGACCGTCTGGCCCAGGGGATGCCCGTCGTAGAGCGCGGCCCCGAGGATGTCGTGAACCAAATCGTCCGGGGAATCCTCCACGCCCTTGATCTCCTCCAAGACGACCTTCTTCTCCTTCTCCAGGTCCTTCTCGGCAAACTGCGAGCGGGTGGCGATGTCCGAGATCACATCCACGGCCAGGGGCACGTGCTCGTCGAGGACCCGGGCGAAGAAGCAGGTCTCCTCCTTAGAGGTGAACGCATCGAGGTGCCCGCCTACGGACTCCAGGCTCATGGCGATGTCCTTGGCCGTCCGCTTCTCGGTGCCCTTGAAGGCCATGTGCTCGATCATGTGCGAGATCCCGTTCTCCTCCTTGGATTCATCCCGGGCTCCGCTGGTGATGAAGACCCCCAGCGAGACCGAGCGCACATGGCTGATCCGCTCCGTGATCACCCGGATGCCGTTTTTGAGCGCCGTCTTGTTGTATACCGTGTCTTTCATGGATTCCTTTTGGGCGATTTTGGATTCGGGTGTTTTCCCGACCCTCTCTATTCCAAAATTTCAGTTCTTGGATTTCGTTTGGAATTCCGGTTTCAGACGGCCCCCTTCTGCCTCGAACTCCGCCAGGGCCGAAAGGTAGGCCTCGCGCTTAGCCTTGAAGGTCCGGAGCATCTTGCGCAGGCTCCCCCAGGAGACCCAGCGGAGGGCGGTGAACTCCTGGGGGTCCGGCACAAGCTCCGGGGCTCCCATCAGGCGGACCAGGAAGTAGCGCTGCTCCTGTCCGTGCTGCCCTCGGTGCTCCTTGCGCCAGTCGTAGTGGTAGTGACTGGTGCTTTTGGCCAGGATCTCCACCCGATCGGTCCCGATCTCCTCCTTGAGTTCACGCAGGAGCGCCTGATCTTCGCTTTCCCCGGGCAGGACTCCGCCCTGGGGGAACTCCCAGTAACCCTTGCGCCAGCTCGAATCGTAGGACGCGGAGTGTCCCAGGAGCACCTGGCTCTTCTCATCCAGCACGATGGCCACGATCCCGGAGCGGTATGTCCTGGACTCCTTTTCGGAACTCGGAGGGAGGTCGGTCAAGGTCTCATCTCAGGCGATGATTTTCCAACGGTAAAATCCCAGGAAGTACCTGTTGCTCTGAAGCGGGCGCCACTTCTCCTCGGGGTGCTGTTTCAAGTCCCTGAGCCTGACCTTTTTCACCACACCCCTGGTCCCCTCCACCGGCCCGGTGTGATAGACCAGCCAATCCTCATCGCCCTCCGGACTCGACCCCGTGAAGATGATTCCGTGATAGGGCATCTCGGGATCGTCGTAATGGAAGAAGAAAAGGAGATCGCCCTTGCGCAGGTTCCGCTCGTCGTAGCCCAGCGCCACGCAGTTGTGGGCGGGCAGGTACTTGGCCTCGCAGAAGCTGGAGAACGTGCTGTCGGCCAGGTCCTCGGGCCGGAAGGCTTCGGGCCTGGTTCGAAAAAGGTTCGGGCCCAGGAGCGGCACCGCTGGATAGTTGAAGGCTTCCACGTCCCCGATCCCGGGCTCGGTCAGGAACTTGAAGTGCAGAAGCCACTCCCGTTCATGCCGCTTCAGCGCTTCGCGAAAGGCGAAGCGGATGAGACCCGCGCAGTCCTGCTGGTCCTTATTCCAGAGATCGCTGGTCTGGTAGTACTGGGCCTCGGCGATCGAGGCGAGCCATTCCCGGAAGCGCTCCTTGTCCTGCTCCCCGGCGAGCTGGGCCACGTCCGGGAACCCGTCCCCGGTCCGGTCCTCGAAACAGGGAATGGCCTCCAGGGTTACGGTGTCGGAGATGAGCCCGTCCATCCGGGCCACGACCCTGGCTTTCCCGGTCTGCACTCCGGCCGTTGCGGTCGCCCGGACCTCCCGGCGGTTGCTGTTCCAAGCCTGTCCGCTCGCAAGGGTCAGGACCCCCTTCGGGGAGATGACCTCAAAGGCCACCTGGCCTCTCAGGACCGTCCCCCTTCCCTTCCCGTCCTGCGCCCGCAGGATGAGCGTGGTTTTCGCCCTCCCGTCGGCCACCAGCCGGTTGGGCTCGATAATAAGCGACACCTTTTCGGCCTTTCCCGGCCTGAAAACCCAGGACAGGCTCGCCAGCAGAATCACCAGAGTAACGATGATTACAAGGGAAAGGAAAAGCTTAATTTTAAATTTGGCATTGAGCATTAATCGTTTATCTTTTGGGGGATCGAAGGGCGGAATGCTCAGCTGGTTTCTTCTCCCGTATCACCAGACGCTGGATCTTCTGCTTGGTGGCCTCGACGACCTCGATCTCCAGTCCCCCGATCTGAATCTTCTCGCCCTTCTGCGGCACCCGCCCCATCCGGGTCAGGACCAGCCCCCCCACGCTCTGGATGCCCTCCTCCCTGACCTTGAGCCCGAAAACCTTCTCCAGGTCCTCAACGGCCATCCGCGGGTCCACGAGGGTGGAGCCGTCCTCCTCCGGGCGGTAGAGCCGCTCGTCCTGGCTGAACTCATCCTGAAGCTCGCCCACGATCTCCTCCAGGAGGTCGTCCATGGTCACCATGCCCTCCAGGGCACCGTACTCGTCGATCACCATTGCGATCGAGATGCGCTGCCTGCGGAACTCCCGCAGGGCGTCCAGGACCTTCTTGGAGGAGGGGATGAAGTGCGGCAGGCGAATGAACTCCACGGCCCGCAGGTCCTCCCGACGCTTGGTCCAGAAGCGCAGGAGGTCGCGTACGTACACGATCCCGATGATGTTCTCCAAGCTCCCGTCGTAGACCGGCAGCCGGGAGTAGCCGGAGAGCTTGAACTGGTAGAGGATGTCCTCCATCGTGGCCTCGGCCTCCATGGCCACCATGTCCACCCGCGGGACCATCACCTCCCGGATCGGGATCTGGCCGATATCCAGGATGGAGAGAAGCATCTGGCGCTGCTCGCTGGAGAAGAGGCTACGTTCGAAGCCCTTCTGCACCATGGTGCGGACATCCTCGATCCCCGGCAGTTCCGCCTTCTTCTTTTTGGCCTTGCCGAACACCATGCTCAATCCTCACCAGAAGCTTTGCGAAAAGCGACCAGCGGTGCCGTCTTGATCTTTTCCAATAAATCCGGAGAGGGGGCTACGATCCCGCCCGAGATGATCATCTTGAGGGCCCACTCCACCGAAAGACGGGTGGGAATGACCTCCTTCTCCGGGATGTGATACAGCCTGCCGCTGGTGGGGTTGGGCGTGTTGGGGATGAAGATGTTGATGGCGCACTCCCCGTTCTCCATCGGCCAGCGGAGGTCGCTGGTCACGAACCCCAGGGTATAGATGCCCTTCCGCGGCCACTCCACCAGGACCACCTGCCGGAAGGCCGCCTTGTCGATGAGGAAGGTGTCGGTCAATTGCCGGGAGGTGGAGTAAACTTTGCGGATGAACGGGATCCGGGTGAGCAGGCTCTCCCCCCAGCGAAAGAACCGCCGGCCCAGGACGTTGGAAGTGAAAAGCCCGACCAGGTAGATCAGCACCAGAAGCAGGAGGAGGCCCAGGGCCGAGACGGCCACCTGGGGCTGGGCTTTGAGATAGGGGAACTTCTTGAGCAGGTTGCCGAAGATGTTCCCCAGGAGGTTCAGCAGGAACCAGGAGACATAGACCGTTAGCCCCAGGGGCAGGATGGCGATCAGGCCGGTCACGAACCGATGTCTCAGTTTGGTGGTAAATTTGGGCATGGCTGATTCTTTTGGTAACCCTTTATTTTACTAAAAATTACCCCTAAAGGCAAGCCCTTTTTGGCTTTCCTCCCGTTTGCCATTGTTTGACACATTGTAACCGATTATTCCACAACTGGTTGCTGAGGAGTCCCAGAATTGCCGGACTCTGTCCAAACCAAGAATCCCACCCTTGCAGGATGGGATAAGGTGGAGGATACTGTTTACGGACCGAAGGAAACAGACGAGGCGAGGATCAGCGGGTTTTACGGAATACCCTCTGGAAAACCCTTAGGGCGGAGAGGATGTCGGCCCGGCTCACGTCCAGATGGCAGACCGCGCGAAGACGGGTGGCCCCGAACGGGACGACCAGGACGTTCGCACGGGCCAAGCGCTCGGTCAGCGCCTCTGGCGTGCGCCCGGTGCGGGAGACATCGAAAACCACGATGTTGGTCTGAACCGTGGAGAGGTCCAAATTGGTTCCCGGAAGTTCGGCCAGGCCTTCGGCCAGGAGACGGGCCTTGGCATGATCCTCAGGGAGGCGAGGAAGATTGTGCTTCAAGGCATAGAGCGCGCAGGCCGCTAAAACCCCGACCTGGCGCATGGCTCCCCCGTACATTCGACGAGAGACCCGGGCTCGGGCGACAAACTCTTTATCACCGATCACGATGGAGCCGATGGGACAACCCAGACCCTTTGAGAAGCAGGCCGAGACCGAATTGAAATGCCGGGCGTATTCTTTCAAAGGGACGCCTGAGGCTGCGGAGGCGTTCCAGATCCGGGCGCCGTCCAGGTAGACCTTGAGTCCCTTGGCCCGGGCGACCTTGGAGATGTCCTTGATGACCTGCAGGGGATAGACCGTGCCCCCGGCGCGGTTGTGGGAGTTCTCCAGGGCCACGAGGGTGGTGGGAAGCTGGTGACCATCCTTGGGCCGGATCGCCTCCTTCACCTGCTCCGCGGAGAGGATACCACGCTCCCCCTGCAAGGGCCTGAGCTGGACCCCGGCCAGAGCCCCGGCCGCGCCCATCTCGTAGTGCAGGATGTGGGCGTCGGCCTCGCAGAGGACCTCGTCCCCGGGACGGGTCCAGGCGCGCAGGGAGATCTGGTTCGCCATCGTTCCCGAGGGCACGAACAGCGCCGCCTCCCTGCCGAACAGGCGGGCGACCTTGGCCTCCAGGATCTTGACCGTGGGATCGTCGTGGAAGACATCATCCCCGACCACGGCATTGGCCATCGCCTTCCTCATTCCCTGAGAGGGTCGGGTCACCGTGTCGCTCCTCAGATCAATGAGTCTTTTAGGCATATAGATACTATACTACGAAACTGATTGAGGAATCAAGGGGATGTCAGACGAGAGGGTTCAAGGGGCCGAGGGTTCGAGGGTTCAAGGAGGGGCCAAACGATCAGGGGCAAGACACCGAACACTTTGAAGCCCAATTTTACCTTCCCCAACAATCCCGGCAAAGGGTATTCGCATAGTTCAACAAGTACAACCGCATGAGTTACAGGCATTTGCAAAGCAAATCCTTAAATCAAAGCCAACCCAAGAGACCAAGATTCCAGGCGTAACTCAAGGAAAGACAACAGCCTATACAAACGCTTCAGGCCATGTTCCCGCCAAGTTCAGGCCAAGTTCACACTAAGTTGTGTCTAATTTAACTCTAATTTAACACTAATTTAAGTCTAATTTAACACTAATTTACCGCCAACTTCACACTAATTGAACCGGCAGCCAGAGAGAGGGGAAAGAGCATTCATTTTATCCCCGTCCGCCCGCCCGATAAAGAATATAGAAAAGGGCGGCTGGGAAGCCGCCCTTTTGATTTCTGATTTTGGATTGGGGATTTCGGATTTAAGATATTTATTTTAAAACTCCGCAAGGGGATTAACCGCCTGACCGCTTAGATGAATCTAACCTTTGACGGCTTCGAGATACCTGCTCAGGGCGTCCACGGCCGTGAAGTTCCGGTCGCGGTCCACGGATAGCTCATCCACTCGCTTGCAAGCCCAGCCCCGGAGCAGGGGGCGCCAAAAGTCCTGGGCCAGGAGCGAATCGAGCTTGGTCAGGTACTCCACGATCGACTTCGTGTCCGCGTACCCGGAGTGCCTTGCGCCCGGATCGGCATCCGCCTTGCGGACCTCCCGGTCCAGGAACATGTCCAGGAGCATCTCCAGGTGGCTCTGGCGCTCGGGCGTTGGCGGGACGGCCATCAACTGGTGGGCGCGGGCCTCGCCCGGTTTAAGCCAGTCCATGACCGCGCATTCCAAAAGGTAACGCGCCTCCTTTTCCTGGTTCTCCGGTGAGAGCGCGGCGAACCAGCCCCGGGCCTCCTCCGGACTCATCGCTTTGCCCCGTTCCTTTTCCCTTTGGGAAAGCAGCACCTTCGCTTGTTCATCCAGGGCCGCCAGCTCCTCCGGGCCCATAATCCGGATGGAGTAGTCGGTCCAGCCCTCGAAGAGCTTCCAGGTGATGTCGAACCTCTCGGAGACCCGGCATTGATGATGAAACAACAGCTCCAGGGCCACTTCCTCGGCAAGGCTCCGGGGGGATTTGTCATGGAGCCTGCGGAACCTTCCCACTGTGGTGCCACGGAAGGTGGTCCGCCAGGGCAAAGGCAGGAGATTCCCCAGTTTTACCAAGGGTTCGATCAGACGGGGAAAGTCCGGCCTCTTCACATCCGGCTCTGAGACCACGGCCTGGGACGTGCGCCCGAGCCAGGCATTAAGCCAGGAATCCGCGGCCTCGTAGAAAGCCTGGTAGGAACCTGGTTCCTGAGGCACACCATCCAGTTGCGCAGCCAACTCGGCCCGGCCCTCAAACAGCCCCTCCAGGACCGTTCCGAAAAGCTCGGGGAGCTTCTCCGGCACTATCGGCAAAAGGCCTCCTACCGCAGTTTCACAATCCGAAGAGGCGCCGCGTCTTTACCCTCGGGCCTCAGGAAAAACACCCCGGCCGGAAGCCCCTTGCCGATCCGGTCGCCCTTGAAGGTGCCGACCTTTCTGCCCGAGACGTCGTAGAGCGAGAAAGCCTCCCGCTCGTGCCCTGGAACCTGAGCAAAGGACGTAAAGGGATTGGGGGAAACGGAAAACGGGAGACGGAAGACGAGAGACCGAGCCGCCTCCTCGTCCACGCCGGAGGGAGGAGTCCCCATCACCGCGCGGTAGGCGTTCAAGCGGCCCCAGCCGTAGTTCTGGTTTGGGTAGGGACCTCCGAAAGAGAACGTGTCGCAAGTGGAGGTCAGGATCTGCCAGATCTGTTTATCATCCAAGCGAGGATTCTTCTCAAGCATCAGGGCGATGACCCCGGCAACGTGGGGAGCGGAAAAACTGGTCCCGGACATGGCTGTATAACCGCCGTTATTGTAGGCCGAGCGAATGTTCACTCCGGGAGCTGAAAGGTCCGGCTTTCTCCGGGAGGAGGCCCAGTTAGGATCGAGGTAATTAGCCGTGGTTTCGATAAACCCGAAGCTTGGGGAAGGACCACGTGCTGAGAAGCTGGCAATAGCATCCGAAACATCCGTAGCTCCTACTCCGAAATGATGTGGATAGGAGGCAGGATAGTTAATCGTCCCGCTTCCCGGGCCACCTCCCCCAGCGGAATAGGCTTGGTGGATACCCAAGATTTGCAGGTTTCTGGACACCTGCCAGAAATTGGTATTGGGACCGCTGCCACCACCCCAGGAATTATTCACTACATGGGGGGCCGCGGAGCCCAGGCTGGCGAACCATTGGTAGCTGGCCAGGATCCAGGAGGTTTGGCCTGAACCGCCGGAGTTGAAAGCCTTGGCACAGATGAAAGTCGCACTCCGGGCCACCCCGATGGTTTCCGCCGTGCTGCCCCCGCAAGTAATTCCCATGGTATGGGAGCCGTGGCCGTGGTCATCGTAAGGCATGGTGTCTCCATTCACAGCATCGAACCAGGAGTTTGTCCCCCCGCGCCAGCGGCCCCCGAAGGTCTCGTGGGTCACCATCACCCCGGTGTCAATGTTCCCGACCACGATGCCCTGGCCCGTGTAGCCTAAGACCCGCCAAACGCTATCGGCCTTGATCTTGACGATATTCCACTCCAAGCCGTTGACCCGGGGCTCCTCCCTACCGGGGAGAGGCTCGATTTTGATAACCGCGTTCTCCTCGATGTAACCCACATCGGAGCGCTTCGCCAAATCGAGGACGACTTCTTTGGTCGCCTCCATCGCAATCCCGTTGTAAATCCAAAAGGGCTTGATGTGGGAGACCCTGTCGCCGTATCTCGGGAGCGTGGCCAGAAGGCCCTTCTGGCTCCTGGCCGCGAAGTCCTTGAGATGCTGGACCATGGCCTCGCGCTGACCTTGAGGGAAGACGGAGATATCCGTCTCCTCGGCCATGCGGACGATGACCTTGAGTCTCTCATCCGGGGCGGCTTGGTCAAGCTTGGCCTGAAGGTCCGGGGTGAGGAAACCGGCATAAGTCAGGCCCGCAAGAAACAGGAAAACAATCAAACCCAGTAACAGATGGCGCATGGGAAGCCTCCTTTCTACAATAAGGTTACCTCAAGACCAGCATCTTCCGGGTCGCGGTGAACGGACCGGCCTGGAGGCGATAGAAATAAACCCCGGAGGAAGCCTTTGAGCCGTCCTCACTCCGGCCATCCCAGGTCACGCGCTTAAAGCCGGGCTTCTCCTTCCCGGAGACCAGGGTACGGACCAGCTGGCCGGAGAGGTTGTAGACCTTGAGGCTGACAAGGACCTCGTGAGGGAGGTCGTAGGAAACGCTCAGGGCGCCCTTAGAGGGATTCGGAATGGCCGGACCCAGAGCAAAGCGGAGGGGAAGCACGGGCACCTCAGGCGGGGAGAGCACCCCGACGCCGCGCAAACGGGGCGGATCCGTGGTGAACTTCACCGCCCGGCCGGGGCCGATGGGGGCCGTATAAGGAGCATAGGCCGTGTTGTATAGCAGGTTCAGGCCCACGTCCATGGTTGCATTCTGCTGGCCCACGGTGATGCTGGAGGTGTCCCGAACCTGCTTCCACTGCAGGAGGATCTCGGAGTCCCGGGTCCGCGCGGAAGGCGGGGTGAGGATCGTGTCGTTCAGGATGACCTGAAACCATTGCCGACAGGCGAGATCATTGAAAATCGAGATGGAATCCCATTGCACGATGAACCGGTGGTTGACCGTATCCGGGTAGTACCACCAGGATCCTCCGTCGGCCGCATAGATATCGAGGTCGTCCCAGAATACCCCGATCCCATTGGGAACGAACTGGATCGAGGGTAGGAAACGATTATACCCAATCGTGGTCGTCGTCCGCCCCACAGCCACCCAGCCGCTGGAGCAAATAGACACGCTGTCCGAAACCAAACCGTAATGCTTCACCCCGATACGTGACCAAGTGTGTCGGTAGGTTTTGAAATAGTAGTCCCCGGGCCCCACAGAGGACCCGCGACCTCCGCGATTGGGATTGAGCTCGACCCAACCGTAAACCGGGGCGTTCTCGAAGACGGTGTCGGTGTTGTCGTAGGCATAGTAGCCGTAGGCATCGGGCCCCTGATAGGGATATTGCACCTTGAGGGTCAGCTGCACCCAGCGCGTCAGGGTGTCCGCGGCCGCATGGTAGTAAAGGAGATATGTCCGCTCCGGGGTCGTCGTCAGGGCCGCAATCCGCATGCCCGTCTTAACACTGCCGTTCGGAGGAGGGGTGACCGGATTGGGATTGAAGGAGACGCTGAGCGTGGACTCAGGCGGACGGATGGAATCCAGGACCAACGTCACCGGCTGGCTGAAAAACCCGATGGAAGCGATGGTTACCGAGTCCACAATGGAAGAGTTCGGGGACAGATAGGCGTTGGCCGAAGCATTGAGCCGGAACTGGGGGTCCGGCAGGGGCGTGGCCATCACCGCGCGGTAGGCGTTCAAGCGGCCCCAGCCGTAGTTCTGGTTTGGGTAGGGACCTCCGAAAGAGAACGTGTCGCAGGTGGAGGTCAGGATCTGCCAGATCTCCTTATCCGTGAGCAGGGGGTTCTTCTCCAGCATGAGGGCCATAGTTCCGGCAACGTGGGGGGCGGACATCGAGGTGCCGGACATCACCCGGTAGGTGGTGTCATACCAGGCCGAGCGCACGTTCAGACCAGGCGCAGAAAGGTCAGGTTTGCGTCGCGAGGATGCCCAGTTCGGATCCAAATAGTTCGCGCTGCTTTCCATGGCCCCGAAGGAGGGTGACGGACCGCGAGAGGACCAATTTGCAAGGGTATCCGAGATCGCAGTTCCCCCTACCCCGATATGGTGAGGATAGGAAGCAGGACTTCCCACCGTTCCGGATCCGGGCCCACTGTTGCCATTCGAAAATACTTGATGAATCCCCAAGATTTGGAGATTGCGCGTCATCTGCCAGTAATGCGTATCACTGCCAACAGAACTTCCCCAGGAGTTATTGATGATATGGGGAGCCGCGGAGCCGAGGCTGGCATACCACTGCATACACGCGTCCACTTCAACAGTTCCACCAGCATCGAAAGCTTTTGTTGCTACAAACGTGGCTCCAGGGGCTACGCCGATCGAATCCGCGGTACTCCCTCCACAGGCGATGGCCATGGTGGAGGTGCCGTGACCGTTGTCATCGTAAGGGGTTCTTCGACCATTCACTGGATCAAACCAGGAGTTATACCCACCCCGCCAGCGGCCACCGAAGGTAGGGTGGTTGACGTTGACCCCGGTGTCAATGTTACCAATAACGATTCCTCGGCCCGTATAGCCCAACTCCCTCCAGACGCGATCAGCTTCGATCCGCGCAATGTTCCACTCCAAGCCGTTGACCCGAGGTTCCTCCTTGCCGGGGAGGGGCTCGATTTTGATAATCCCCTTCTCCTCGATGTAGCCCACATCGGAGCGCTTCGCCAGGTCGAGGACGACTTCTTTGGTCGCCTCCAAAGCGATCCCGTTGTAAATCCAGAAGGGCTTGACCTTGGAAACCTTATCTCCGTAAGTAGGTAGGGAAGCCAGAAGATCCTTCTGGCTCCGGGAGGCAAAGTCTTTCAAATACTGGACCATCGCCTCCCGTTGGCCGGGAGGGAAGATCGAGATGTCCGCTTCCTCGGCCATGCGGACGATGACCTTGAGCTTCTCATCCGGGGAGGCCTGGTTGAGCTTGGCCTGGAGGTCCGGGGCGAGGAAACCGGCGTGGGCCAAACCACTGAGAAACGCGAGAAGCAGCAGGCTCAAAAGAATATGGCGCATGAGAAACCTCCTTCCTAAAAGAGGTCCGGTTGTTTCATTCCTACCGCAACTTCACCACCCGCAAGGGTTTGGTATCCTTCCCCTCGGGCCTCAGGAAAAACACCCCGGCCGGAAGCCCCTTGCCGATCCGGTCGCCCTTGTAGGTCCCGACCAGCCTCCCGGAGATGTCGTAGAGCGAAAACCGCTCGGCCTCGTGTCCGGGAACTGAGGCAAAGGAAGTGAAGGGATTGGGAAACGCCGTAAGGCGTGAGGCGTAAGACGCAAGGCGCAAAGGCACCCCATCCTCCACCCCGACGTTGCCGGTGGGGTTGCGCTTGTAGTAGACTTCGTAAAGGGAATGATCGCGCTGGTCCATCCAGACCACATGAACCATTTGATCGGCAATGTCCAACGAAGGGCGATAGGACCAAGCGGGGTCGCTGGTCAGGCGAGTATCCTGGGACCAGGTGAGCCCTTCGTCCGTGGAGCGCTTGTAATAAATCTCGTAATTTCCGTCTCGGGAATCCCGCCAAACGACATGCACGTTGGACCCCGAAGCCGAGACGCAGGGTGACCAAGCCCCGGAAGAGTCCGTGGTCAGACGCGTGTCCGGAGACCAGGATCTCCCCCGGTCGGTGGAGCGCTTGAAAAAAATCTTTTCGCTGCCCTCCCGGTCGTCCCGCCAAACCCCATAGACATTTTCCCCCGAGACAGCCAACGAGGGCGACCAGGAAGTGGCACCGGCACCGACCAGCGTGGTCTCCGGAGACCATGTTGCCCCGTTGTCCGTGGAGCGGAGATAATAGATGGCAAAGGTCCTACCCCCGTCACGCGAGTCGTGCCAGGCCGCATGAACCCAAGGGTAGGAAAGGGCCAGGGTGGGGTACTGGGAACGCACCGAAGAGCCCGGAAGGCAGGTGTCCTGAGACCAGGTGCTGCCCCCGTTGGTGGAGCGTTTATAGTAGATGGAATAGTTCCGCTCGTCGGACCAAATAAGGTGAACGTTGGAATCCGAGGCGGCGATGCAGGGCTGTTGGGACAGCGCAGGGTTGTTGGTCAAGCGAACCTCCGAGGACCATGAAACGCCTCCATCCGTGGAGTGAATATAATATATCTCGTAGTTCCCGTCCCGGGAGTCTCTCCAAGCCACATGGACGGCAGTCCCGGAGGCGGCCACCGAGGGTTCCCAGGAATCGAGCGGACTGTAGGTCAGACGTAGGTCCTGTGACCATGTAACGCCTGCATCAGAAGATCGCTTGTAGTAAATCTCATAGTTTCCGTCGCGTCGGTCAAACCAAACCACATGGATATTACCGCCAGGAACCGCAACGATGCATCGAGCGTTGTTCAGCGACGTGGACGAGGCGCTGTCATTGTAGGTCAGCCTCACGTCCGGCTCCCATTGGGCGTGGACGGCTGCTGGGGAGCAAAGGAACAAAAAGGCAGTGAGAAGTGAGAGGTGAGAAGTGAGAGGAATAAAAGACGTAAGGCGTAAGGCGTGAGGCGTGAGGCGAAAAGGATGGAAACAGGACCTCATGGTACCCTCCTTTCCCTGAAAGCAGGTTTTGACTCCAGGCCGGGAGGCCGGGGACGAAGGTATCTTACCACATCCCTCCAGAAAAATCAACCTTTTTATTTGGCGATACCCCCCACCAACCTCTCCCCCGCAAGGAGGGAGGGAAACCATTCGCTCCCGCACCCTTGCAAAGCGGGGCCGACGTGCGTTAAAATGATATCAAGACTATGGACACCTTCCTGCGCTGGTTCACCGGCCTGACCGGCCCCAGCCCCGCCATTCAGGGACTGGCCGGCGGAGTCATCATCACCCTGTTCAACATGCTCGGGGCCCTCCTCGTCTTCCCCCTCCGCAACGCCACCCAGAAGGTCCTGGACACGGCCCTGGGGTTCGCCGCCGGGGTCATGCTCACGGCCTGCTACACCAGCCTCATCCTCCCGGGGTTCAAGTATGGCGGGCTCCTGTCCGTGCTCGCGGGCATCGCGCTCGGGGCCGGACTGATGGACGTGGGCGACCACCTCATCCCCCACCGCCACTTCATCCGCGGCAAGGAGGGCGTCCCGGCCAAGCGGATCAAGGCCGTGTGGCTGTTCATCTTCGCCATCTCCCTGCACAACATGCCCGAGGGCCTGGCCGTGGGCGTGGGCTTCGGCTCCGGGGACCTCAAGGACGCCCTGGTCCTGATGCTCGCCATCGGCATCCAGAACGTCATCGAAGGCCTGTCGGTCTCGCTGTCCGCGCTCTCCGCGGGCCTGGGCTCGCGGTTCTACGCCACCATCGTGGGCATCCGCTCCGGGCTGGTGGAGATCCCCCTGGCCTTCCTGGGGGCCTGGGCCGTACACCTCGTCAAGCCCGTTCTGCCCTATGCCATGGGCTTCGCGGCCGGGGCCATGCTCTACGTGATCAGCGACGAAATCGTGCCCGAGACCCACCGCCAGGGCCACGAGCGCCTGGCCACCCTGGGGACCATCGCCGGGGTCATCGTCATGCTCTACCTGGACATGGCGCTGAGCTGAAAGGGTTTGATAAAATCCTTTCCCCTTTGTGCATCTAAAAGGTGATGGGAAGAAGAAGGAGAAGGGAGAAATCAAAGAGGCCCCGATTGCTCGGGGCCTCTCTTTATGCCTTCGGGTTAAAACCTCATCCCCGCGTTGGTCGTGACCACGGTTTCGTTGTAACTGTTCGCCCCGACCGCCCGGTCGTCGTAGCGGATCCGCTCCCAGGTCACCCCAGCGTTGAACTTTTCCCCGTTCCAGGATGTCCCGGCCCGGTACGTGGTCTTCAGCTGGTCGATGGGGAACCCCAGCCGGGTCCCGGAGCCTTTCTCCTGCACGTATTGGACCCGTGTCCTCAAGCAATCCCGGAAGGCCCGGTGGGCCAGCTCCGCGCTGCCGGACTTGAGGTCCTCAGTCTGGTCCCCGCCCGAGCCCCGGGTCCGGGTGAGGCCCAGGCTGTAGCTCGCCGAGATCGGGAACGGGAAGTCCACGGCATGGGACCAGGTCCCGGTCTGGGATTTGTAATCCGACCCCGGCATGGCCAAGGGGCGTTTGTCCTTATAGTCCTGCAGGGCCCAGGAGAACGAGGCGCTCTGCCTCAGGGAAAGCAGGGTCAGATTCGCTCCAGCCACCGCGGAGAACGCCCCGGTGAGGTTGTGAATCTTCAGGGTGTCGTTGGCCTCGTCGTTCTTTTGTCCGTAGCCGCTGAAGCCCAGGGTCAGGTAGGGCAGCCTCGCCGGAAGGACGGCGAGATCGCTATGCCAGGTGGTGGTCCTGGTCGTGGAGGGCTTCAGGTTCTCCACGTTGTCCCGGGTCTCCTCGTACCCGGCGCGCAACCCGACGAGCCCGTTGCGCAGGGTGAGATCCCCGTTTAAGGTCAGGCCCTGGATGTCGTTCAGCAGGTTCGGGGAGCCCAGGGATACGAACCCCTGGTCCACCCTGCGGTAGTCCGCCTCCAGCCCCCCGGAGGCTTTTTTGGAGGGCAGCCGCAGCTCGGCCCCGAAGGTGTAGGCCGTGCCGTACTGCGTGGAGAGCCGGGGCTTGATGATCCCGGTCGGGAACCCGGACAGGCTGGAGAGGTTGATCTCCCCGGAGCGCACGTCCCGGGTCAGGACGCCCAGAGCCCACTCCCCGCTCATCCGGAACCGTCCCCCGAAGTCCAGCTGCCCGGTGGTCCCGAACACCGCGTTTTCCCTGGGCGTGGCCACCCCGGTGCTGTCGATGGACCCGGGGTCGTCCTTCACCTTCAGGACGTTCAGGTCGAAGTGCGAGCCGGCCTTCTTGCCGAACCCGAGCTTGGCCGCGAACAGGTTCTGCCGGAAGCTCGGGACCACGGTCTCCTGGCCGTTCTCGATGACCTGGTCGATGGCCCGCTGGGTCTGGCCCATGGCCACGGCCATGCGCAGCAGCCCGGGGTTCAGGTCCACGCTCCCTCCCCGGACCAGGATCCCGTCCAGGGTGTAGTGCGAGAACTTGGGATGGGCGTCGCCCAGCTTCACGTCCATCCAGCCCTTGGCGAGCCCGACCTCCTGTTGGACGTCCCCCCCGAAGCGGTCGAACGGCTGCCGGGTCTTCTTCTCCTCCGAGGAGATGAGGAAGCTGAAGCCCAGCTTGTACCCGTAGAACTCCAGGGTCGGATAAAGGTAGAGCCGGTTCACCCATGCCGGGCGGTTCTGCCCCATTCCCGTGATCCGGTCGGACACGAGGTCCGTCTGCGCCGAGCTGGTGAGCCTCACGTCCTTCGTGGTGTCCGGAGCCTGGGCGAAGCACACCCCCCCGAGAAGGAGGCAAGCGACCAGAAAGACGAATCCTTTCCTCACGGCTTTGCCCCCCTGGCCAGCCCGTACCCGTAGTCCTCGGTCTCCCCGGACTCGAACTCACCCGTCCCGTCCCACCCTTTGGGCCCGGTGACCTTCTGTCCGTAGGTCAGGGTCACCCGCATCCACACGAACCCGGCCGGGCTGCCGACTTTGAACTTCGGGGTCTCGATCTCTTGAGACGTTGTCCCACCCGGCCAGCGGGACACGTCTATCGCGAAGTTCCTCACGCACCACTCCATGGCCCCGCAGCTCGGAGAGGCATCGGACCAGACCCCGTCCCTGTTCCAGTCCGCGAGGACGTTCAGATAAAGCAGGTGCCGCTCGCTCCCGTCATAGGGATGGGTGGGATCGCTCCGCCTGGCCACGTTCACGCCCGCGTGCAGGTGGGTCTCGATGCACGGCTCCGGGAACCATTGGGAGACGATCCTCAGGCCTTCGTCCCGGTCGTCCAGGTCCACCTGCCTGGAATTCGGCTCCGCGCTCGGGACCGGAGCGTTTTCCACTCCGCTCGCAGGATAACCCAACCACTCGCGGGTTGGGTCCTTGTGCCGCGCCCCATTGCGGGTCAGAAGGGAAGGGAACCTTCCCGTAGCCTTGTTCCCGTACCCCGCGTCCGTCCCGTCCGGGGCGTCCCCGAACTCATATTTTGCGCCCTCCGAGCCTTTTCCCGCCCCTCCGGCATCTCCTCCCCTGGCTTTGTAGGCGAAGATGAAAACTTCGCTCTTTCCATCATTGGACGAAACCGGGTTCCCGCGTTCGTCCACGGCCTGGACCTGCCAGCAGTAGGTCCGTTCCGGGGTTAAAGATTTCGCGGAGAGCGAATAGACCAGTTGCGTCGCTGCCAATCCATCCGTGGAATAGTGGGGTGTTCCGGTGATCGCCGAGCCCGGCTCCATCCCCGGAAGCACCTCGCAGAGCCGGAAGCGGTAAGATGGGCGGACCGAGGGGGGCAGCGGGCTGGGCCCGGCCCAGGAGAAGCTCGGGGCCTCGGCCTCCACCCTGGCCCCGTTCCCGGGCAGAAGCAACCTCGGGGGCTGCGCTCCGCTCACCCGGTGCTGGCGGCACCCCCTCGCTAACAGGACGTCATCCTGCGCCCGGTGCACCTCCGCGCACATCGCATACATCCCCGGGGGAAAGGATTTCGACATCTGAGCCTGGCTTCCCAGTCCGTCGTCGTAGCTCGCTCCCGGCAGGTCCGTGACGTCCGAGGCCGTGACCCGTTTTCCCCCCGGAGGCACGGCGAAGCGGTTGGTCCGGGAGGTGAAGACCTGTCCCATCGCGTCCTTGGCCAGATCCAGGAGGAGATAGACCTCCACCTGCGCCTGCTCCCGGTTCGTGATCGTCACCCACCACAGGTTCTCCACGTTCAGCTGGTTCGGCGGCGGTTGATTCACCACGCAGCTCCACCCCGTCACCTGCGCACGAGCCGAGGGGGAAGCGAGAAGAAACGTCATGGCGAGAGATACTGAGAGCACCGTTTGGACAACGCGACCCAGCGCGTCATCCTGAACTTGTTTCAGGATCTCTCTGCTTTGTTTTTCCGATTTGCCTTTTTTAATTTTCAATTTCAAATTTTCAATAATCATTTCTTCACGCCCTTCCCCGAGAATACGAACAACCGCACTTCGCTCTTCCCTTTATTCTCCCCATACGGTTCGCCCACGGCGTCCTTGGCCGCGACCTGCCAGCAGTACGCCTTCCCAGGCTCCAGGGCCTTGGCCGAAAGGGGATAGGGAAGCGAGGTCCTGGCCAGCCCCTTCTGCTCGTAGAACGGGATGTTGTGGATGGCGTCATAGCGGCCCTGGCTGGGGAGGATCTCGCAGAGCTTGAAATCGTAGCTGACCTGGGCCCCCTCCGGGAGCGGGGTGGGCGCGGTCCACTGGAAGACCGGGAAGCCCCCGATCACGACACCCGAGTCCTTGGGCGAGATCGCCCGCGGGGGGTTGGGGTTCATCACCAGGTAGTTCTGCACGCAGTCCTCGCAGAGCATCCGACCCGAGGCGGCCTCCAGGACCTGGACGCAGAAGGAATACCGCCCCGGCGGAAAGATCTGGGTCTTCTTGAGCTTCTTCTCCAGCCCCAGCTCGTAGTAGGTGTCCGAGAGGTTCGAGACGTCGTTCTTCGTGACCCGCTTCCCTCCCGGGGGGATGGAGAGGACGTTGGTGGTCCCCCGGAACACCAACCCCCGGGTCTGCTCGTTCACCTCGGCGCGGAGCATGACATCGGTCGGCCCCGTGGCCTGGTTCGTGACCGTGAGGCTCCACAGGTTCTCGAGTTTCAAGGAAAGGGACGGGGGGTAAGAAAGCCTTGCGGTCCATTGGGCATAGGCCAGAACAGGCATCAAGGCTAAGAAGACAAGAATGGTGGTTTTCCTCATGACTCCTCCAAATAGAAGTTATTGGTTATTATACGGCGAAGCCCATTTTTTGTCAAGTGGATAGGCTCTTTCCCATCCATCAAGGCTTGACACTGCCCTGCCTCTCATCGTAAACTTGTTAGCAGCCATGAAGACTATTACAACCCACCTGACCCTGGAGCAGAAGGTCGGCCAGCTGTTCATGGTCGGCTTTTCCGGGACCAGGGTCACACCTGAGGTCCGGCATCTCTTCCGTGACCTCTGCTTCGGCGGGGTCATTCTGTTCAAGCGCAACATGCGGGATATCAAGCAGACCCGGGCCCTCATCCGGGAGTTGCAGGATATTGCATTGGAGGCCACCGGGCTCCCCCTGTTCGTGGCCATTGACGAGGAGGGTGGCCCCATCGTCCGTCTGCCCAAAGGCTCGCCCATTTTCCCCGGCCCCATGGCCCTGGCCGCTACCCGGAGTATCGCCAATGTCCGTGCCATCGCCAAAGCCACGGCCCGGGAGCTTCTCTCCCTGGGCTTCAACCTCAACTTCGCCCCGGTCGTGGACGTGGCCACCGAGCCTACCAACCCGGTCATCGGCGTCCGAGCCTTCAGCTCGGACCCCCGCCGCGTAGGCGAGCTCGGTGCCGCCTATATCCAGGCCCTCCAGGCCGAAGGCGTCCTGGCTACGGCCAAGCATTTCCCGGGCCTGGGCTCCGCGACCAGGGATCCCCACGCCACCCTCCCCGCCCTCTACCGCACCCGCGAGGAGCTGGAGGAGACCGAGTTTCCCCCCTTCCGGGCCGCGGTCCGCGCCGGGGTCTCCGGCGTGATGGTTTCCAATGCCTGGTATCCCCGCCTCGTACGGGAGCCCGGGATTCCGGCCTGCTTCTCCCCCCGCATCGTCTCGGGCCTCCTGCGTAAGGAGCTCGGTTTCCCGGGACTCATTGTCACCGACGACCTGGCCATGGGCGCGGTGGCCGGGAGCTTCCCCGGCTCCCAGTCCGCCCTGTCCTCTCTCCATGCCGGCTGCGATCTCCTGCTCATCGGGCACGACCCGCACCTCCAGGCCCTGGCACGCAAGAGCCTTCTCTGGGCCCTGAACAACGGGCAGTTCAGCGAGCGGCGACTGGAGGAATCCCTGGGCCGGATCCGAGAAGCCAAATCCCGGCTGGCTTCCCGGAAAGCTGAAATCACTCTCTCCGACCCCGGTCTGGCCCAGCAGGTCACCGAGCAAAGCCTCACCCTGCTCAGGGCCGATCCGGACCTCCTCCCCCTGCCCCGGAAGCTTCCGGGTCCCCTCGGCCTCATCTTCCCCGAGGTCTCCCGGGCCGTGCCCATGGATGAGGATGAAGAACCCTCCTGCATCCTGGAGGCGCTCCTCTCCCCGCACTATCCGGTGAAGTGCTCAACCTTCGGCTTCCACCCCAGCCGGGAGGAGGTTGAACGGGCCAAGGCCCTCGCCGCCTCCTGCGCCCTGGTCATCCTGGGCACCTACAACGGCCCCCTGTCCCGCAGGCAGATCCGGCTCATCCGCCTCATCCTGATCCAGAACCCGAAGGTCATCCAGGTCTCCCTGCGCAACCCCTACGACCTCGTCCTTTTTCCCCAGATCCCCTGCGCCCTGGCCTCCTATTCCTTTCGTCCCCCGGCTATGGACGCGTTGGCTAAAGTGCTCCTTGGAAAACTCACACCCAAGGGGACTCTGCCCGTTAGCATTCCAGGGATATGATATTTCCCGACTTGGTCCTTGCCCGGGTCCGGAGGAAGAAAGTCAAGCTCGCCATCGGCCTCATGTCCGGCACCTCCCTGGACGGGGTGGATGCGGCCCTGATCGAAATACGAGGCGACGGATTAACCACCCGGGTTCAGCTCCTCTCTCATTTCCACAGAAGTTATCCTCCCAATCTCCGAAAGCGCCTTCTGAGTGTCTCTGAGCCTGCAGGCGGCTCAACCCAGGAGGTCTGCCGCTTGAATGTCCTCGTGGGCGAAGCCTTTGCTCGGGCTGTCCTCGCCGTTTGTCGGAAGGGCAACGTCTCTCTTAGCCAAGTCTCCTTTATCGGCTCCCACGGCCAGACCGTCTGTCATCTTCCAGAGGATCACGCTACGCTTCAAATCGGCGAGCCGGCGGTCATCGCAGAGCGCACTGGCATCTTGACCGTGGCGGACTTCCGTGCCCGCGACCTCGCCGCCGGGGGTTGCGGCGCCCCGCTGGTCCCCTACGTGGATTACCTGCTCTTCCGACACCCCCGCATTTCCCGCGGCCTCCTGAACATCGGGGGCATCGCCAACCTTACAGTCGTCCCTGCCGGAACGAAGGCTGAAGAAGTTCAGGCCTTCGACACCGGTCCCGGCAATATGGTCATTGATGCTCTGGCAAGGCACTACCGCCTCGGCACTTTCGACCAAGGCGGCGAAACAGCCTCCCGGGGCATGGTATCCACCCATCTGCTTTCCGCCCTGATGCAGAACGGCTTCATCCGCCGCAAGCCTCCCAAGTCCACCGGCCGTGAAGCATTCGGCAAAGGGTTTGTGAACGATCTCCTGGCCAAGGCTGTGAAGCTGAAGCTTTCCAAAGAAAATGTCCTGGCCACGGCTACAGCTCTCACCGCTCATGCGGTCTTTTATAACTACTGCCGTTTCCTCTCCCACCGTCCCATAAACGAGCTTATCGTTTCCGGTGGAGGAATGAACAACCGGACTCTGATGAACTGGCTTCGGGTCCTGTTTGCCCCCATACCGGCGTTAACTATCAACGCCTACGGCATCCCCTCCCAGGCCAAAGAAGCCCTGGCCTTCGCCGTCCTGGCCAACGAGTCTCTCTCCGAAAATCCTGCCAACCTTCCTCAGGTCACCGGAGCCCGGGGTCCGAGGGTTCTGGGCAAATTCGTCTTTCCTTAAGACATACTCAAAAGAAACCCTCCTGCTTTTGGCAGGAGGGTGATTTGTTTCTTATAACTTACTTCTTCACCAGAAAGAAAACGATTAAAAACCCGATGACGACGAGGATCACGAGAAACAGCAAGCACCCCGCGATGACCGAGCGCGCGGCACGCAGGAAGCGCATCGGCAGGCTGGCCAGGTTGGAAGCCTGGGTGACGATCTCCGAGACGCTCTCCACCGTATCCGAAACCCTTTCCACGGTATCCGCGACTTGCGAGACGACCACGGCCGGCGAGGCCTCGGAATCCGGCTTCTCCTCCACGGCCACGCTGCCGTCCGGGCCCACCCGGACCGGGGTCCGGCAGTATTCGCAGGTCAGGACCTCGTGTCCCGGTTTGTAGCCCAGGGGCGCCCCGCACACCGGACATCCTAACGCCTCAGGCAGTTCTCCGCTCATCGCTCAATCTTTTCGTCGTGTCTCCTGACGCCTTACGCGAATGCGTTCCCGCAGCTCGTGCAGAACTTCGCCCCTTGTGGGTTCTGCGCCTGGCATTTCGGGCAGGCTACGGTCGCGGCCGGCTTGGGGGCCAGCGACCCTCCGCAGCTGGAGCAGAACTTCGCGGTCTGCGGGTTCTGTGCCCGGCAGGCCGGGCAGAGGACCATCGCCTGCGCTCCCGGCGCGCCCTGCATCGCGCCCATCATCATCTGGGCCATGCCCAGGCCTGCGCCCATTCCGATCCCGGCCCCGGCCATGCCGCCGCCCTCGCTCGGGCCCAGCTCGGCCGCGGTCTCCTTCATGTACTGCATGGTCATCGCCCGGTCCCCCATGGCCGCGAACCGCCGCGCCTCCTCCGGGATCATCACCTCGAAGGCCATATTTCTCAGTTTGATCCCCAGCCCGCGGGCGATGTCCGAAACGGACAGGTTCACTTTCTCTGAGGCCTTGGGAAGCTGCTGGGTCAGCATCACGATGTCCACCCGGCCCAGCTCGGCCTGAACGTTCTGGTTGATGAAGTCCCGCAGGTAATCCTCCACCGCCTCTGAGGTCGCCAGAGCCTTGTTGCCGAACAGCTCGACCACGAACATCTTGGGGTCGTCGATCTCGTAGATCGTCTGCCCGTGGTACCCAACCTCGGCCTGATAGGCGAAGGTCGCGCCCGGCGCGGAGTAGGCCTTGCCCCCGAACTTGGCCGTGAACTGCGAGATCGAGACGAAGATCACCTCGCACTCGAAGATCCCCTGCTGGATGAGGTTCAGCTTCTCCAGGTACTGCGTCAGGAGCGGGATGTTGGCCGAGGAGACGGTGTGCCGTCCGGCACTGAACACGTCATAGGCTTTCCCGTCGCGGAAGAACACCGCTTTCTGGTTCTCCCGAACGATGACCTGGGTCCCGAACTTCACCTGCAGGTTTGGGAAGCGGTACCCGATGGCATCCGCCGCTGCCACATCCCATGCTACTCTTTCAATGATCCCTGCCATGGTCTTCTCTCCTTATCTTAAGAAGTGCCTCCCGTTCGCGGGGGGCGTTAAAATTCTCTCCCGAACGCCTTCTCCCGGTCGTCCCACTTGCCCTCGAACTCTACCAGGGCGTTCTTGACTTTCTTGGCGTTCTCCACCAGGAGCCCGAAGTTGGAGTTCTCGCAGTCCGCGTAGACCTGGCCCGCCGTGGCCTTGATGGCCTCCAGGTCCTGCCCCAGGCCCTGGTCGTAGTCGAAGGCCTTCTTCAGGTCCTCCTCCCGGATGGACCCCTTCCGGTCCGCCCAGGCCGCGTAGCCGTAGTCTGCGTGCTCAACTTTGTTGGCCAGGCGGTCCATCAGGTTCATCGCCTTGCGGGCGTCCTCGATGCCCTGGTTGTTGTCCAGCGCCGCCTTCAGGACGCCCTCCCACTTCCTCCGGGCCTCGCCGAGGTCCGCGGTGTAGGTCTCCCTGAGCTTCTTGTCCGCCTCCCTCAGGTTCTCCTTTTTCCCGTACCCCGTGAACAGGGCCTGGATCTCCTCCCAAATCCCCTTTCTCTCTGGCATCTCATCCTCCTTTTATTATCCTCAGTCTTACCCCATAATACGCCGGGCCGGGATAAGAGTTTCTAAAATCGGCCTAAGCCAATCCGATTTCGGAAGTGGACAGCTATAACTCTAATATTTTTATTTGGTTACAGCGAATACGACTCTCCGGGTTTCAGCACCACGCACCTCGTCCCCGGGACCTCTTTCTCCACCTTCTTCTTGAACTCCTCGGGGTCGGCCTTGACCAGGTCGAAGGTGTTGTAGTGCATGGGAATGACGACTTCCGCGCCCAGCAGCTTGGCCCCCTTGACCGCGTCCGGGATCCCCATCGTGAAGTTGTCCCCGATGGGCAGGAAGGCCAGGTCCAGCCCGTCCTCCCCGATGAGCTTCATGTCGTAGAACAGGCCCGTGTCCCCAGTGTGGTAGATCCGCTTGCCTTCGATCTCCAACACGACCCCACAGGGGTTTCCTCCGTAGCTCCCGTCCGGCAGGGCCGACCCGTGGTGCGCGATAGTCAGCTTGGCCCGCCCGAACGGGAAGGCCGCGCTGCCCCCGATGTGCAGGGGATGCCCCTGCGCTCCCTGGTTCTGACACCAGACCACGATCTCGTAATTGGCGATGATGAGGGCCTTGTTCCTTTTGGCAATCGCCAGCGCGTCCCCCACGTGGTCCCCGTGCCCGTGGGTGATGACGATGAAGTCGGCCTGGATGTCCTCTGCCTTCTTGGTGGCTAGCGGATTACCGGACAGGTAGGGGTCAATGATGAGCGAGTGCCCGCCCCCCTCCACCGTCCAGCACGAATGGCCAAACCAGGTTGCCTTGATCAGTTATACTCCTTTGGGCTTTGTCCGCTTGAGTTTTACAAGAAGTCCTTTTACTATATCACAAACCCTCCCTTCAGGTCAACCTGAACGGGAGGGTTACGATGACTCGAGTTGTCCGTCTGTTTAGGCCGTCTGTCTACTGCCTAATGCTTTCTGTCGTAGGTTCTTTATCTTCCCTGCCCAGCCAATCCAGCAGGGCACGAACGCTACCGGTGGCCAGGGCGATGCTCGAATCCGCCGCGCCGTAATACAGGTGGAGGGTGTCGCCGTCCGGGGCCAGGGTGTAGCCGCAGGGAAAGACGACGTGGTCCACGTCCCCGCGCCGCTCGTAGGGTTCCTCCGGGCCGAAGACCCACTCGTCGCTGCGCTTAAGGCAACGTTCCGGTGTGCTCAGATCGAACAGGGCGAGTCCGAGTCGGTAAATGGAGCCGGCGGCGTTCTGTCGTACTCCGTGGTAAATCACCAGCCAACCCTGCGGGGTTTCGATAGGCGGGGGTGAGAGTCCTATTCTGTTCGCGTCCCACCACCCGCCCAGCCGGGCTTCCAGCATCAACTTGTGACTGCCCCAGTGCCGCAGGTTGGACGAGTAGGAGATCCACATGTGCGCGCCGAGCGCACCGACCGGGCGGTGGATCAAAGCCCACTGGCCGCTGATCCGGCGAGGAAACAAGGCCGCATCTTTATCTTCGGGCTGCATGATCAGTCCATAGCGTTCGTAGCGAGCGAAATCTTCCGTGAAGGCCAGGGCCACCCCGGGACCTTCGCGGGCATAGGCGGTATAGACGACGGCATGCTTTTTCAATTCGGGGACGTAGGTGATGCGGGGGTCTTCGATTCCCCAGGTCTCCTCCGGGAAGCGTTCGGGGTCGGCCGTTAAAGTAGGTTGGGGGTCGATGTGCCAGCCGTCCACGCCGTTCGCCGAGCGGGCAGCACACAGGTGGGAGAGTCCGCGTCGGTCCTCAACGCGGCACAACAGCAGGGTGGTCCCATCGGGTAGCAGCGTCGCACCGGGGTTAAACACGCTGTTGATCGGATAAGGCCAATGGTCGGCGGTCAGGATGGGGTTGAGCTTGTGACGTTGAAAGAGTTCGGGGTGTTGCCGGCTCATTTCGATTGTGCCTCCACAGGTGGAAGATCGTTCTCAGCCAGGCGAAGCTCCAGCAGAGCCTGAAGGAAGGCCAGGGTGGACTCCGCCCCCTGATTCTCGTTCGGGCGGTCAGGGTGCAGTCCGTCCCGGCAACCGCCCGTCGTGGGGTCGTAAACCGGTAGGTTCAGGTCGTTGCGTCCCAGGAACCACTCGAAGGCCAGCTGGGCTTCCTTGCGCCAGCGGTTGTCGCCGGTGATTCGGTGGGCTTCGAGGCAGGCGGAGACCATGGTTTGAGCCTCCACAGGCTGTTGGTCGAACCGCGCCCGCTCGCCGCCCCGCGGATAAAAACCATTGGATCCGATCGGGACGAAATGCTCCCCCTCCCCGTCGGTGTGCTGCACATCGGCCAGCCAACAGAGCGACTCCAGGCCGGCCTCGGCCATCGCATGATTCGTCATGGATTGGCCGCACATCAGCAAGGCATGCGGCAGTGCGGCGTTGCAGTAGGTCAGCCCTTCCTCGAACCAGCGCCAATCGTCCGAGCGGTGGCTTTGATACAACCCCAGCAGCCGCCCGGCCAATTCTTCCCGGACCTGGCTGGCCCGTCGGTCCCCGGCGAACCGCTGCAGGTACTCGTGGACGCCGATGAGCGCAAAGGCCCAGGCCCGCGGGCTGGTCGTTTCGAGAATGGCAGGTAAGGCCTGTTCGAATACCCGGCCAGCCATGCTCTGCAGCGTCGGGGTGTTGGAGCGGCCGAGCACGGTGCCCAGCGCCCACATCGCGCGGCCGTGGCTGTCGTCGGAGCCGCCTTCTTCCAGCCAGTGGCGCTGATAATCCATGACGTTGCGCAAGCGCCCGGTCTCGGGATTGAAGGCATACCAGAGGAACGCGAGATAACGGGAGGCCAGGGCCAAGGCTTCGCCGTTGCCCAGGGCCTCCAGGAGAGCGCTGACCATCAGCGCCCGGGCGTTGTCGTCGGTGGTATAGCCCTCGCGATAATTGGGCACCGTGAAGATGGCGTGTTGCAGCATCCCGGTTTCGTCGGTCATCTGGCGCAGGTGATCGAGTTTGAGCGGGGGCAGCTCGCCTGGACGTTTGTCGAGCGGCTTGACCGCGAAGCCCGGGGGCGTGAAATGCCGGTGTTCGGCGCGGGCGCGTTTGAAGCTCACCATATAACGGCGCGCCACCTGGGCCCAGACCATCTCCCGTCCGAACAGATAAGCCCGCTTGCGCATGGCGTGGCGCTTGGACTCGTTGTCCAGGAGGGCGATCACCTGCTCGGCAAGCGCCGCGGGATCGCGGAAGGGCACCAGCGCTCCCCGTCCCTCGGCCAGCATCTCTTCGGCATACCAATACGGCGTTGAGATCACGGCCTTGCCCGCCCCCAGGGTGTAGGCCAGCGTGCCGGAGGTGATCTGCTTCACGTCGAGATAGGGCGTGATATAGATGTCTGCCGCGCTGATGAACTCGACGAGCTCCTCCAGGCTGACGAAGCGGTTGTAGAAGATCACCTGGCCTTCCACGCCTTTCTCCTGGGCCAGCCATTGCAGGGACAGCCGGTACGTTTCGCCTTCATTCCGCACGACGTGGGGGTGGGTCGCCCCGAGGATGATGTAGACCACGTTCGGATAGCGGGCCAGAATGGCGGGCAGGGCGGCGATGACGTACTCGATCCCTTTGTTCGCTGAGAGCAGCCCGAAGCTGAGCAGGACGATCTTGCCCTCGACCCCGAACAGGTCTTTGTGGAAGCTCGGATCCACGAAGGGCACGTCCGGGATGCCGTGCGGGATCAGATCGATCTTCTCCGGCCGGACCCGGTAGACCTTCTGCAGAAATTCCGCGCCGCGTTCGCTCATCACGACCAGCCGGTCGGACAGGGCGGCGACCTCCTCCAGCACCCGTTGCTGATCGGGGTCGGGATCGCGCAGGATGGTGTGCAGGGTCGTGACGACCGGCATGCGCAGTTCCCGCAGCAGCGCCAGGATGTGGCTGCCCACCCGCCCTCCGAAGATGCCGTATTCGTGCTGTAGGCAGACCAGGTCGACGTTGTTGATGTTCAGAAAGTCGGCGGCCCGGCGGTAGGAGTCGATGTCCTTCTCGGTCAGCTCGAACCGCACCCGGGCGGGATACGCGTAGCCGTCCTCGGTGTCGTTGACCGGCAGGGCGATGCAGGTCGTGTCATCGTAGGCGGCCGCGATCGCCTCGCAGAGATCGCTGGTGAACGTGGCGATGCCGCACTGGCGCGGCAGGTAATTGCCGATGAACGCAATGCGTTTGAGTGTTGGATTAGTTAAACTGTGATCCATAACGGATATCTCTTTATCTGACAACCGGCTTTCTTTTTATTTACCCCTTAGCCCACTAACGCAAAAGGGCGGTTGCTCCGGTGAACGCCTTTGCCATCCCCAATAAGTCTCATTTTGTCACCCGCCCATTCTCTCACCCGTTTTCTTACCTTTTACTATATCACAAACCCTCCCTTCAGGTCAACCTGAACGGGAGGGGTGTCGGAGACCAGCAAAAAGCTGCAATACAGTTACGGTTTCAATTCATTCTTAAGGGTCCGGTAAAATTTCTCTCTCGCTTGCTTTTCCATCCAGGGCGTGTGCCCGCAGTGTTCGAGGAGGTGGAATCGGAAGTCCTGGAGAGCAGCGGACAGGGGCTTTTGCACCCCTTCTGCCGGATGGGGGTCGTAGTCCCCGTGGATGGCCACGACCGGGCAGCGGACCTGCCTGGCGTATTCCAGGAGCTTTCCGCTTCTTCTCAGCTCCGCGGCTTCTATCCAGACGTCGTGAAAGACATCCCCCGAACCGTCGACCATGTTGGTTTCATTGGATTCATGAGGCATCGGATCGTACGAATCGGTCTTGGCGACTAAGGCACCAAGCCGGGCCAATGCTGCGTCTTTGTCCTTCGTTGTGGAATCTGTTAAAGCCTGGAAGGCCGCTTGGAATTCCACGCGTTCTATCTCGCTGAGACGGTTTAATCTCGTCTCCAGAAGCCTGGGCACATACTTTTCCTCAAAAGGACCGCTGCTGACGAGAATCAGTTTCTTGACACAGGAAAAACAGTTGGCTGTGAGTATTAGACTGAGCCAAGCCCCCCAGGAGTACCCGATTAAAGTAACGGGCAGGTCGCCGTTCTCCTCCAGGATGGTTTTGAGCTCCTCGACCTGTCCGGCCACAGAGCCCGCGGTCTGCAGAGGCTCCAGGACCCCTCGGTTGGAGGCGAGCTCCCGTGCCACCGGGGCCATCTCCCCGGCCGCGCCCGGCCCGCCGTGGACGACCGCTGCCCTGAAAGGCGGTCGGCCATAAGTTCTAAAGTCGTTCAATCGGAGGTCCTATGCTGACCGAGGAAAAGGCTTAACCGCAAAAGGGGTCTGGCGATGTTCACCCGAAGCCATCTCTTTCAACGACCCGCTCCTCCCGCCGAGGTTTCCTTGCCCATTCAGGCCCATAGACCAGTCCCGGAACAAAACCCGTAGCGCCTTCTCCAGGTCACCATGCTTCTTCAGGGTTTATGATCACTCCCACGCAGCCCTCAATAGCTTCCAAGATTTTTTTAGTTTCAGGGCTTCTGCATCCCCGTCGGTCCTGGCGGCTCCTAAGGTTCCGTGGTGAAGTAGAGGGCTGCGGGGTGGTGGACCACGAGGGCGGTTGTGGATTGCTCGGGAAGCAGTTGACCCGCCGAAGTCAGACTCATCCCCAGCTCCCTCTCGGCGGGAAGTAGGCTGAACACCTTGCGGTGCTCGTCCACGTTGGGCAGCGCGCCGAAACCCCAGGCATAGCGCTTGCCGCGATGGCCGGGGAGACCCAGCTCCCTTTGGATACATTCGAACAAGTACTCCGTCGCCGCCTCGGCGGTCTGCGCCGCCAGCCCGTGAAAGAAATAGGCTTCGCTGTACTTGCTGTGCTTGTCCATGGCGTCGAAACGTTCGGTCGCTGCAGAGCCCAGGGTGACGACCTGGAACGCGGCGACGTCGGGCTGGGGCGAGCCGGCGGGAAGGAAAAAGTCCGCCAGACAAAGGTGTTCCCCGCTCATCTGGCGCGGGAACGCAAAGCGGACGAGCATCTCTTTCGGGTCTTTGGGATCAAAGATAAGCAAGTCGTTGCCATCGGACTGAGCGGGAAAATACCCGTACACCGCCTGAGGTGCGAACCAGTGCTCTGCGAGGGCTTCCTTTTTCATGCGCTCCAGCCTCGCGCCGAACTCCTTGCGCAATTTTTCCCACTCCGCGCCGAGCTTGCTCTTCGCTCCCCAAGACATCCGGAAGAGCTTCTTCTCGTCGAGATGGGTGAAGACCTCCTCGATCGGCAGGGTCGCCAGCGGACGGGCGCCCCAGAAAGGCGGCTTGGGTACGTCCTCGGCCCGGACTACGACCGAGGAGCGGGCAGCGGCGACGGGCTTTTCCGCGGCGGATGGACGGCGGTGCTCCTGGGCCGCCTTACGCTCGCTATCGAGCAACAGCTTCCGCGTTGCCGGGTTGACCAGGCGGTCAACGCACCCCAAGCCCTCGAAAGCGTCCTTGCAGTAGAAGACGCCGCCGGCGTAAGGGCGGTCCTCTTGGGCGTACACGATGTCGTAGCCGAAGCTGCGGTTGATGGCCGCACCGCCGACCAGGACGGGGATGGCCAGGCCCCGCCGGTGCAGTTCGCGGACGACGAGCGGCATCTGGCGCGAGGTCGAGACGAGCAACGCGGACAAGCCGATCGCGTCGGCTTGGAACTCGACCGCTTGGTCAACGATGACGTTGACCGGCACCTGCTTGCCCAGGTCGTGCACGCGATAGCCGTTGTTCACCAGGATCGTCCTGATCAGGTTCTTGCCGATGTCATGAACGTCGCCGTATACCGTGGCCAACAGGACCTTGCCTTTGCTGATGCCTTCGGTCCTTTCCAGATACTTCTCCAAGTGTGCCACGGTCTCCTTCATAGTCTCCGCCGATTGCAACACGAAGGGCAGGATGAGCTCGCCCGAGCTGAACTTTTCACCGACCTCTTTCATCGCCGGCAGAAGGATGTGGTTAAGGATGTGCACGGCGATAGCCGAGGTGTCCGCGTTGGGGTAGCGGTAGCCGGGCTCGGTGGTGAAATCGGCCCGGCCGGTTTTTTCGCGCACGCCATCGACGACCAAGGCGTCCACGTCGGCCTGTGCGCCCTCGGGTTTGCGGTGCAGGATGCGCCAGTGCAGGCGCTCGGCTGGAGACAGGCCTGCGGTCGGATCGGAGGGCGCCGCCCGCCTTGATTTCGCGCCCTCATAAAAGCCGATGAAGCGGGCGGTCGCGTCGGGCCGGCGGTTGAAGAGGAGGTCCTCGGCCAGTTCGCGCTGGTCGGTGGGGATCTCGGCATACGGGGTAACCTGCTTGGGGTTGACGATGGCCATGTCGAGGCCGGCTTCCACAGCATGATAGAGAAATACGCTGTTCAATACCCAGCGGGCGGCGGGTTTGAACCCGTAGGAGACGTTCGAAACGCCTAACGACGTCAGGACGCCGGGCAGGGCGGCCTTGATGCGCCGGATGCCCTCCAGGGTCTCGACCGCGGCGTTGGCGGCCTCCGGGTCTCCGGTGGCCAGCGTGAAGGTCAGGGCGTCGAAGATCAGCGCGTCCGGAAGGATGCCATGCTCGCGGGTGGCGATTTCGTAGATCTTTTGCGCGACCACCAACTTGCGGCTTGCGGTGCGCGCCATTCCGCTCTCGTCAATCGTCAGGGCGATGGCGGCCGCGCCGTAGTCGCGGACCAACGGCAGCATGGCGTCGACGCGCTGGCGGCCGTTCTCCATGTTCACGGCATTGGCGATGATCCGTCCCGGGGCCGCCTGCAGCGAGGCTTCCAGGACCTCGACCTCGGTGGTGTCGATGACGAGCGGGGCTTCCACCGTCTGGCTGAGCTTCCTGACCACCTGGGACATGAGGTAGGCCTCGTCGCGCCGCTCGGTCATGGCCACGCAGACGTCCAAGGTGTGGGCGCCCCCGTCGATCTGTTCGCGCGCCAGCGCCGCGATGCCGTCCCAATCCTCGGCCAGAAGCAGCTGCTTCATCCTCTTGCTGCCCTGGGCGTTCAAACGCTCGCCGATCAGCATCGGGGCCGGGTCCTGGATCAGGCTTGCGACGGTGATGCCTGACGAGACGAGGGGCAGCGGTCGGTGGGTTCGGGCCCGCGGTTTCTTCCCCGCCAGCCGCTCGACCAGCTGTCGAATGTGCTCGGGAGTGGTGCCGCAACAACCGCCCGCGGCGTTGAGCCCGAAACGCTCCACGAAGTCTGCCAGGTCGCGGGCGAAGTCATCCGCCAGCAGCGGATACACGGCCTGGCCGTCGACGTTGAGCGGCAGGCCCGCGTTGGGCAGGCAGGAGATAGGCCGGGAGGAGTTCTCGCCCAGATAGGCGAGCGGCGCGTGCATCTGCTCCGGTCCGGTGGAACAGTTGATGCCGAGCACATCCACGGGCATGCGCTCCAGGGTGGCCAGCACGGCGGCGATGTCGGTGCCGAGCAGCATCCGGCCCGTGGCGTCCAGCGTGACCTGGACTTGCAAGGGGATCCTCTTGCCGGTCGTGGCGAAGGCGCGCTGCACGCCCATGATCGCGGCTTTGACCTCGAGCATGTCCTGGGCCGTTTCTATCAACAACACATCGCAGCCCCCGCTGATCAACGCCTCGGCCTGCTCGGAGAACACGTCCGCAAGGTCTCCAAACGAGATCTTGGACATCTCCGGATCCGACGAGGAGGGCAGAATCCCGCTGGGTCCGATGGATCCGGCCACGAAACGACGTTGTCCCCGGGCCGCAAAGCGGTCGGCCACACGGCGCGCCAGCGCTGCCGCCGCGCGATTGATCTCCGGCACCCGGTCCTCGAGGCCGTGCTCGGCCAGGGTCAGCCGGTTGGAACGGAAGGTACACGTCTCGATCACGTCGCAGCCGGCCTCGAGGTACGAGGCATGGATGGCCTCGATGACCTCGGGCTTCTGGATGACGAGGTAGTCGTAGCAGCCGGCATACCTCTCGCTCCCGAAGTCGGCCGGGGTGAGGTTGTGCTTCTGGATGCTGGTGCCCATGCCGCCGTCGAAGACCACAATTTTTTCGGCCAGGGCGTCCAGATACCGGCGATCGGTGTGCGGCCGGGGAGGCTCGGGAGTGGGGCGGAGCAGGGCACGCGGCTTGGTGGGCGCGGCCGCCGCCTCACCTTCGGCTTTCCCGGCCTGGCCCGTTCGCGGCTCCTTGAGGCCTGCCTCGCGCACGAGGCGGGGCACGATGAGCTCCCAGCCCACGGCCATGAGATGGATTCCGCTGACCCCGGGCAGCCGCCGAACCTTGTCGATGATCTCGAGGGCGATCTGCACGCCCTCTTCCTGGGGCTTGGCCAACCTTTCCAGGCGCTCGATCAGGGCTCGCGGGATCTTCACCCCCGGCACGCGGGCTATGGCTTGGGCCGCCTTGGCGCTGCTCAACGGGGTGATGCCGGCGAGGAGGGGCGTCCTCCCCAGGACTCCGGCCTTGTCGAGGGCTTCCAGGTATCGCTCGAAGCCTTCGATGTCGTAGACGAGATTGCTCTGAAAGAACTGGGCGCCGGCATGGGACTTCTTGAGCTCCCGCAAAGCCTGGATCCCTGGTGTCGAAGCGGATGGCGAAGCGGCGGCGCCAAGGAAGAGCGCGGGGGGAGTCTTGATCGGCCGGCCATCCAGGTACTGTTTGGCGTCGCGCATCCGCCGTAGAATCCAGAGCATCTGCAGGGAGTCGAGGTCCCAGATGTCCATCCGGCCCTGCGGCGCGGGCCCCAGGACGGGGTGGTCCCCGGTCAGGCACAGCACGTTGCGGAGGCCCAGGGCCGCGGCTCCCAGGATCTCCGCCTGCAGGCCCATGCGGGTCCGGTCCCGAGCCGCTATCTGCATCACCGGTTCGACGCCCTGGGCGATGGCTATCGCCGAGCAGGCCAGAGAAGACATGCGCGGCGTGGCCGAGGGGCTGTCGGTGAAGTTGGCGGCGTCGATATGGTCGCGCAGGAGTTTCAGCGTTACGACGAGCTCCTGCGGCGCGACCGATAGCGGGGGCGCCACCTCCGAGGTCACGACGAACTGTCCGGCGGCCAGTTTCCCTTCCAGCCTGGACACGGGCCGGTGGGGCAGCGCCGGGTGCGGCTGGTCATCGCCTTGCCACCAGTCGGGCTGGCGGACTTCGTAGAACAGGCCGTTCCAAAACTCGCGACGCCTCTCGCGGCTGGCGAACACCGTGGCCAGGGCCTTACCGCACCCGCGGCGACGGATCGCCTGGAGAACTCCCGACCAGGTGTCCCGGCCCACCCGCGACCAGTCGAGCGGCGGCAGGACCTCCATCAGGCGGTCCTCGCGCCCCATCCACCCGGCGCGCTCGTAGATGCGGTACCAGAGGCAGGGCCGGCTGGGGTCCACGTAGCAGCCCTCCGGCGTGGAGCCGCCGCAGGGGCCGTTGCGGAGCCCTTTGGGGCACTCCATGGGGCAGATGAAGGCCGTCTCCTGCAGCAGGCAGTTGCCGCACATCCGGCAGCCGAACAGAAGGCCTTTGGTCTGGCGCTCCACGAACGCGAGCAGTCGCTCCGCCGCCGGCTGGCGGACGAAGCTGGCGTAGGCCGGCTGGAAACGTCGTCCCGGGGTCAATCCTGGCATCGGCTTCCTCCATCCCGTAGGCTCTGCGCCATAGGACGCGAGAACCCGAGTCCAACAACCGCGGCCGAACGCCGGAGGCCCCTGCTGTCAAGCCTGCAAAACCGCCCGCCCGGGCCGCCGTGGATGACTGCCACCTGATAGGGTGCTTGGCCGTAGGTTCTAAGGTTTATCAATTTTGTGTCCTCTACATAACATCATCCCGCCCTAAAGCTCAACCTGTTAGGGAGGAATTTCAACCAACCCAGTCATACTGAAGGTGCTACAACCGTCCTCACTTGGCCACGCGGACTGTGACGCGGCGGTTCTGAGCCCGTCCGGTGATGGTTTTATTGTCGCCGATGGGTTTCGAGGCTCCGAAGCCGGTCGCCGTGAGGACCGCGGGTTTCACTTGGATCCCGATAAGCGCCTCGACCACCGCCCTGGAACGGCTTTCGGAGAGAAGCTGGTTGGCCTTTTCATCACCGATGTTGTCGGTGTGCCCTTCGATGCTCACTTTCTTGTCCGGGTTCCCCTGGAGGTAGCCGGCGATCTGCTTAAGGAACGGGTCGCTCTCCGGCCGGAGCTTCGCGGAGCCGAAGTCGAAATAAATGCCGTAGACGTCCACGAAGCCTTTGGTCTTCAAGGCCTCCGCGATGTTGATCGCCCGGGTCCCGTCGTCAAAGGCCCCCAACTTGCCCAGCTCGGTGTACTCCGGATGGCCCCAGTTGCTGGTGATGACGAGTTTCAACCAGCGCGTCTCCACCGGCTCGATGCGAACGGCCTGGTTGTTTTTGTTGCGTTCCAGCTGGAAGCTGGCCACGGCCCTGAAGCCTTCCGTGGCGCTCGTGGAAGACACCTCCAGGCGCAGGTCTTTGGCCGAGATCCCCGGCCAGCCGGTCTGCTCATCCGGGATGGCGTTGTTGAAGATCAGCGTGGTCAGCCATTCTTTCCTGGGCAGCTCGATCACCGCCCAATGGGGGAACTTGGCTTCGGACTCCGTACACCAGACCGGCAAGGCTCCCGACCAGTCCTCGCTGCCGCCGATGAGGTTGGTCACGTCCCAAAAGCCGGCGTAGTTGCTGCTGAACCCCGCGATCTTGGCTCCCCTCGCGTCGCTGGCGAGGTTCGGGGGTTCGGCGTGGAGCGCCGAGGCGCTCAGCAGGAGGCCGGCCAGTAACGGGATTATTTTGCTTCCTGGGTGTAGCTTCATCTCTCTCCTTTAAACCGTTTTGTTTTTAAGATGTCCTTTTACTATATCACAACCCCTCCATTCAGGTCAACCCGAACGGGAGGGTTTTGAATTGGCAATTGGTTGAACCACGCAGAAGCCTGCCCTCGGACTTACGGGGCGAAGGCGGAAATCCATCGTTCAATCCGCACCCGATCTCGGTTCCGTCCGATAACCACTCAAGCCCTCAAAACCCATAACATAGGCAGACCGCAACCCCTTACAACACAAAACCCACCGTCCCCCCAGGACCGTGGGTAGTCCACCCATCGCCCCTTCGCCCTAAATCCTCCCTCCTACCTCACCCCTACCTCACCCCTATATCACACCTACCAATAGGAACTTGCCATAGTGCAGGATGCCCTTGGTACTACTACCAAGATGGCGGCGCTACAATGGTCTACTCGCTATGAGTTCAATAAAAAAGGGGACGCCCGAAGGCGTCCCCTTTGTGTTACGTGTAAAGGTTTACTGCGGGCTGTAGAGGACGACCAGCTTGGCCTGGGAAAGAGCCGTCTTCAAGGCATTCCCGTCCACTTTGAAGACATCGCCCTCTCCAGGAATCCGCCGGAGGATGAGCCCGTTGTTGGCCGTGCCCGACCTCCAAGCCTTCACGAACCGGGTCACGTCCAGACGAGCCTCAAAATCCGTAACCCCGGGCCGAACCACGGCCATCACGTTCTCAGAGCCGAAGTCCCCTCCGGGAGTCGTCCAGGGAACCGTCCAGGAAACACTTCCGGCGTCCCAGGCCTTGTTCAGAGCCTGCACCCAGACCCCGAACAGGTCCTTCGTGGATACCCCCAGGCCTTGGGCAAAGCGAACCTCGGCATAGTCCACCACGGCCTTCTGAGGCAGACCGGTCAGGTTGAGCTTCATCACAACCCGCTGGCCCGTCTCATTCGCAATCAGGGCCGCTCCCCCGAGGGGAATCTCCACCTTGTCCGCCCATCCCAAAGAGACGAGCGCGAACAGGCCGATCAAGGTAACGACTGTACATTTCATGGTCTTCATCGCTCATCCCTCCTTATCGGGCTAAGATTAGCTTCTTGGTGGAAGTAAACGTCCCGGCATCCATCCGGTAGAAGTAAACCCCCGGTCCGGCGGAATGACCGCCCTCGGTCTTTCCGTCCCAGCGCACGGAGTGATACCCCGCCTTCATCGGCCCCGTGACCAGACTTTTCACCAACTGCCCAGCTACGTTATAGACCTTCATCGAAACCCGGGCCCCCTGGGGCAAGGCGTAGCGGATCGTCAACTCCCCGTTCGCCGGATTGGGATAGCTCTGGCCCAAATCAAAGTGCGTGGGCAACAGGGCATCTACTAACTCCCCACTCTGAGTAGCGCTGCCCCCGCCGGGTTCACTGCAGACCCAGGACTGGGTTGCCGGTGTGGTCCGGTAGGGGTTGTAATCCACCGGCCCGAAGAACTGGTCCGCATACGGCGGGTTGCTCCCCCACCAGTTGTCTTCGGCCCGGAGCGTAGTCTGAGGCGGCAAACCCCAGTAGTAAACTAACCAGCTATTCCCAAATTCCGAACGATATCCAATGATGTTGTTCTGGCCCGGGAAGGTTGGATCATTTCTGATCCCCAGTCGCGGCGGGTTCACGGAACAGTTCGCCACATACACCCCGTTAGCGAAATTAGCGATGCTGTCCCGCCGGACGTTTGTCACTGAGGTCGCAGAGGGAGCCTGTTGGTTCTCGATGTAAATCCCGTAGGCAGCATGGTTGTTGTACATGTCTGGGGGGCTGTACAACTTGCAGGAATCAATCTTCGGCCAGACCCGGTTCATGACCTCGACCGCGGCCGTACCCGTGGCCCCCGGAATGAGACGGCAGCGCTGGACGCGCACCGCACCCTTGGTCCCCTCCAAATGAACGCCGGCCAGCATCCCACCCGACCAGAAGGGTGTGACCACCGAGTCGCGGTAGATGCTGAGACGGTCCGTCCCCATGCTGTCCGCGTTGACGTAAATCCCGTAGTTGTAAGTCTCGATGTAGTTCCCCTCGATCTTCCAGGCCGTCGTGGGCGCCGTGTTATTCGACCGCTCCACATAGAATCCGTAGGTCGGCGAAGGCTGGAGGATCCGGTTCCCCCGAACCTTCATCCCGCCCGTCTGGGTACGCACGTTGGTCAGCCGGATCCCGTAGGTCAACGTGTTTGTGACCGTGCAGGTATCGATCATTGCCTGGGCCACGCTGTCCGCATGGATCCCGGCGTAGCAGTCGCTGACCTGGCAGTGAATCAGGGTGTCCGTGCTCCCCGGCCTCAGACGGATGCCCCACCAGTCCGTGTTCGTGGGAGTTCCCCCTTGCGTCTCATAGAGGTTGGAGCGGAACTTGATCGGCTGAGCCCTTGTGCCCTTGGCCTTGAGTTTGCCCAAGACGATCAGCTCTGACTTCTTGTTGGCGATCCCGCCGCTCTGGTTGTCCCCCTGGTAGAAGTCCACCGTCGTGCCCTGCAGGATGGTCAGGGTCACCCCGGAGTTCACGGTCACGTCCCCGGTGACCACGTAATGCCCCGGCCCCCAGGTCGTGTTCTGGGTGATGTTCCCATACCAGTTGTTTACCAAGAGGTCGGCGACAATCACGGTAGAATCCGCAGGATCCCTGGCGATGTTGTAAACTGCACAATGCGTCTGTTCATACTCACCATTTCCACCGAATTTTAGGATCCGAGTGCTGGGGTTACTGAGACCATCGAAAATTGTCTTCGTAGCTGGATTAAAGAAACACGAGGCGCTCGCTTCAAGAGTATCCTGATACATACCAGGGTATTGCTGTGCAGCAACATCGATAGAATCCAAGCCGGTTGAATCGTTTTGAGTCAGAAGGTTAATGGGTTGACAAGGATCGGTACGATTCCAATCGTACATGCCATGTGCGGCCTTGACATGAGGTGAAGTTTCCCAAGGGTAGTTCCCACAGGTAATGTCAAAGGCTAACAACCCTCGACCCGGAAGGCTTCGCGCCCAGTATTTGGCCTTGTCATAGTTGGCAATCATCCAGTAGTGATAGGGATTGATCTGAGTAGCGATCGGAAGTTTATATACCGAACCTCCTGTGTTAAAGTCTGACAGATGTGTGCGATAAAGCGGCTCAGTAACCTCAATCAAGTTTGACCAGCCAACCTTACAACGGTATAACGGATTCGGGGGAACAGGACGTATCGGATTCCCTTTACTTGCGCAGTAGCCATGGCCCATGAGGCAGAACCCACCGATACCCAGGTCATAAGGGTATGTATGGCAAGATTGGCTACCGTAAAGGTCGTACCAAACGCCAAGCCCATGTCCGTACTCATGACAGGTTAGGAACAACCCGGCCCATTGCGGGTAACCCGGAGGGATATACTGCCTATGCCCGGCTTTGATCCAGAAACCCGGATGAACTTTGCTTTCCCAGGGAAGGCCGTAATTTATTCCAGCATTCCCAAACGCGTCAGGACCATAACCGACAATGCAGATGATGAGGTAGTCCAAGGTATCGTCGTGGTTAGAGTCGAATCGCCGGAGGTCAACGAGACTGTCCATTTTCCAAAAAGTCAAAGTATCGAATGTTGGATCCTGCAAACCCTGATTATCCCAACCGATACTCAGTGCTAAGGTGTCATCAATCGCGATAACCGTATCAATAAGCACATTATGCTTGCCGAAAGAAACATCGAGCCAGTACTTGCGAAATCTTAGATTCCCTTCACGGGATATCGTATCTGTGGTTATCGTATCCCAGATGCTCTTGGCATTGGGTGGCGTAGCCCAGGGCATCCTCCCCCATTCCGGAAGCCGACGTGTCGAAGCCGAAGGTCCAGTGGAAAAGACTACCAACACAGGGCTGGTTCCTATCGACGGAACTTGGGGCGGTCCATAAAAGCTGTTCAGGTAATATGGCTCCATGAGCCATGGACCGTTGTGGTATTGTGCTGAAACCGGCAGGAAGAAGCCGAACATCCCGACGAGTACTAAAGTTAAGCAAAGCCCCACTTTCGGTTCCATTTTTCCGATCCTCCTTTCACTTGGTAAAGATCATTTTGATCGTTTGATTTCTTGGTCTTTCCTCGCTCCCGACCGTTAGATGGCACAAGTAAACTCCGGCAGGCAGTATCCTTCCGCTCTCATCGTAACCATTCCACTCGAACCTATGCCATCCCGCTGTTTGAACTCCTTCCTGAAGCCTCTTCACTTGCCGACCCGTACAGTCATATATCTGCAAACTCACCTCCATCCTCTCTGGTAATTGATAACTTATTTTCGTCCTGTCCCGGAAAGGATTAGGACGATTTGGCACTAATTTCACCTCCTTTCCTCGGGTGTAAAATTCGCTCCGGTTTACCTCAACCCCACTTCCTTCCCAAGTGAATTCGTAGAGGTCCGCATCGTTCGTCATGTAGACTCGCACTACACCATCCCCACGGCCATCTCCGATCATCAAATCTCCAGGCCCATAAATATTTGTTTCTCCAGCCCCAATATCGGCTTTTACCCATTGGCCAGTTTGATAACGAAACTCGTATATATGACTATCTGCACCTGCTCCATAAACCCTATTCAGTGAGTCGTTTCGTCCTCGCCCTACTGCCACGGGCCAAAACCATAACCAATTATCCCCTATCCAGCGTATCACCCAGTTTCCACCTTCATACGAATATTCGGCGATAATCCCCTTGTCCGTCGGTCCTAACGTGTCTACCGATACATAAATCCGTTGCACCCCATCGTTACGCCCATCACCAATGGCAATAAAACCAGGAAGACCAACACCAGGAACAATCGACCCCATATCAACAACATGCCAATTTCCACTCGAATCACTATATTCGTAGATATGGCCATTGGTATGAGCTGTATAGATCCGAATTAGACCATCGTTGCGCCCCTGACCAAGGACAACGCCTTTTAAATTTGACCCACTACCACAGGCGCCCATGTCCGTAATCACCCAATGGTCAATCATATAATCGTACTCATACATATGGCCATCGATATAACCTGGAACATAAAGTCTCCGCCTTCCATCATTTCTCCCCGATCCACATGCTATGCCCCAGTGAGTACTAAATCGAGGCAAGGTATCTCGGACCCAATTTCCACTTACAAAACTTAATTCTACAGGACCGAAGCGGTTATAATAGACCCGCTGGACGCTGTCATTTCTGGCGTCAGCCACTGTTAAATAACCCGCGTAATCTACAAACGATGAAGTTTTAACCCATGCTCCCCCTTGATATGTATACTCGTACAACACAGGCCAAGTCGTCCCTCCAGAACTATCCCCTGCAAAATAAATCCTGACCGTGTCGTCGTTCCGCCCCTTCCCGATGGTGACGCCATAAGCCAAATCCCAGCCCCTTGCGATCCTCAGGTGGGACCACTGGGCAAAAACCGACCCAGAGTTAAGCGGCAAGATAACGCCCAGCAAGATTAAAGTCATTACCTTTTTCATGTCTCTTCTTTCTATCGTACTAAGACCAACTTGATCATTTGACTACCCCCCGACCCTTCGCCACTCGAAACCAGCCGGCAGAAGTACACCCCAGCAGGCAGAATCCGTCCTCCGAAATCCCTACCATCCCACTCATACCGATGCTGCCCCGCTTCTCGAACTCCTTCCTCCAAAACCTTGACGCATTGCCCTGTACATTCATAGACTCGTAGGGACACGCTTCCCCATCTTCCAAACACCCCGTATTATATTGAAAACCACCCCTAAAGTCAAGCCCAACCCGCCCCTTTACCAAAACGCCCGTTGGATCGCTGCGCTACGATCGAGTCGGTTGAAACGGTAGAAACGTAAAGGCAAAGCCTCGGGGCAGGCTCCATGACGACACTGACAAACCCCCCATAATCCCCCTTTTGCTAAGGGGGAAAGTCACTGGATTCCGGATCGGGTCCCCGATAGACGACATCGGGGCAGGCCAGGAATGACAACCCTTCACAATGCGGATTTCGGAGTTCGGAATGCGGAATGAAAGACGAAGAAAAGACGCTGGATTCCGGGTCAAGCCCGGAATGACGGCCACAGGGGGGGAGAGGGACGAAAAGAGGGTTACGAAGATACGATTTTTCTTATTTCCGTAAAAAACCGAAGCTTGTAAAACCCCTGTTCTTCGTAACCCGCCAAACCCCATTTGACAAAACGCCGTTTCTGCGCCATATAGTGGAGGGACAAAGGATAAAATATGCAAAGACGGTTGTTCGTTGTTAGTTGTTGGTTGTTAGACAACAACCGGAGAAAGGGCCAAAAGCCCAAAAAACTGCTTAGTACACATAGCAAAAGGAGGAAGAGATGAAGCTGAGAGCGCCGATACACTCCGCAGACGCCCGGGGCCGGTTCGCCGACGCCCTGGTCCTGGGCTTCTGGCGGGGCATCCACTGGGCCCGCAGACTCGTCATGCCCAGAAACCCCAAGACCCCGCGCCAGGAAGAAGTGCGGGGAAACCTCACCACAGTCACCAAGACCTGGCCCAGGCTCAGCGACAGCCAGCGGGCCCTCTGGGAAGCCTTCGCCCTGCTCATGAGCCCCACAGACCCCCTGACCGGAAACCAGATCCGCTGGACAGGCATCGCCGGGTTCATCTGGACCAACACCGTGCTCGTAGACACGGGCCAGCCCCTGGCCCTCATCCCCCCAAGTTTGCCCATGCCCTCGGGCGTGCCCGGATTCGCCTTAATCCCCGGACCCGGGCCGGGAGAAGCCACAGCCACCTGGACACCCTTGTTAGCCGGAGTCCTCGTGGACCTCTGGACCCAGGCCGAGCTGCCATCAAGGAAACTTCACCAGTTCCGCTACCGGCACAGGGTATACGCAGACGGAACCTCAGGAGCCTACACCTTCGGGGGAAATCCCACGGGATGGAGGATTGGGGTCAAGGCCAGGCAAGTGCTCTCGGACGGGGGAAGAGGAAGCTATGAGCAGGGAAAGGTCATCGTGCCGTAGGCCAAAAAAGCAGGGGTTAGGGATTAGGGGTCAGGTTCAAACGACCCAACCTGAAGACCCGGCTTAAAGGCCCAAAAGAGAGAGGCCCGGCTTGCGACGGGCCTCTCCCAAAAAGATTAAATTCACCCATCGAGAGAAGGGAGGACATCCTTTCCGAAGGTTTTATTTAACGACCAGGCCGGCTATTTCAGGCGGAACAGGGCCAGGGCCACGATGCTGGCGAAGGACTCCAGGAGCTTGCGCCGGTCCGGGGATTTGAATTCCTCCCATTTCTCCGGGTCCGTTACCCGCACGGCCAGAACCCCGTAAACCTCGGCATGGGTCAGGAGGGGCAGGTGGAACCAGACTGAAGAGGTGAGCGTTTCCGTGCCCCGGCCGGCGGACTGCTTGTTGCGGAAAGCCCAGGTAGAGACCGCGATCTCCTTCTCGTTGAAAGGAATCGCCCCCTCCGACTGGGCCTGAACGCACAGCTCGCCCTTCTCATCCGGAAGCAGGATGGTCACCTCGCACTCGAAGGTCCGGGCGAAAGTGGACGTGGCCCGAACGAGGACATCGTCCCGCTCCCGGGCTTCCATCATATTCCGGCTGAAATCATACAGCCCGGTCACGAACTGCTCCCTCTGTTTGGCGTTCTGGCCCTGGCGCCGGACGAGGTCCGCGAGCCAGCTTATCGCCAGCGCTACTCCAACGAACACGAGAAAGGTGGGCAGAAGTCGGACATCGGCCACGGCAAAGGAGAAGTACGGTCTGATGAAAAAGAAGTCCAGGGCGGCCACGGCCAGGAGGGAGGCCAGAAAACCCGCCCGTTTGCCCCAGACCACGCCGCAGACCACCACAGCCAGGAGCTGGATCATCACGAAGTTCACGAATTCATGACGGACCCTGAGAGGAAAGCAGAGGAGCGTCGCGGCCGCGATCACCAAGATGCTCCAGAGAAAGGCCGGCCAATCGGCATTCCTCAAGAGCCGCAGCTTGGGCTCGAAACGGCTCTCTCCCTCCTGGGCTCCGCCCACCAGGATGTTGATCGGACCCCGGACCCGGATCAACTCATCGACCAGGTTGCCACGCCCCACCAGCTTCCACCAGGGCCTCTTGGATGCCCCCAAAAAGATGAGGGTTACGTTGTTCACCCGGGCGAAGTCCATGAGCTCCTGAGCCAGGGGAGTGCCCACCAGAAGGACCTCTCTCCCTCCCAGCTCCTCGGCCAACCTTAAATTGGAGGAAAGCTGCTCCCAGGCACTGTCCGAGAGCGGGCGCTGAAAGGGCGACTCCACATGGACGGCATACCACTCCGCGCCCAGGTCCTGGGCCATCTGATGAGCCAGGCGGATCATCCGCTGGGAGGCCGGGTTGTGGCCGACGCAGACCATCAGCCGGATACCGGAGGGCCAGGGTCCCTTGATGGCATGCTCCTTCATGTAACTGACCATCTCGTCCTCGACTCGACGGGCCGTGACCCGCAGGGCGAGCTCGCGCAGGGCCATCAGGTTGCCGGTCTGGAAGAAGCGGCGGATGGCCTGCTCGGCCTTGGCCGGGATGTAGACCTTGCCCTCCCGGAACCGCTTCAAGAGCTCCTCGGGGGGAAGGTCCACCAGAGCCAGGTCGTCGGCCCGCTCCAGGATCGAATCCGGCACGGTCTCCTGAACCCGGATGCCCGAGATCTGAAAAACCACATCGTTGGCGCTTTCGATATGTTGGACGTTCAGGGTCGTGAACACGCTGATCCCGGCGTTCAGCAGCTCCTCCACATCCTGATAGCGCTTGGCGTGACGGGATCCGGGGGCGTTGGTGTGGGCCAGCTCGTCCACCAACACGACCTGCGGACGCCGGGTGAGGATGGCATCCAGGTCCATCTCCTCCAGGACCAGGCCGCCGTACTCGATCTGTCTCCGGGGGATGATCTCCAGGCCTTCGAGCAGGGCTTCGGTCTCCACCCGACCGTGGGTCTCGGCCAACCCAACCACAATGTCCACCTGCTGGCCCTTGGCCAGCCGGGCCCGTTGCAGCATGGTATACGTTTTCCCGACCCCGGCCGCGTAACCGAGGAAGATCGTCAGTCGGCTTTTCTTCTCAGGCGGGGCGGGTTCCTCTTCCTTCAACTCCCGGAGGAGGTCGTAGGGGTTTGGACGGCCGTTCCTGGGCATGGTCGGTTTTCTCTCTTTAAGAGTCCCTTTTACGGGAGGTGTAATGTATCCAAAGCGACATTGAGCTTGAGCACGTTCACCCGATCCAGTCCGGTCCCCAGCCAGTTCGGTTTGGAGGAAATCTTAACCCAATGGGCCAGGCGTTCCGTGGCAAGGTTCCTTTGGATCGCTATCCGGGGAACCTGAAGCAGGGCGCTCTCTAAACTGATGTGAGGATCAAGGCCCGACCCTGAGGCCGTGACCAAGTCCGCCGGAACCGGGGCATTCTCCGGTAATCCGTTATCCTTCCGGACCTGCTCGACCCGACCCTTTACGGCTTCAATTAACTGCCGACTGGTTGGACCCCAGTTCGAGGCTCCCGAGCCCGCAGCATTGTAGTCCACCGCGGACGGACGGCTCTGGAAGTACTTTGGACTGGTGAACCTTTGGGCTAGGAGCTCGGAGCCCACCACACGATCCTGGACGCGGATCAGACTGCCGTTGGCCCGGTAGCGGAAAAAGGCCTGGGAGAAGGCCGTGATGACGAGCGGGTATACCACCCCGGTCAGAAGGGTCAGGGTGACGAAAATCCGAATGGCGATCTTAAGCTGTCTCTGGAACATCTATACGATCCTCAACAGGACCAAGAGCTGGTCGAGCAGTTTGATTCCGATAAAAGGAAGCACGACCCCGCCCAGGCCGTAGACCAGGAGGTTATTCTGCATAATCGCGACCGCGGAGACCGGCTTGTATTTCACCCCGCGAAGGGACAGGGGGATGAGAGCCGGGATGATCAGGGCGTTGAAGATGACCGCAGCCAGGACGGCGCTCGCCGGGCTGTGGAGCCGCATGACGTTCAAACCTGAGAGCACGGGGTACTGGGCCGCGAAAAGGGCGGGGAGGATCGCGAAGTACTTGGCCACATCGTTGGCGATGCTGAACGTGGTCAAGGCCCCCCGGGTGATCAGAATCTGCTTTCCGATCTCGACGATGTCCAGCAACTTGGTTGGGTTGGAGTCCAGGTCGACCATGTTGGCCGCTTCGCGGGCCGCCTGGGTGCCGGCGTTCATGGCCACGGCGACGTCGGCCTGGGCCAGGGCCGGGGCGTCGTTGGTGCCGTCCCCGATCATGGCCACGAGATGGGCCTCACCCTGATAGCGGCGGATGATCTCGAGCTTGTTCTCCGGCCGGGCCTGGGAGATGAAGTCGTCTACCCCGGCCTCGGCGGCGATGGCCGCGGCGGTCAGGGGGTTGTCCCCGGTAATCATGACCGAGCGGATGCCCATCAGCCGGAGTTGGTGCAGGCGCTCTTTAATGCCTTTCTTGAGGACATCCTTCAAGCGGATCACCCCCAGGACCCTACCGGAGTCTGCCACGACCAGGGGAGTTCCTCCCTCGCGGGCGATGGTTTCCACGGCCAGGGTCACTTTTTCGGAAACCCGACCTCCCAGGCCCGTGACGAATTCCGCGATGGCGTCGGAAGAGCCCTTGCGGATGCGGTGGCCTTCGAAATCGATGCCGCTCATCCTGGTCTCGACGCTGAACGCCGAGAAGGTTGCGCCCTCCGGGGGACGGATGTCCCGGCCTTTGATCTTCAACTGTTCCTTGGCCAGCCCTACGATGCTCCGACCCTCCGGGGTTTCGTCGGCCAACGAAGCCAGCATCGCCGAGGTGGACAACTCCTCTTCGGAGGTCCCTTCGGAGGGAATGAACAAATCGGCCATCCGGTTCCCCAGGGTGATGGTCCCGGTCTTGTCCATGAGGACCACGTCCACGTCGCCGGAGGCCTCCACGGCCCGGCCGCTCATCGCAATCACGTTGTGCCGTAACAACCGGTCCATTCCGGAGATCCCGATCGCGGGCAGAAGCCCCCCGATGGTGGTAGGCATCAGGCAAACCAGCAGGGCGATCAGGACCGGCACCGACAGGGAGACCCCCATGAATCCGCCGAATGCTTTCAGGGTGACGACTACGACGATGAATAAGGCCGTGAGGCTGATGAGCAGGATCTCCAACGCCTTCTCGTTGGGGGTTTTCTGACGGTTTGAGGATTCCACCATCCCGATCATCTGATCCAGGAAGGTTTCCCCGGGATTGGCCGTGATCCGGATGGTCACGGTCCCCGAGATGACTTTCGTCCCGCCGGTCACGCCGCTGCGGTCCCCGCCGGATTCCCGGATGACCGGGGCGGATTCGCCGGTGACCGCGGACTCGTCCACCAGGGCGACCCCTTCGATGATCTCGCCGTCGCTGGGGATGAGCTCTCCGGGAGCCACCCGGACCCGGTCTCCTTTTCTCAAATCGAGGGCGGGGATGGTTTCGTTTCTCCCGTCGGGGAGTATGCGCAGAGCCTGAGCCTCGCTCCGCCCCTGGCGCAAAGCCTCGGCCTGGGCTTTGCCTCGGCCCTCGGCCAGGGCTTCGGCGAAATTGGCGAACAAGACCGTGAACCACAGCCAGAGGCTGATCTGAAGGTTGAACCGGAAATCGTGTCCGGTTAAGGTGATCAGGGTCGTGATCACCGAGACCGCTTCCACGGCCAGCATCACGGGATTGCGCCACAGGGTCCTGGGGTCCAAGCGGGCGAATGCCCCGAGGACCGCTTGCCGGACGATCCGGCCCTGCCAGAGGCTTTGACTAACCTTGCTCATTGCCGCTGCAGCATCGGCTTAAAATAACCGCCCGGTGGACAGCAATAAATGCTCCAGCACGGGGCCCAGGGCGTACACCGGGAAATAGGTTAGGGCTCCCACGATGATCACCACCCCGATCAGGAGGGCGATGAACACCCAGCTGGTGGTGGGAAACGAAGCCGTGCTCGGAGGGACCTTTTGCTTTCTCGCCAGGGATCCTCCGATGGCCAGGGCCGGGAGCACGGTCGCGAGCCGGCCGACCAGGATCATCAGGCCGAGGGTCAGGTTGAAGAACGGCGTGTTGGCGTTCAGGCCGGCGAAGGCCGAGCCGTTGTTGCCCATGGCCGAGGAGTAGGCGTAGAGGATCTCCGAGAGCCCGTGCGGCCCGGCGTTGGCGAGGCACGCGAGCGCTCCAGGATTAAGGATCACCATGGCGGCAAGGATCAACAGGACGACGGGAGGCAGGATGATCACGACCAGGGCCAGGGTCATCTCCAGGGACTCCAGTTTCTTGCCGTAGAGCTCCGGGGTCCGGCCGATCATCAATCCCCCTACGAACATCGTCAGGATGGCATAGGCCAGGAGGCCGATCAGGCCCACCCCGATGCCCCCGAAGACCACCTCCCCGATGCCCATGTTGAACAGGGCTACCAGCCCGGTGAGCGGCATGGCGCTGTCGTGCATGAAATTGACCGAACCGTTGGAGGTCGCGGTAGTGCTGGCGGCCCAGAGGACCGAGGCCCCCAGTCCGAACCGGACCTCCTTTCCCTCCAGGTTGACGCCTTCTTTCACCCCAGCGGAAGCCAGGTGGGGGTTGGGCTGCAGTTCAGCCCAGAACATGACCCCCAGTCCGAGGAGGAAGAGGATCATCATCGCCGTGAAAAGCGCCCAGCCCTCCTTTTTTCGCCGAAGGAAAAGCCCGAAGACGACCGGAAGCGCCAGGGGAATAAGCAGGATGGCGAGGTTTTCGAAGAAATTGGAGGCGGGGGTCGGGTTTTCGAAGGGGTGGGAGGAGTTGGCGTTGAAGAAACCTCCGCCGTTCGTGCCCAGCTCCTTGATGGCGACCTGCGAGGCTGCCGGCCCAAAGGCGATCTGTTGGACCCGGCCCTCCACGGTCTGCACGGTGCGATAGGGTTCGAAGTTCTGGACCACCCCGTGGGAGGCCAGGATCAGGGCCAGGAGGAGGGAGAAGGGCAGGAGAAGATAAACGGTGGTCCGGGTCAGGTCGACCCAGAAATTACCCACACAGGTGGTGGTCTGACGGGTGAATCCCCGGATGAGCACCAGCAGAGCAGCCATTCCGCTGGATGCCGAGAGGAAATTCTGAACCGTGAGACCGAGCATCTGGGTGAGATAGCTCAGGGTGGCCTCCCCGGAATAGGACTGCCAGTTGGTGTTGGTCACGAACGATACAGCGGTGTTGAAGGCCAGGTGCCAGCTCACGTTGGGCAGATGCCGGGGATTCAACGGGAGCCAGGCCTGACTCATCTGGAGGGCCTGCAGGACCAGATAGCCCAAGCCGTTGAACAGAAGGAAGGCTCCGGCGTAGGCCTTCCAGTCCGTTTCCTTGAACTCGTCCACCCCCGACAGCCGGTAGATCCCCCGCTCCAAAGGCCTGAGAACCGGGGACAAAAAGGTACGCTGGCTGGTCAGGCACTTGGCGATGTACTCGGCCAGGGGCAAGGCCAGCAGCCCGGCTATTCCCAACAGGACCATGGCTGGGACCAACTGTAGGATCATGGGTTTTTATTCCTTCCGCCGTTGTCAATAACCCAGCTTTTTATCCGCGAACCGCATCCTTCCTTTTCCCATCGACCCAGCCTCCTGGAAGGCATGGGAGAGGAAGGGATAGATGAACAGGCCCATCCCTGCTCCGACCAGGGTCCCGGTGATCGTCCTCAGCACCTGAGTGCTCTCCCGCAGGCCCACGAGCTGGGTGATCCCGTCCAGAGCAATGGGCAGGGCCAGCACCCCCAGGGACCAGAGCGGGATCTCCTCCCAGCGCCTCTTGGTCAAGCTCCTCCAGGCCCCGAAGGCCAGGCCGATGGTGAGGAACGAGGCATAGACCGCGAAGCACCGGGAGCACACCGCCATGGGGTGACCGAAGGCATAGAAACAGCGCTCCGGCTTCTGGTGACAGAGCACCCGGAAGGCCTTGTGGATCAGAAGCCCGGGAATGGGGTGGCCCGCGTGCTCCAGGTAAGGAGCAAGAAGGGCCAGGCCCGTAATCACCAGGAGCACCCCGTTCATTAGCCCCAGCCAGTGCCGAGCCAGGAGTCGGGCCAGGTTCTCACCGAATTGCTCCATCCCGCGGGCGAAGGGGCTCAAATCTCCTCTCCCACCGACCGGCAGAGCTGGCCGTAGAGGTGATAGGAGGCGCAGGTGGACCAGAAATAGGTCGCCATGGCCCCGATGCAGCAGGCGATGACCCCGAACCCGCCCAGGATGTGCAGGGCCATGGACACCAGGAGGGTCAGGACATACGGCCCGGGGAACTTCCGGATGATCCGGAACAGCTCCCCGAACCGGAACGCCGCCCCGAAACTCTCGGTCCGGGCATAGTTTACCAGGGCTGCCGGGGCCAGGATGAGAAAAGCATACCCCAGAAAAGAAACGCAGGAACAGCAGAGCGAGAGCGCGCTGAACGCTGTGCCCGTGTCCTTCTTGATGACCTCGCCGAAGGACGAGAGCACGTTGGCCACCAGGCTCGGGACCAGGGAAGGAAGGGAATAGATGATCGTGATCCCCCAGGGCGCCATCCCGTCGGAGAGGAACCCGCCGATGTTCTCCCAGTCCGGCAGGACCTCCTCCAGCCCGTCCCGCACATTCCTCATGACCCGGATGTAATACCCCGCATTGATGATCGCGCCTACGATCACAAAGGCCAGCAGGTTGAACACCCCCCCGAGGAGCATCTTCTTGAGCCAGTCCTTGTCCTCGAAGAAGAAGCTGAACGCCTTGCCGTATTCCATCTGGGCGCTGGGCGCAGGGGCCGAGCCCTGCGGGGCTGGAGCCTCCGGCTGGGGTGCCTCCATGGCCTGGGCGGCAAGGGAGAACTTCGCGACCAGGTCCACCTGGGCTCCGGCCGCCTCCAATTTCGCCGCGAGGTCCTTGGCCGCCTGCTCCGGAGCCGATCTCAGGATCACGCACGGGGCCAGGGACACCAGGTGCTCCGGGTCCGAGAGGAGTCCGGCCACCCCGGTCAGAGCAGCGACCACGGCCTGGGGATTCGCTCCCGCGCTGACCAGCTTGACGTCGAACTCCGTAGGCGCCCCTCCCCCGGCCTCGAGCGGGGCCCAGCACTTGCCGCAGAACTGGGTGCCTTCGGGGTTCTCGTTTCCGCATTTTGGACAGATCATGGCCGATCCCTTTTATTCATGTTTGCAGAGCAGCATCCCCCGGACCCAATCCGGCATCCGGATCGCCTTCCCCTCCCGGTTGGTGGTCACGTGCACCGTATGCCCCCGGGCCAGGGCCGCCTCCTCGCCTTTGCGGCGAACCTCGTAAGCGAAGGCCACTGAGGCCCGGCGGATCTCTTTCACGTGGGTCTTGATGACCAGGGTGTCCTCGAAACGGGCCGGCTTGAGATATTCTAAGTGAGCTTCGACCACCGGCAGACAGATCCCCTCGGCCTCCATCTGGCCGTAGGTCTTCCCCCGGCGGTGCAGGAGCGACATCCGCCCCACCTCCAGCCAAGGGAAGAAGGCCGCGTGGTAGGCCACGCCCATCTGGTCCGTTTCCGCGTAGCGGACCTGGACCTCGGATTCGACGCAGGCCTCTTTATCCATAGCGGGCCTTGAGCACCCGGAGGGCCCTCAGGGTCAACCACTTGGAGGGCTTGCCCTTCTCCTCGATCGAAGCGAGCATCTTGTCGTTGTAGGAGAACTCCATCTTCCAGCGCCCCTCCTGATCCTGCTTGGAGAGCATCAGCTCGATCGCCGGGCTCAGCCTCCGCTCCCGTCCGTACCCGGCCAGGGCCAAAGCGTCCAGGACCTCCAGGATGTCGGCGTTATAGGTCCGGGGGAAGGCGAACCGGAACCAGTGCCCGCTGACTCTTTTCTTCCTCGGATAGGCCGCCCGGGCCAGGTCGTACTTCAGCAGGAACTCCGCGATCATCGCCATCGCCGACTTCGCCTCCGGGGTCCGCTTCTCCTCCGGGATCCTGGCCAAAGCCCGGAGCTGCTTCTCCCCGCCCCAGGGACAGGGAAGATTCTGGCGGTACCGGCACTTCAGCTTGCCCTTCCGAATGAACTCGCAGGCATAAGCAATCAGCCACTGCACCCGCTCATCGTTCAAATAACCCAGGCGGACGAAGGCCTCGAGCGCGATCCCCAGGTAGCAATCCATGTAACTGGACCGCTTGATGTCCAAGGAGTTCCCTTCCTTCCTGACCATCTTCTCGAGGACGTACTCCACTCCCTTCCTGACACTGGGATGCTCGGGCTCAGCCCCCAGCTCTGAGAGATAAGCGACCTGCCAGCCCGAGCCCTGGTAGATCGGTACGAACACGCTCTCTGGCCTGGTCCACCAGCCCTCCGGCTTTTGAAGGGAGAGTATTTTCTTGACCGGCTTGCTCTCCATGATGGCCCCTTTGGCTTCGCGGACTTCCGGGTCATCCTCTCTCTTCGCATAGAGGTCCCTTAGGGTGAGGTAGCGGACGGAAGGGTTCTCCTTCTCCAGAAGCCAGGGTAGGGCTTTCTGCGAGGACAACCGTCTCATGCCGGTCCCCCCTCCCCGGTCAGAGCCTCGCAGAACCCCCGCGGGTCGGAGTAGTCCCGGAACAGGAGGTCCGGGTCGAAGGAGCCCAGGCGCTCCACCCCGGAGTTGCCTGTGGCCACGGCCACGGCACGGGCCCCGATGGCATGGGCGCAGGCGATGTCGAACTCCGTGTCCCCGATGATGAAGGTTTCCCCGGGCTGGAACGGCTGGCCGGTGACCTCCTTGGCCCTTTGAAGCCCCAACCGGGCCAGCTCAACCCGGTCCGCGCTGTCCGAACCGTAGGCCCCGAAGACGAAGTAGCGGTTGAGATCGAACATCGCCAGCTTCTGTTTCGCGCCCTCTTCCACGTTCCCGGTCAGCACCCCCAGGGTCACCCGCTCATCCTTGGAGAGAAGCTCGAGGACGTCCCTGACCCCGGGATAGAGCACGGCCTTGGTGGCCCGGGGCAGCTCCGCCTCGTTGTATTTCACATACAGACTGAGGCAGTCCCGGAGATTGGCTTCGATCACTGCTTCCGATACCCCGGCCTCCTTCAATACGATGCGGATGATCTGGGGGTCGGTCTTGCCGTCGAAGGGAAAGGTCTCCAGACGTCCGATGGTCCCGTAGGTGTCTCGGACCGCCCTGACGAAGGCCCTCTTGGCCGCCCCCCCGGTGATCAAGAGGGTTCCGTCTATGTCGAACAGGATCAGTCTCCGCACGGCTTATACCGTGACCACCTCGTAGAGCGAGGCTTGCTGGATGAAATCGTTCATCCCCCCGACCTTGCCCACGGCTACCTGGTCCGTGAGGTTCAGGTACTCCAGGCAGGTCCTGCAGATGACGAGGTTCGTGCCTTTCTCGACCAGTTGGGAGAGATGCCCAAGCATCACGGACCCTTTACAGGCGATCTTGACCCCGTGGTTCAGGAGAAAGATCATCCTCGGCACATAGGCATCCTTCTCGCCCAGCATCCTCAGGAAATTCGCCAGAAGCATCATCCCCAGCTCGTCGTTTCCCTGCCCCATCCCCTCGCCCCGGATCAGGACCACCTTGTGTCGCAACATCGATCCTTCTTCTCCTTCGCTGAAAGAATTTCTTTAGAGGTAGATTAAAAAGTATAGGCCTTTTGGGGCTTCGGAGTCAAGCGGGAAAGAGGCTAACGAAACAGGCAAAAGAGTCAGCCCTATCGCTACCTCACCAATTTTTCCATATTTCCAGTTGACAAAATCTGTGTTCTGCCGTATAATAGCCTGGTCAACCTGCAGGATTCAAGCAAACCCCTTCACTGGGAAAGGAGGTTTCACCCCATGAAAAAGGCTTCTGCTTTCTTCAATCCCGCCTTTATCCTGTTCGGGACCCTGTTTCTCTCCGCGGCCCCGGCGCTTTCGCTTCCTGCTTCACCGATCCCGCATACTTCGTCTCCCGGCTCTCCGGTTCCTCCGGCAAGCGTGAGGGAGGAAGGCCTGCCCTTCGGTCTGCACCAGCCCTTTGTCCAGGGAATCACGAATCCGAAGCGCTGCGCCAATCCCACCACTCTTTTCATCAACGGCATCGCTTTCGACACGCGAAAGGGTGATCCGGCCCTGCCCCCTGGTCTCTCCATCTCAGGCTACCCCGGAGGCACGGGCTACTATCTCATCCAGTTCAACGGGCCCGTCACCGAAGAGATGCGGCACGACCTCACCTCTCGGGGAGCCCAGGTTTTGGATTACATTCCCAACTACGCCTTTCTCGTGAGGATGAGCGAAGCCTCCAAGGCCGCGGTGTCCGACCTGGATGCCGTGACCTACGTGGGCTTGTTCCAGCCGGCCTATAAGCTGGCCCCTGACCTCCCCACGACCCTGGGGATGCATGAGGTCAACATCCTCCTGTTCCGGGGGGAGAATGCCCGGGAGTTCATGGAAGACCTGAGGAATGACTTCGGCGCGGGGATCATTGACGCGGGCTCTTCTAACTGGGGTCACACCATCCGGGCCGGGGTGGACGCCTCAAGGTACGCGGACATTGCCCGGAGGCCCGAGGTCCGCTGGATCGAGCCCCATGCCGAGATGCGGCCTTTAAACAATCAGTGTCAGTGGGTCGGGCAGGATTTCGTTACTAATATCCGGCGAATCTGGTACGTGAATGGAAACAACAACACCGGGGGGACGAGGCTCTTCGGAGAAGGCCAGGTGACCGGGCAATCGGATTTAGGATTTAATGTAAACCACCTCGCCTTCCGTGACCCGGCCGTCCCGATCACCGTCTTTGGGAATTTCCCCACTCACCGTAAGGTAATCGCTTATGTGCCAGGATCTTGGGCGGCGTTGGCTGGTGAGCCCAGCTCGAACTACCATGGCTCGCACACCTTCGGAACCATCTGTGGAAATGAGGCTGGCAGCTCCTATATCGGGATGGCCCCTCTGGCCAAGCACTGGTACTGCGACATCGGAAACAACGGTTCTGCCATCTATCCCCCGCAGATCTACTTCGACATGTGGCAACCAGCCTATGTGGGAAACGCGGGAGGAGCTTGCCGGATGTTCGCCCAGTGCTGGGGGAGCGGAACCCAGCTTGGCGTCTATGAATCCGGGGCCCAGATGTGGGACCAGTTCATGTGGGACCACAGGGACTTCCTGGGATTCAATGCCCCGGGGGGTTCCGGACCTGGCCAGGGAACTATTGGACCTCCGGCCACGGCCAAGGACATCGTGACCGTGGGCGCAACCCTGAACGGGTCCAGCGCTACGACGGTTGCCAGTTATTCCTCCCGTGGTCCGACCCAGGATGGGCGCATCAAGCCCACCATCGTCTGTCCGGGGGATAACGTGATGTCAGTCTGCGGGTCCTCCTACTGCGCCATGTCCGGAACCTCCATGTCCACGGCCAATGCCACCGGGCATTGCGCCCTGGTCAGACAGTACTTCACCGAGGGCTGGTATCCCACGGGGGCCAAGAACCCGGCCAACGGGTTCATCCCGTCAGCGGCCCTTATGAAGGCCGTGCTGGTGAACTCCGGGGACTCGATGTCCCAGATGTACCCGAACAATAACTGCGGCTTTGGACGGATCAACCTCTGGAACACTTTGCACTTCACCGGCACCACGGCCAACAACCCCTTCTGGGTCGTGGACGAGAAGGACGGCCTGCGGACCGGAGAGTATCGGGAGTACACCATCCCGGTTCTGGCAGGATCGTCGATCAAAGTTGCGCTGGTCTGGACGGATTACCCCGGAGCCTTGGGCGTTCTGCCGAACATCGTGAACAACCTGGACCTTCAGGTCACGGACCCCGGCTCAACGGTCTATCTCGGCAACGTCATGACCAACGGGGAGTCCCAGACCGGAGGCAGGCCGGACAGCCTGAACGTGGAAGAGATCGTGCGGCGCCGGGTCCCAGCCCAGGGGAACTGGGTAATCCGTGTCACCGGCAGAAACTGCCCGATGGGCGCCCAGCCTTACGCAATCGTGGTGACCGGGAACCTGAATATCCCGCCCAGTCCTCAGCTCATCGTCTCCCAGGTGACCGTGTTCAACCCCAAGAACGCGCTCCGGCCAGGGTTGACCGACTCGGTCAGCGTTACCTTGAAGAACATCGGCACCGGCGCGGCAAACTCAACTACGGGAATCCTGCGCAGTGTCTCGAACTATGCCACGGTCACGGATAGCGGCCCCAAGACATACGGGGACATCTCAGCCAACGGCGGAATGGCTTCCGCGACCTTCCGTGTGCGGTGTAACACCGGCATGGACTGCTGGTCCCAGCTTCCCTTCACGGTGCGCTGGACCTCCGGCTCCCTCTCGGACAACGCCGGTTTGACGATCAATGCTAACCTCCCGGACTCCGGAGGGGATTACATGGTTTGGGGATGGGGGGACAACAAGGATGCGATTACCTGGGTGACCACTCTTCAAAAACAGGGTTACCGGGGATGGTGGAGCTTCAACAAAGCGCTTCCTGCCCTCACCCGGCCCAATCCTAATGTCATCTTCGCGCTCATGCCCGGCCTCTCCGGGGCCGTAAGCTATGACTATCCCGTGGCTGACAGCTTCGCAATCGGAGCCAGAAACGATTCCCTGTTAGAAAGGTTTTTATCTGCGAGTTATCCCGTTGGCGGTCTCTACGTCGAGGCCCCGGAGTACGGGTACGCCCAGATTGACCCTACCGGCCCGCATTATGGCTCAGTCTACGGCCCGCGGATGGGGGTGAGCTATCAGACGGCCATGGACATGGAGCATCAAATCACCGGGGTGAGGGGGATCGCCAGCTCCCCCTTCTCAGCGTTCACTTTTAATTACAATGGCGCGGACACCGGGTTTAATGGCCCTCAGGGCTGCGACATGGACGGCATCCAGAAGACCGGCACAGGTGTGAACTTCATGCGCTTCGCGAGCCAGAGGAACGACACCTGCCTGGTCGGCAACATCAGCCCGGCCACGTATAAAACTCTCACCGCCACCTTCCTGTTGCGCGGCTTGATCAATTCCGGAGGGAACACTAAGGAAGCCTATGTGGACACGGTCATGCACTGGTTCGGGGTCTGGCCCTCCGGCGTGGCCCAGCCCCCGGGCTCGACGCCCGTGCTGCGCACTGAGTTCCAAGTGGCGCGACCCAACCCCAGCAACGGCGCGACAACCTTCAACTACCAGCTGATGAAGGATGTCCGGGTCAGCCTCAAGGTCTACAACCTCGCTGGCCAGCTCGTCCGCACCCTCCTGGACGGCACAATCCCGGCAGGCGCTCACGAAGCTCTCTGGGACGGGCGGAACAACCAGGGCAAAAGGAGTCCCCCTGGCGTGTATCTGATTAGGTTCGAGGCCGGGGACTACAAAACCATCAAGAAGGCCGTGATAGTGAGGTAATTATGTTTCGCACTTCTTTTCGGGAAAGGAGGGTTTTATCATGATCAGGGTCTCTGCTTCCTTAAGAACCATCCCCATTCTGCTCGGGGTCGTTCTCCTCACTTGGGCACAGGTTTCTGCTCTGCCCGCTTCCCCCATCCCCAAAACCTCGTCCCCTGGCTCACCGGTTCCCCCAGCGAGCGTTAAGGAGGAAGGGCTTCCTTTCGGGTTCCATCAACCTTACAGACAAGGAGTCGATCGTCTAGAGGTCTACTCCAATCCCACTACCCTCTCCATCGGGGAGTTCACCTTCGACACCCAAAAGGGAGAGCCTGTCTTGCCCAGCCACCTCGCCATCTCCGGGTACCAGAACCGGGGCGCAGGCTACTACCTCGTACAGCTGGACGGTCCGATCACCGAGGAGAAGCGCTACGAGCTCACCTCGCGGGGCGCCCAGATCATGGACTACATCCCGAACTACGCCTACCTGGTGCGGATGAGCGAGGCCTCCAGGCAGGCGATTCAGGCCCTGGATGCCGTGACCTATGTGGGCCTGTTCCAGCCGGCCTATAAGCTGGCCCCTGACCTCCCCACGACCCTGGGGATGCATGAGGTCAACATCCTCCTGTTCCGGGGGGAGAATGCCCGGGAGTTCATGGAAGACCTGAGGAATGACTTCGGCGCGGAGATCATCGAAACCGGCGTGGACAAGTGGCAGACCGTGATTGCAGTCAAAATGAACGGTGGCCGGCTTGCGGACATCGCCAACCTGCCGGAGGTCCGCTGGATCGAGCCCCGTCTGCCGATCGAGTTCTACAACAACCAGGCCCAGTGGGTGTGCCAAGACTACATCCAGGACGTCCGCCGGATCTGGTATGTGAACGGTACGGATAATACTGGAGGGATCCGCTGCCTCGGCCAGGGACAGGTGACCGGGACGTCGGATGGCGGGATCGACGTGGGCCACTACGCCTTCCGGGACCCCTCGGTTGCCATTCCTAACTTTGGCCAATATCCCACCCACCGCAAGATCATCGCCTACTTACAGGGATCTTTGACCGCCACGTTGGGAGATTACGGTGGCCACGGTACCCATGTAGCCGGGACGGTCTGCGGGAACGACTCCGGGGGAGGTTCCTCCACCCGCAATGCAAACTGTGGGATGGCGCCCTATGCTAAACACTGGTTCGTAGACCTCGGAAACAATACCTCCTATGGTATATATGCTCCGTCCAGCCACGGGGAGATGTGGGGCCGGGCCTACACCGGGAACGCTGGAGGCGCCTGCCGCATTTTCTCCCAGTCTTGGGGGATGTCGGCTTCCTGCTATTTCGGGGTCTATGACGGCCAGGCCCGGAGTTGGGACGCCTTCATGTGGGACCACAAGGACTTCTTAGGGTTCCAATCCGTTGGGGGGAATGCAAACGCCAACACCATCGGCCCTCCCGCTACGGCAAAGGATATCGTCAGTGTAGGCGCGGTAGGGAATGGGAGCCCTGGAGCCATGACCCGGCAAAGCTATTCCAGTCAGGGTCCATGCCGGGACGGTCGAATCAAACCTACGATCATGACCCCTGGCCCTTTGACGTCCGCTCAGGCCGGAACCGCCAATTCTTACTGGTCTATGTCCGGAACCTCAATGGCTACCGCTGCAGCTGCTGGACAGTGCGCCCTGATCCGGCAGTATTTCACCGAGGGATGGTATCCCACCGGCACCAAAAATCCGGCTAACGGGATCATCCCCTCCGCAGCTTTGATGAAGGCCGTTTTGGTCTCGTCCGGGGACACCGTGGCCACGATGTACCCCAACAACGCCTACGGCTGGGGCCGCATCAACCTCTGGAACACCCTCCACTTCACCGGGGCCACGTCCAACAATCCTTGCTGGGTGGCGGATGAGCGGGACGGGCTGAACACAAGCCAGTATCGTGAGTACACCATCCCGGTTCAGACCGGTGCCCCGTTCAAGGTCGCCCTGGTCTGGACCGACTATCCTGGGGGCCACGGGGCCAACCCGACTATAGTGAACAACTTGGACCTCCTCGTCACGGACCCTTTCGGTACATCGTATAAGGGGAACGTGTTTAGGACGGGAGGCGGCCAATCCGACACCGGGGGGACAGCTGATAACCGCAACGTGGAAGAGGTCGTCCGGCTCCGAGCCCCGGTGGCCGGAAACTACACAATCCGGGTGAGCGGGGCTAACTGCCCGATGGGCCCGCAGGATTATGCTGTCGTGGTAACCGGAAACCTTCCTAATACGCCCTCTCAGCAGATCATCGTTTCAGCTGTTGCCGTGCCGACCAACCCCAAGAATGCCCTGCGACGGAACTACCCTGACAGTCTTAGGGTGACTTTGAAGAACATTGGAACCGGCGACGCAGCGGCAGTGTCGGGCGTCCTGCGTAGCGCCAGCACCCATGCCTCGGTCACGGACAGCGGGCCCAAAGCCTTTGGGGACATCCCGGCCAACGGCGGGACCGCCACCCAGACCTTCCGCGTGCAGTGCGGGAACACCATGATGTGCTGGTATCCTATGCCCTTCAACGTCCACCTCACCGCGGGGAGCGTGACCGGGGATGTGGCCATGTCGGTGCCTTCCAACCTTCCAGACTCCGGGAACCAGTTCGTTATCTGGGGCCACGGGGACAACGAGGATTACATCTGGTGGATGACCGCTTTGCAAAAGGCGGGGTACAAAGGCTGGTTACTAGACACCCTTGGCCTGCCGGCGTTCACCCGTCCCAATCCCCTGGTCATCTTCTCCCTGCACGCCGGTTTGGATGGCAGCTCGGGGTATGGAAATGCCCTGTGCGACAGCTATGCCCTGGGACAGCAGAATGACAACCGGCTCAATGCCTTCCTGACCACGACCTACGACTCCGGAGGGATTTATCTCCAGAGTCCGGAGTTCGGTTACTGCTTCATGGATCCTACCGGCCCGCAGTGCGGTCAAGCCGTCCGGGGCAGGTTCTCGGCGAACTATACGGCGGCAACCATGGACTTGGAACACCGGATCACCGGGGTGACCGGGGTCGCCGGAACGATGTTCGGAGGCTTCAACTTCACCTACAGCGGGGGCGACACGGGCTTCAACGGCACCCAGGGCTCGGATATCGACGGGATCTTCAAGACCGGCACCGCCGTGAACCTGATGCGCTTCGCCAGCCAGAGGAACGACACCTGTCTGGTCGGAAACATCAGCGCCAGCCCGCGGTATCGAACCCTGGTTTCCACCTGGCTTTTGCGGGGCCTGGTCGATGGCGCTGCGCCGAATACCAGGGCCGTCTATGCCGACTCGGTCATGCGCTGGTTCTTGCTCCATCCCTATCCCTCCGGGGTAGACGCGGGGTCTCCGGGCGTTGTGCTTCGCACCGAGTTCCAGGTGGTACGTCCCAACCCCGCCACGGGGTCCATGACGTTCAACTACCAACTGGTCAAAGACGCGAAGGCCAGCCTCAAAATCTACAACCTCGCTGGCCAGCTCGTAAGGACCTTGATTGTGGGCGTCATTCCAGCAGGGGTTCATGAAGCAGTCTGGGACGGTCGTGCCCAGGACGGACGACGCGTCACGGCCGGGGTCTACCTCGTCCGCTTCGAGGCCGGGGACTACCACGCCATCAAGAAGGCCGTGATCGTAAGGTAGTACATCAACCCAAGAAGGAGGGCCCCTTGCGGGGCCCTCTCTACTTGGTCTTTCTCTAACTTCTAATCTCTAACCTTTGCTCTCTGTCGTTTACGGCGCGCCCTCCCCCACCGAGAGCACGTACTCCTCGGAGTTCCCCCCGACCTCCGGGAAGTACATCAGCTTGGCCTGGGTCGGCATCACGTGGAAGGTCCCGGGCATCTGGGCCCGCAACACGTAGGTGAACTCCGCGGTCTTCTGCCCCTCCCCGTAGAAGTAGCGCGTCACGAAGAAGGCCACCTTGGTGTCCCGGATCTCCTTGGACGAGAACCAGTAGTTCCACTCGTAGTCGTAGTAGTTGTCGCGGTAGTCCTCGCCCAGGAGGTTGTAGCGCCAGTCCTCCTTGATGACCTCGCACCCCGAGGGCAGGGGGTCCTCCACCATCAGGTACTCGTAGGCCTGCTTGGCCTTGAGCTTGATGCGCACCAGCATCTCCTGCCCGCTTTTCACCGGCCCGGAGATGGGCTGGGTGGCGTAGACCCACCGTCCCTGGGCATCCTGCACCGGCAGGAGCTTGGCATAGGTCCGCGAGACCGCGATCCCCTTGTCCTCGGCCGGAATGCCTTCCTTGCGCTCTACGTAGGCCAGGGACAGGGTGTAGTAGAGCTTGCCCTTCCCGGACTTGGTGATGGTCACGCTGTTCGCCCCTAACTTCAGGTCGTCCCCCTTGACCACCACAGTGGGGATCTTGCTGGCGATGTCCTTCTTCCCGACCTTCTTCTTCAGGACCTCCTTCCCGTTCACCGTGACCGCCAGGGTGTAATCCGGCTCCAGCTCCTTGCTGGCCTTCATGTACTCCAGAAGGGAGTAGATGATCATCGCGGTGTCCTGGGTGGAGTTCCAGGCATTCCCCTGCCGGCGCAGGATGAGCCAGCGGATGGCCTTCTCGATGACCCCGCTCTGGGGCGAGACCTGGGCCAGGGCCCGCACAACCTGGGCCGTGGTCTGGATCTGGTCGTCCTCCCAGGAGTAGTGCCAGGACTTCCCGCCCCAGAAGGCGGCCGTCTCGCTCACCTGGGCCTCTTTCTCCAGCTCCGCGGCCAGGGTTTTGGCCTGGGCCTTCTGCCCCATCATGTTCAGGGTCAGGGCCAGGAGGGCCCGGGCGTTGGCGTTCAGGGAATCCCGGTGGGCGAACAGCTCGTTGGCCAGCTCCACCTCGGCCGGCTCCCCGGTCTGGTTGGGCGGGTTGGACAGGAAGAGCACGTAGAGCATGTAGACCTTGGTCGCGTCCCCCATGCCCGTCTGCTCGCTCCAGCCCCCGAACCCGGTGATGTCCTTGCCCACCTGGGCCAGCTGCTCCCGCAGGGCCGCGACCCCCCGGGTGTAGGCCTCCTCCGAGACCTCGTACCCGCAGGCCTTGGCCTGGGTCAAACCGTAGACCACGTAGGCCGTCATGAAGGGATGGGTCTCGTCGTGCTCCCACCACCCCCAGCCCCCGTCCTCGTGCTGGAAGTTGTACAGCCTGGCCAGGCCCTTCTTGACCATGTCCGGGATCTTCTTCTCCAGCTCGGCGTTGGCCAGGTTCAAGTCTTTGAGCGTGCGGGAAACGACCACGTCCGGCAGGAAGCAGGACATGGTCTGCTCCACGCACCCGTAGGGATACTCGGCCAGGTAGTCCAGGGCCTCGAGGAGCGTTCCCCCCAGCGAGGGCGCCACGTCTATCTTCAGGACGCAGGCCTCCTCCTCTGCGGAGTCCGGCAGGACGAGGGTCTCCGCGAGATTGGCCTGGGCCTGGTTCGTCTCCCCGGCCTTGGTGATGTACCGCTTGATCCCGTGAGCCAGGACCGGCACGGTGAGCTCCATGGCGTCGGACTCCTCGTTGGTCAGGGCCTTGGCCTCCATCACGGCCTGTCCCGGCTCGCTGGCCTTGACCCGGAAGTCCACCCGTACGTCCGCGTTGCGCGGCACGCTGATCTCGGAGAGCGTGTCGCTGAGGACCTCCAGGCCCTCGGCCCCGAACAGGACGCGCGCGGTCTTGTCCGTGGCCAGGTAGTTGTGCACCACCGTGGCGATGGTCATCTCGTCTTCCTGGGTGAAGAACCGCGGGGCCTCCATGCGCACGATCAGGTCCTTGCGCACGATGGCCTTCTGGGTCACCTGTCCGACCTTGGTGTCGTGGGTGACGGCCCGGGCCGTGGCCCTCCAGGAGGTCAGGTTGTCCGGGAACTTGAACTTGATTTTGGCCTTCCCGCTGCCGTCGGTCACCAGGTCCGCCCTCCAGAAGGTGAGGTCCCGGAAGTCCCTTCTCGTCTTGGCCTCCACGAACTCCGCCTTGGCCTCCTTGAAGTCGGCGTAAGTCCAGGGTTTCTTCCGGGCATTGGCCTCTTCCATCCGGGTCTTGCGGGAGTAGCCGTAGAAGTAGAACGTGAACGAGGCGTTGGAGCTGACCTTGTTGTAGCGCCGGGAGTAGAACGCCTTGCCGATCTCCTGGGTCCGCTCCGGGACGATGGCGTACACCGCCTCGTCCACCACCCCCAGCGAGACCTCGGCCGAGACCGGCTTGCCGTTCCCGTCCGTGGTCGTGATCGTGTAGCTGGCCTCCTCCCGAGGCTTATAGATGGGCTTGTCGCTCTCCACCTTCACGGTGAGGAGCTTGTCCTTGGGCGGGACGATGATCGCCTTCTCCTTGGAATAGTGCTGGTCCTTGGAGACCATGCTTACCGAGGCGTAGACGTTGGGAGTGTAGTCCCCCTTGATCGGCACGTCCACCAGGAACGAGCCGCCCTTGAAGGCTCGCACCTCGGCCGAATACAGTTTCTCCCCCTCCATCGTGAACAGGGCCCGGCCCTCCTGGACCGGGAGCATCACGAAGATGTGGGCCGTCTCTCCGGGTTTGTAGCTCTGCTTGTCCGGCACGATCTGGATCCCGCCCCGGGCGTAGCCCTCGTACCACCAGCCCGTGCCCGAGGTCACCCAGACCGAGTTCTGGGCCTCCAGCTCGTTGCCCTTGGCGTCCCTGGCTCGGGCCGTGATCCGGTAATACCCGTCCTTGCCGGGCTTGAAGGTATAGGCCCCCTGGCCCTGGGCCACTTTGACCTCTCCCGCGGCCACCTCGGTGTACCCGCTCGTCCCCTTCTCGTAGGACTCCATCTCCACGCTCATCTTGGCCGTGGCATTGACCGCCTGGTTTGCGAAGTCCTGGGCCCGGACCGTGACCCGGACCTCCTCCCCGGGTTTGTAGACCCACTTGTCCTTGGTCAGGGACAGGAAGAAAGCCCCCCGGGTGACCTTGACGCTCCTGGCCCCGGCGATCTCCCGCCGGGACTTGTCCGTAACCCGGGCCTCGACCTTGTACACCGCGTCGAAGTCCAGCTTCTCGGTCTTGAACTTCACCGTGAGCTTGCCATCCGCGGAGAGCTTGCCTTCCCCCTCGGTTATGAGCTCGTTCCCGTAACCCCCGTAATCCTCCCCCTCTTCCCCGGAGTCCTCCTCGTAGAACCAGCCGTACTCCTCCCCGTACCAGTACCACCAGGGCAGCCAGTACCGCGAGCGGTAGACGTAGTAGCTCACCTCGGCCCCGTTCACCGGGGACCCGAAGTAGTAGTTGGCCTGGACCGTGGCCGTGACCGTCTCCCCCTGCAGGAAGGACTCCTTGGGGTAGTCCACCTTGACCTCGTATTCCGGCTTCTTGTACTCCTCCACCCGGAAGTCCCCGGAGTAGGTCTTGCCCTCCACCGAGGCCTCGATGTAGTAGCTCCCCAGGGGCGGCTCCTCGGTGAGCCGGAGCGAGTCCGTGAAGCTCCCGTAGCCGTTGGTCTTGAGGGTCTTGGTGTAGACCTTATTGTACTTGGGGTCGTTGATCTTGACCTCCACGTCGCGCCCGGAGAGCACGGCGTACTGCCCGCCGGCGTCCCGCTCCCGGACGATGCCCTTGAAGTACACCGTCTGGTTCGGGCGGTACACCGGCCTCTCGGTGTAGATATATACGGTGTATTTGTCCCAGGACGAGCCGTAATAATAGGACTCGGACAGGGTGAAGTCGCTGCCCTTCTCGCAGGTCACGACCATGTTCCGCTCCATGTCCTCTTCCGCCAGGGTGAAGGGCGCGCGGTAAAGGCCGTCCTTGTCGGTCTTGCCCTCTTTCACGACCTTCTTGTCGCGCAGGAACCGGACCCGGGCGTCCGCCAGGGGCTCCCCGCTCATCCGGTCGCAGGCGTAGATCAGGACCTCGTTCGGGGATCGGGTCACGATGAACCCGTTCGGCGTGACCACGACCAGCACGTAGGCCTTCTTGTCCCCGTGGACGCCCTCCACGAGGTAGGCTCCCGCGTCTTTGACCGGGATGGCCACGTCCTGGTAGGTCCACCAGTAGTCCTGTTCCTTGGGCTTGACCGTCTCCCGCCAGGGGGTGAGCGCGAGCTTCTGGTCGTTCAAGAGCGAGATCCGGGTCGCTGGGGGTATCGCTTTCTGGGGCTTGGCCTCGAGGTTCAGGGTCTTGCGGATCTTCGTCCGGGCCTCCAGGCTCATCCGCTTCTTGAAGTTGTTTTTGACCTTCTGCTGGAAGTCCGCCCAGTTGCCTTTGAACTTCTCCCCCGCGGTCTTGGCCTTGAGCAGGCTGGGGTCCTTGATGTAATGCGGGTCTTGCTGGGCCAGGAGCAGGCCGGCCGGGTCGTCCACCTTGTAGACCCGGAAGTCCACGTAGTCCAGATTCCGGGATTCCAGGTGGATCTTGACCTCGTCCCCGGGCTTATAGACCTTGCTGGAGTTCAGGTTGAAGACCGGGACTTTCTCCTCCTCGCAGACGAACGTGCCGTGCCAGGCGAAGAGGACGAGGAGTCCGGCCAACAGGGCCGTTGACCTGCGCAACATGGGTTACCTCCTGTGGGGAATCAAAAGGGAAGATTTCATGGGGTGAATTTAACGCCTAATTCTACCTGAAAGGGGGGTTAAGAGTCAAGGACGAAAGAGGGAAAATGGAGGGTTAGAAGAGAGGGCTTAAAGCAGGGCAGTTTCGTCGTTAATGCTTATCACCTTAACCTACTTGGGACTCTTCTGTCGCTTGGCTTTTTCTGCTACTATTTCGTCCAATAGTCGAAAAGGCTCGGGGTAAAAGGGAGTTTTAACTGGCAAAGTTACCTCCATGAGTGTTGCAAAGAGGTATTTCCGTTGTTGCGGTGTGTACTTAGAAAACTTCGACCTCGGTAATTCCGTACTCTTGGCAAAGGCAAATTGCCATTTCTTCTCGAACTCAAATAGACACGCGGCCAGGAGATCGAACTCTCCGACGACCAGGCATGTCGTCTCGATCTTTTGCCGATTGGGCAGGGTAACCGGCCTCCTATCGCTTGCGTCGCATTGAAATTTCCCGACGAACAGGTCACCCTCTTTGCGGACGGAGCGGGTTTGAAGAGACTTTACTTCTACGCGAACTTCAGTCCCTTTATAGGTGAAACTTAAATCACCCTTCAAGGTCCTATCATGGTTATCGTATTTCACCAAGTTGCTGATTCGGCTGTCTGAAAACCACGTTTTTCTGAGTTTATACTCCCCCACGTAGCCAAACATAAAGCCTCGCAAGCTTGGATTGGCAGACACGATTTCGTCAAGCTCCTCGACGCTGAGTTTCCAATGTTCAAGAACGCCCATTGTGCAATCCTTTCCCGCGAGGGTTTTTCCCGTCTGTTTTCATAAAGATAAGAAAATAGGAGTGATTCTTTCGAGCGTGTTCCTGTTTTTTGATGCGGCTGACAGCGGGCTTGTTCGGCCGTACCATGACAAATAAATCTTTGGCATAAAACCCTAAGGATTCGTAGTCGTTGATGATTTCTACGTGGGTTAAACGCTGCATATTCGCGCTCACCTCGTCCTGGCACTTCACGATCAATATCCCATACCTCCGCAGCACCCGGTAAGCTTCCCGGCCCGCTTTATAGTAAAGGTCCAATACGGCCTCATGGTATTTGGGACCCCCTATCGTCTGTTCCCCATTGGAGTATGTTGTTCTGAAGGCAGCATAGGAACCTGCCCCGGCCATCTGGCTTGTAGCACCCCGGTAAAGCCCTTCCATATAGGGCGGGTCTAAGATCACGCAATCTATAGTTGCATCTTTATAAGCCAGCTTACGACAATCAATTCCCGTCTTGATGTCGGTCGCCAGGAGCTTGTATGTTCCCCTTGGGACGTTTTTCCAGAAAATGCCTGTTCCGTAAGTGATGTCGGCCACCGTAGAGCCGGGGGGCACGTGCAGCTCTAATATCTTCGGGAAGACGTCCTCGTTCATGGCCACATGGGCCGAGCAGGTGAGGTCGCTGGTGGTGATGCCTTCGGGAGATTTTCGTCTCTTCAGGCTCTTTCCGTATATAACCAGCTGTTCACTGACACCGGTCGTGTGCCGGTTCATTTTATATCGCTTAATTGACCTTTTCACGCTCGTCGTTTTGTTCATGAAAGTTACCGCTAATTCTACCTGAAAGGGAAGTCCGGAGTCAAGGACGAAAGAGGAAAAGGGGAAGCTTAAAGGGAGGCGTGGCGAGGGGCCAGTTTAGCGAGGATGAAGAGGGGGGCGCGTAAGCGTGTGCCCCCCTTGAGCTCCCTTTTTTTCATCTTTCTCTTTGAAGGAGACCGAAAGAGGAAAGGAGCGGGATTGCCTTTGCCTGAGGTTCCTATCTCAGGGGTTCTTCGACGCTAAAGGTCCTTCCAGGTCATCCAGATCCTCTCCGGAAAGCTCCGAGTCCTCCTCGCTTGGGACAATCTTTTCCGGAGTTGCCAGGGGCCCTTCCAGGGCGTCCAACTCTTCCCCGGATAGTCCTTCGTCCTCTTCCGCGGGCAAAGGCGGCTCCTCTTTCATGGCCACTGTGACTTCGCGGGAATCCAACTCTTCACCGGAAAGCCCTTCCTTTTCGGTATCCAGCGGGACCAGGCCCACTTCCTGACCCTGTTCCCGGAGAAACTCGGCTGGAGTGAGCAGGAATCCGGTTTTGGAGAGCCGCTCGTCCAGGCCCCGGGAGAAAACTTCCTCGCCTTCGGCACTGAGCTTCTGGAGTATGGCTAGGTCTTGGGGGGTGAGCTCATAGCCGTGGCGTCGGGGGGTTGTTGTGGGATCCCTGATGAGGTCTTGGCGGAATTGGTGGTCGGTCATGGCTCTGGCGAACAGGGCGTTGAGGTTCTTTTTTTCCATGGGGCCTCCTTTCTATTGGGAATCGCGATGGGCGGGCGGATGCCCACCCGTCAGGGTTTCGATTGCAGCTCGGCCAGCTTCTCCCTCGCCTTCTTGGCCGGGATATAGTCCGTATCGGCCTCGGCCCAGACTTGGAGGGCTTTGTTCAGGTGCTCTATGGATTTGTCCTTCTTGCCCATGTCGGCGTAGACCAGGGCGAGCTCGTAATTAGCCTTTGGTATAAAGGGCCAACGTTTCAAGCCTCTTAACAGTAGTTCTTCAGCTTTTTTAGTTTTGCCAGACTTTCTAAGGCATCGAGCCAAGAAGATGTCTGGAGGGGATCCGTCATCGGAAGAAGATTTCCCCCAGGCTTTCTGATAGAGTGTAATCGCTTCTTCGTTTTGGCCCTTTAGTTCACTAAGGGCTGCTTTGCCTTCCTCGATTCGGAATTCGCAGTTTGGGATATTTTTACTTTGGGGTAATAATACTTTAAGGCTTTCAGCTGTCGAAATATCCATTTCCATGTGAGAGGTGTCCTGTAATTGGTAATACAACCAAAGGCGGGTCAGATAAAATTCAATCTCATCTTCTTTTTTAAGTTCGTTTTTTAATGAATCGGCCTTTCGGAAGGCCTCATCTCTTTCCCCTGCCCGGATGTAATAGTGAAGAAAAGATAATTTCCTAACCGGTTTGTCGGGATAACCCCTTTTTTGTCTATCAATACAGTCAAAATCAGCTGGTAAAAAGTGTGTTGCTTCTTTTGCCTGTCCCATCATTTCAAGTAGTTCAATCAATGCACTGTAGGATTGGGTACTGTCGAAATATGCATGGCATCTCCTTAACGCCTCTTCGTATTGTTTCAAAGCCTTCTTGTAATTTCCCGATTTTTCATCCTGTTTTGCGAGAAACAACAGGCTTTGGGTTTGGTCGGGGTATAGGAGCAAGACTTTTTCGTAATATTCCTTGGCTTTTTTGTCATCACCGATGTTTTCGTATGATTGGGCGATATTAAGATATGGTGTATATTCATCAGGATACTTTTCGGCGTAAAGTTTAAAGTATTTAATGGCTTCCTTCGGCCTGCCCATTTTTTGATTTTCAAGGCCTATTTCAAAATAAGTGTAGTACTCCTCAGGTGTTAATTTAAGGATTCGATAATACATTGATATTGCCTCCTTATATCCTGCATTATTACTATATTCAAAGGCAAGTTTCCTTAGATTATCTACATCATCGGGGTTAAGTTCAGACTGCATCTTCAAAAGGGCAATGCGTTTCTCTGGATTGTCTTCTACAATATGGTAATACGCTAATTTTATGCTTAATTGTTGATCTTCAGACTTCCCGTACATAAACTTCATCCCTTCTTTTAATTCCTCCTTGGCCTTTTCTTTCTTTCCTGAGAAGTAATAACACCAGGCAAGCATTCTATAGGCTTCTGTAAAGGTTGAATCCTCTCTGATGGCTTGCTCGAGGTAATATACCTGCTTTTGATCCCAAAACATTTCAATGGAAAGGTGATACATTTTTAAGGCTGGCAACGAATTGGTTGTTATTTCGGCTACAGGAAGATCTTTGGTTTTTTCGATCAGACCTGGTGAGATTTTCAAATCAAATTTCAACTGGGTTGATATTTCGTCCACTAACTTGAAAAGGTTATTCCCCTTAAATGTTTTATGGCTGAGGTTTTCCCCATTCCGGGTATTGTTCAAAGCTACTTGGATGATGTAAAGGTTGTTTTGAATAGTGTAGTTACCGTAAATAAAATGGGTCGTGTGTGATTTCTCGGAGAACTTAAGCTTCGAACTTAAAGGTAACTTTGCCAAATCGTTCCAATTGCGTAATCCCAGTTTTTCGTGTTCTTCTAAGTTAGATTGTGTAAAATCAACTAAAGAGCCTTGGTCTATGTCGTCAATGAGCAATTGTGAGATCCCACTCATTAACCAATCGTATGAAGTATCCCCCGAGGCATTTTCAAAGGGGAATATAAAGATTTTCTTTCTGAACTCTCCTTTTGGGATAGTCCGTTGGATGGTCTGGCCCTGTTCGTTGACCAGAGTGACGTTGGCCATGATGGAGCCCAAGTCCTTGTCCCGGAACAGGCCGAACAGGAGGAACCCGGAGAGGGCAAGGTTGAGGGGAATCCCAAGCTTCTTGAACCTCCCGGCCTTCGCCCCGGGCTGGGTCCGGGCATAGCCCACAAGCACGGCCGTGGGGGCAAGGGTCGCCAGAGCGGTGAAGATGAAATCGATGATATGGGGGGACAGAAGATAGCGGTTCACAAACCAGGTGGTAAAATACACGAAGGTCCAACTGCCTACCAGGTAGGAGACGAGGAAGTGGGGTATGCGGCTACGCTTGAAGCTCTGGACGAAGGGTGCCCTTTTGCCGGTTGTCTGGGCGGCCTCCAGGAGCTCGAAGACTTCGAAGGGCTCGCCTACGCCTTTAAGTTCCTTGAATCCCAGGGAGCGGACGGTATAATCCGCCTTGTTCTGCAACTGCCTCCAGACATCCCCGGAGACGGCGATGCCTCCGGGAAGGGCGTGGGAGTTCATCCGGGAGGCGATGTTCACCCCGGAACCGAAGACATCCCCTTTTTCCACGACCACATCCCCAATGTGGATGCTGATGCGGAGTTGAGGGCCTTTCGTGGCCTGGAGGCTCTTCTGGATGTTCAGGGAGCAGCTCGTGGCCTTGACCGCGCTGTTGAACACGGCCAGGAATCCGTCCCCGAGTTCCTTGATGACCTTCCCCGTATGTTCCTCCACCAAGGGGTAGGCGGCCTCGCGCATTCGCTGGAGGTTTTCCAGGGCGAGCTTCTCGTCCCGTTCCATCGTGGCCGTGGAGCCCACGATGTCCGCGAACACGATGGCTGCGAGGTGGTGCTTGTCCCCCTGTAAGGATTTGTTTTCAGGTGGCTGAATCATTGGGGGTTCCCGTTTACTTTCTATTTCCCTGCAGTTCGGCTAACTTCTCCCGTGCCTTTTTGGCGGGCACGTAGTCGGTATCCGCCTCGGCCCAGACATAGAGGGCCGTGTTCAGGTGTTTGATAGCCTTGTCCTTCTTGTCCATGTCGGCGTAAGCCAGGGCAAGCTCGTAGTAGGCTTCAGTGCAATAGGGGGCATTCTTTAAAGTTCTTGAGAGATTCTTTTCAGCCTCTTTGTAATCCATAATTCCTATATAACACTTTCCTAAATAGTATTCATCTTTAAATGAATCATGCCCGAAAATTTGGCGTCGCAGACGCCCTGTGATTTGAGATTTATTCTTTTGATAAAATTCGATTGCTTCTCGGTAGGATCCCTTTAACGCTAAAATCAAGAAGTAATCGATCAACAATTCACAGTGAAAATAATCATATTGTTCATGGTCTGGATTCCCGCGTACGAGACTGTCGGCAATGTAATATTCTCTTTCTGCATTTATAAGGTCCCCTGACGCTTCGTAAAGATTAAAGTAAGCCAAATGGAGCTCCATCTCGTCTTCCGGCTTAATTTCAGGTTTGATCGTTTCAATTATTTGGAAAGCTTCCTCTTTCTTACCCGCATGTATATAAGGGGCTAAATCTTTCATTTTGACTATATGACATCCATATCCGTAAAGGACCCCTTTCTCTGACTCTTGTTTCAACTGGTGATATTTAAGCGCAGAATCGGCTTGCCCTTGCATTTGGAATATGTTTCTTAATCCATAGTAACAATTTAGACTTTCCATGGCTGTCACGCTATTGAAAAGGGCTTTGAAATACAATTCTTTAGCGTTTTTGAATTTTCCGGATGTTAAATCAATAAAAGCCAGCCCTCTTAGGGCGTCAGGATCGTCTGGTTTTATTAACAGTGCTTTTTGGTAATATTGTTTTGCCTTTTCATTGTCCCCATAAGCCCGTGCGATTCGTAATAGCGGGGTTATTTTTTCGGGATAGTGCTCGGAATATTTCTTGTAATACTTGATCGCTTTTTCTGGGTATGGCTTGTTGCCATAGTAATCATATGTCTGCCCGATTGTGAACAGTATATCGTAGTTATCGGGTTCGATTTTTAATATCCTCTCGTATTCGGCAACCGCTTTATCTATCTCGCCTTTGCAGGCGTACGTCAAAGCCAGATTCGACCGTATTTCTGTATTGTCCGGGTACAATTCTACCCACATTTTCAGCAAGGTAAATTGCTTTGTTGAGTCGTCAGAGGCATTGTCGTATTTTACCCACATCTGTGTCTGCTCGGGCAATCGGTAGATGTATTTCACAGATTGTTGCAGCGCCCATTTGTTTTTGTCAAAATCTTGTAGTTGGGCATTATAAAGATAGGAGAGTAAATAATAACTAGTGGCGAATGTGGTATCTTCTTTTACGGCCTCTTCAAAAGAATGAATGGCGCCGTCCCAGTCTTTATTGCTGTCTTTTATTTGAGCTTCCGTATAATATCGGAAAGCCTTAAAGGAGTTGGTGAATATATCAGCGACGGGCAAGTCCTTCGTTTCCTCTAAATGGGAGGTGGGTATTTTCAAATCGGATTTCATTCGCTGCGTTATCTGATCGCCCCCTTTGAATACGTCATCGCATTTAAAAGATCCTTCTCCGAGTAGCTTCCCATTGCTCGTTTTGTACATAGATGTTTTTATTTCATAGTTTTTTCCTTGGTTTACGAAGCTTCCAAGGACGAAATAATCATCGTGACGAGCATTTGCTATCTTACATCTCAATCCCATGGGCAATTTGACGATCTCAGTGAGTCCGTAATTTCTTTTTAGATAGTCGGACAAAAGATAGACATCACTGACCGTGATGAGGAGGTCCTGAGAGAGATCGGTGGTAAGAAGGTCTGGTATTCCGTACTGTAACCAGTTCAGTGCCGTGTCGCCAGTCTCATTCTCAAAAAGGAAGAACGTGATTCTTTTTCTGAACTCCCCCTTGGGGATGGTGCGCTGGATGGTCTGACCCTGTTCATTAACCAGGGTGACGTTGGCCATGATGGAGCCCAAGTCTTTGTCCCGGAACAGGCCGAACAGGAGGAACCCGGAGAGGGCAAGGTTGAGGGGAATCCCAAGCTTCTTGAACCTCCCGGCCTTCGCCCCGGGCTGGGTCCGGGCATAGCCCACAAGCACGGCCGTGGGGGCAAGGGTCGCCAGAGCGGTGAAGATGAAATCGATGATATGGGGGGACAGAAGATAGCGGTTCACAAACCAGGTGGTAAAATACACGAAGGTCCAACTGCCTACCAGGTAGGAGACGAGGAAGTGGGGAATGCGGCTACGCTTGAGGCCCTGGACGAAGGGTGCCCTTTTCCCGGCTGCCTGGGCGGACTCCAGGAGTTCGAAGACCTCAAAGGGTTCTCCCACCCCCTTCATTTCTTTGAACCCCAGGGAGCGGACGGCGTAGTCGCCCTTGTTCTGGAGCTGTCTCCAGACGTCCCCGGAGACGGCGATGCTACCGGGAGGGGCTTGTGAGTTCAGCCGGGACGCGATGTTCACCCCGGAGCCGAAGACATCCCCTTTCTCCACGACCACATCCCCGATGTGGATGCTGATGCGGAGCTTGGGGTCGTTCTCTTCCTTTAGCTCCTTCTGGATGTCCAGGGAGCAGGTGGTGGCCTTGATCGCGCTGTTGAACACGGCCAGGAACCCGTCTCCCAGCTCTTTGATGATCTTTCCGGCGTGGGCTTCAACCTGGGGGTAGGCGACCTCCCGCATGCGGGCTAAGTTTTTCAGGGCGAGCTTCTCGTCCTGCTCCATCGTGGCCGTGGAGCCCACGATGTCCGCGAACACGATGGCCGCAAGCCGGTGGCTGTCGCCGGGCGGGCCGGTTCTGTCTTCGGGGTCCTGGTTCATGATGTTTTCGGTTTGGACTATTGGTGATAATTTAACACATCTCGCCTCCTGCTGTCAAGCCCGCCTTATCCGATGTCTTTCAACGGCATTTCCCTCGCTCCTCTGCTCCCCTTCTTCCTTTCTTCTCTGCTCGTTCAATTAGCGTGAAGTTAGTGTGAAATTAGTGTTAAGTTAGTGTTAAATTAGACTTAAATTAGACACAACTTAGTGTGAACTTGGCCTGAACTTGGCGTGAATTTAGCTGGAAATGCTCCTGCAATTCTTTGATTGTGCTTGAGTTATGTTTTAAAAGGGGGCGGATTGAGGCGGGGCTGGTTTTATAAAACGACTCGTAAGCCTTTGACGGGCAATAGGTTGGACTTATTTACATGGTTCTCAGGGCTGAATCAATAAGACATGGAAACTCCAACGAGCAGGGGGCCAGGGCGGGATGCCCTGGCCCCCTGTCTTGTGAAAAAGGCCTAATATCTATGGTGCTTGGCTGCGTATGATTTTATCTTTAGTCGTGCTCTAACCTCTAACCTCTAACTTCTTCGGTTCCTTTCTGCCTTTTAGAACCCCGGGGTGAGGTTGAACACCCAGTACCAGCTTTTCATGGGCCGGTCCAGGGGCTTGACGTAATCCACCTCGATCACGGCGAACCCCATCAGGTTCAAGCGCAGGGCCCCGCCCGCGCTCTGCACCGGCCTGCGGTCCCCGCCCAGGAACCAGGCCTTGTGGTCGCTCTGCCAGGCCACCCCGGCGTCGTAGAACCCCGCCGCCTCCACGGGCAGGATCCCGTAGTAGCCCTTGCCGATCCCCAAGACCCCGAACAGGGGAAAGCGCAGCTCGGCGTTGGCGATCAGGACCTTGCTGCCCAGCAGGCGGTCGAAGCCCGGGGAGTAGCCGGTCGAGTCCGCGAGGGCCTCTGCGGCGCTGAACGAGCCGGAGTCGTATCCCCGGACCAGGCCGGGGTCGCCCAGGAAGATGGACGACAGGCGGTCGTCCTCGCCGCCCCGGCCGTAGCGGCCGTAGTGCAGCAGGCGCCCGGCCAGGGTGAACTTGCGCACCGGCATGACATACCGGCGGTAGTCCCCCAGCAGGTCCACCCACTGGATCGAGCCCACGTTCGGGGAGGCCTCCAGGCGCCAGCGCTGGCCCAGGATCGGGCTGGTGGCCCCGAAGTAGCTGTAGTCGTAGACCAGGGCCGTGCCCACGGTCCCCAGGTTCAGGGCCGCCGGGCTGGGGAGCTTTTCGGTGACGTCGTAGATCAGCTCGCCGGTGGCCAGGGACGTGCCCTGGGTCAGGACGCTGGCGGTGAAGCTGATGTTGCGGTAGCCGGCCAGGAACTCCGCGCGCAGGGCCCGGCTGAAGGGATAGGCCACGAACCCGTCCAGCTCGCGGTCGATCTCTTTGTACGTGGCGGTCTGCTCGATATAGGCCGGCTCGCCGTCCACCGTCCCGTACCCCGAGGCGTAGTCCTGGCTGATGTAGGGGATCTGCTGGCCCACCCCGCCCCAGACCCAGCGGTGGACGAGATTTTCATAGCCCACCAGGGCCGCGACGTCCGTGCTGCCTCCCCCGGTCTGGACCTGAAGCCCTGTGGCCATGTTGTGGTTCCCCAGCATGTCGCTCCAGAACAGCATCGTCCCCCCGGCCAGGTAGGCCCCGGAGGCGCTCACCCCGCCCCCCAGGGACAACTGGCTCGCACCCACCAGGGAGAGCCTCCCGCGGTAGGGTGTGGATTGGTACAGGCTGTCCGGGGGCAGGCCGGCCCGGGGGTCATTGAGATGGGCCAGGAAAACGGAGTCCCCGGGCGCGTCAGCCGGGGCGAGGAGGGCAGGGTTCGCATCTGCCGGGAGGGAGTCCGCAGGGGCCCTGTTGACCGCGAGCAGGGAATCCCCGGAATAGATGCTGTAACGGCCCTTCTCGTAGGCGCTGTAGGTCAGGCGGGTCCCGGACCGGGCGACCGACAGGGCCGGGCTCGTGGCCGTGATCCCGCTCACCCCGCCGTAGAGGTTGGTGAGCAGGGCCGGGGCCCCGCCCTCCGCGTCCAGGCGGCAGATGTTCGGGATCCCGTTCTGATCCGAGAGGAAGTAAAGCGCCTTCCCGTCTTTCGACCACTGGGGATTGTAATTGTTAGCGTCCGGGAAATCGGACAGGGGCTCGATCCCGCCTTCAGGAAGGGTCATCCGGGCCAGGCGGTAGTTTCCGATGTCCAGGTCCGCGAGCCGGGTGGTGAAGCGGTCGGTCACGAAGGCCAGGCTTTTTGAGTCCGGGGACCAGGCCGGCTGGAGCTCGGCATAGGGGTCCTGAGTCAGGCGGCGCAGGCTGTCGGAGGAGAGGTCGTAGAGGTAGAGGTCCGAGAGCCCGCCCGTTATGCCTGAGAAGGCGATGGTCCGCCCGTCCGGGGACCAGGCCGGGTCCAGGATCTCCCCCAGCTTGGGAAAGGGGATCTTGCGCTCCACTTTTCCGTTCCCCGTGTTCAGGATGACCAGGAGCGGCCTTCCCTTGGCCGTCCCGGAGACCGCGAAGCGCTTGCCCTGGGGGTCCCAGGAGCCCGCGGAGGCGATGAACTCCAGGCTCTCCAGGCTGGGGTTCCGCTCCATCCGGTAGAGGGCCTTCTTGACCTTCCCGGTCACGGCGTCCGCGAGGTAGAGGTCGAAGGCGAACATATCCCTCTCCGAGAAGAACACCAGCTCTTTCCCGTCCGGGGACAGGACCGGCGAGACGTTGGTTTCCCCGCGCCCGTGCTTCCCGGAGATGAGCACCGGGCCGTATTGGGCGGGCTGCCGGGTCCGGGCCAGGAGGGAATCGCAGGCCTGGTGCAGAGAGGCGTGCCAGGCCTTGGACAGGACGTCCGGCTTGATCTTCAGGGTGCGGTGGATGGCCTCCTCGAAGTCCGGCTGGGTGACCCCGGCCCGGAGCAGGCGCACGATGGCCTCGTTCCCGTAGCGTCCCCCGAGGTAGGCCAGCAGGGCCTGGCCCCAGCGGTAAGGGAAGTACTCCGGGCTGTCCAGTTTCCGGATGGTGGGGAGCTTGGACCGGGCCGCCTCGCGCATCCACATCGCGGTGTTGGGGTCATAGGGCCCCAGGGAGAAGTACTCCGCCATGCCCTCGATGAACCAGAGCGGCATGGCCTCCGCGGCCTGAGCCTGCATTCCGGGGCGGTTGCGCCCCTCCTTGGCCAGGTCGTACTGGAAGGCGTGGACCAGTTCGTGTCCGATCACGTGGTCGGTCTCCCGCAGGGGCCCGGCCAAAGCGACGACGATGCGGCGTTTGAGGGGCTCGGTGAGCCCCCCGGTCCCCTCCCCGATCTGCTCGGCGATGACGTTGGTCTCCTGGAACTGCGGGCTGCTGGAATAGAGGATCAAGGGCTGCCTGCCGCTGAGGTCTTTGTGGAAGACCTGCTCATGGCGCCAGTACCAGCGCTCGGCCATCCGCGCGGCCAGCCGCGCGCCCTCCTCCTCCTCGGGATAGTAATAGACATCGAAGTGCGGGGTGTGCAGGATCTGGAAGCGGAAGTTCTCGTAGACCACCTTGTTCTGCCCGAAATACTGGGCCCGGGCCGGAACCGCCCAGATCCCCAGGCCCCCGGCCAGAAGCCCCAGGACGGCAAGGGATCGTCCGGCCCTCCCTGGCCGTGACTGAAAGCGAAGCATCTTAAAAAGAATCGCAGGCATCATGAATCTCCTTCCAGGACACCCTGTAGTATACCATACTCCCTTAAACAACCTCAAGGGGGAAATAGTTTAACGGGGATTCGAGGGTCCGGGACCCTGGAACTCCTTCCGGGCCGGGGAAAGTAACCCCCGAAGGCGAGGGATTTCGGGAAACTCCTGGCGAAAAAGGAGTGGAATCCCATCTCATTGGGTCCTTATAGCTCAAGAAAATAATGTTCACTATTGACAGAGGAAGCCATATTTGTTATTATTTTTATGGCCTCAGGGCAAAAAAACAAGCCTTCGTCCGTAAACCCAGGCAACCCGAAGGCTTCTTTTTGAATCTTTTATGTAAGTTATTACGTATTAACTTACGGAATAACCCGGACATCCAACCCAGGAAGGACCCCATGGACATCATCCAAAGCCTCGGCCCGCTGGCCATCGCCAGCCGCCTGAAGCGCCTCAGCGACCGTCTGATGAAGGACGCCGAGCTCATCTACCGGAAGGAGGGGCTCCCCTTCCAGCCCCGCTGGTTTGCGACCTTCTACCTGCTCTGGCAGAAGTCCCCGATCGGGATCACCGAGATCGCCCGGGAGCTCGGGGTGACCCATCCCGCCGTGAACCAGATTGCCGGGGACCTGGAGAGGGCCGGTCTCCTGATCTCCCTCCGGGACCGGGAGGATGACCGCCGGCGTCTCCTCTCCCTCTCCCCGCAGGGCAAAGAGCTGATCGCCCGCCTCCTCCCGGTCTGGCAGGATGTCGAGGAGGCCGCCCGCGACCTCCTGGACACCCACGCCCCCAATCTGCTCGGGGACCTGGACCGGGTGGAGAGCGCCCTGGACGAGAAGGAGATGTCCCGGCGCGTCCGGGGGCTATTCACCAACCGCCAGCAGGAGGCCGTGGAGATCCTGGACTACGAGCCCCGGTACAAAGCGGCCTTCCGGAGGCTCAACCTGGAGTGGCTGGAGAAACACTTCGAGGTCGAGCCCGTGGACGAGCGGATCCTCTCCGACCCCCAGGGCCAGGTCCTGAAGCGCGGGGGGGTCATCCTGTTCGCCCGCTTGGACGGCGAGATCGTGGGGACCGCGGCCCTTATCCCCCGGGAGGAGGGAACCGCGGAGTTGACCAAGCTGGCCGTCGCCGAGAAGGCCCGGGGCAGGCAGGCCGGCAAGAAGCTGGTCCTGGCCGTCATCGAGCGGGCCCGCGCCCTGGGCGCCCGGACCCTCCGGCTCCATACCAACCCCAAGCTGGCCGCGGCCAACCAGCTTTTCCGCCAGATGGGCTTCTCCCAGGTCACCCCGGCCCCGCGCAAGGACCTGGGGTACAAGCGCCCGAGCATCCTGATGACCCTGGATTTGAACTAACGACACCATGCGGAGGAATGGAAATGAAGAACTTGAGTGATCCCCTGCTCCACGCCAAGATAAGGCCCGCCCGGATCTCCTGGGCCGTCTGTTTGATTGCAGCTCTGGGAGTTCTGTCGGTTCCCCTGACACCCCGAAGGGCTCAGTCCCAGTTGGGGATGATGCCGGTCCTGGACGAGACCCTCGATGCCAGGCGGCAGTCCCTGATCATCGACAGCGTGGCCGTGGCCCTGGATTCCAACTACGTGTTCCCGGACGTCGCCCGGAAGATGGGGAGATACCTGCGAGAGCAGAGGAAGAAGGGCGCCTACAAGGACCTGACCAGCGCCCTGAGGTTCACCGAGGCCCTGACCCGGGACATTCGCCATTTCAACAACGACCGTCACCTGGCCGTGCGCCTCCAAAGCACCCTGCCCAGCTACCTGAACGACCCCGACTCGATGTCCCGGGAGGACCTCGAGCGCCGGATCCGGGAAGAGGCCAACCGGAACTTCGGGTTCCAGAAGCTGGAGCGCCTGGAGGGCAACGTCGGTTACCTCGACCTGCGGGGGTTCCACGACGCCCGCTGGGCCGGGCCCACCGCCGCGGCCGCGATGAACGTCCTGGCGAACTCCGACGCCCTGATCATCGACCTGCGCAAGAACGGCGGCGGGGAGTCCTCGATGATCCAGCTCCTCGCCAGCTATCTCTTCGATGGCTCCAAACACATCAACAGCTTTTTCTACCGGAACGGGAACAAGACCGAGCAGTCCTGGACCCAGGCCTATGTCCCCGGGAAGAAGATGAGCGACATCCCGGTCTACGTGCTCACCAGCGCCTTCACCTTCTCCGCCGCCGAGGAGTTCACCTACGACCTGAAGTGCCTGAAGCGGGCCACGGTCGTCGGAGAGACCACCGGGGGCGGGGCTCATCCCGTGATGGGCATTTTCTTTCCCAGCCTCAAGGTGGGGGTCCAGGTGCCCATGGCCCGGGCCGTCAACCCGGTTACCCAGACCAATTGGGAGGGGACCGGGATCGCCCCGGACATCGCTGTCCCCCAGGAGAAGGCCCTGGAGACGGCTCACCGGGAGGCTCTGAAGAAGATCCTTGAGAAGAGCACGGATGAAGGGCAGAGGAAGAGGCTCGCCTGGAGCCTCGGGACCCTCGAGGCCAGGGTCCACCCGGTCACCCTCGATCCCGAGCGGCTGAAGCAGTATCCCGGGACCTACGGGCCCCGGACGATCACCCTGGAGAACGGGGCGCTCTACTATCAGAGGGAGGGGCGTCCGAAATTTAAAATGATCCCGATGTCCCAGGAGACCTTCATGTTCGACGACCCGGGATACTTCCGCCTCCGGTTCGTGTGCGACGCGGCCGGGAAGTCGACCGAGGTCGAGGGCTTGTACGACGACGGCCATACGGACCGCGACCCGAGGACCGGACCGGAAGGAGGTGGCCAAAAATGAAGCCCCTCGCCCGATCTCTCGCCCTTATCCTCCTCGCCGGGTCGGCGATCGGTCAGGCGCAGGGCGGGGAACCTCCAACGGCCCCGGCCAAGACCCTAGACGTGCGCTTCACGGACGCTCCGCCGAGGATAGACGGATCAATCGATGGCAGTTGGGGGCAGGCCGACTCCATCACGGATTTCATCCAGAGCCAGCCTTTTGAGAGCGCCTCGCCGTCGGAGCGGACCGTGGTCTACCTGCTCCAGGACAGGGAAAACCTGTATGTGGGTTTCCGCTGCTGGTCGCTCAAACATCCGCCCACCGCGAACTTCACCAAGGACGAGGACTACGTGTCCATTGCCATCGATCCCTTCGGCAGCCGGACCACCGGCTATTTTTTCCAGCTGTTCGGCAGCGGGTTGTTCTGGGACGGCATGGTGCTGGACGACGGCCGGAGCTATGACATGTCCTGGAAGGGGGTCTGGTACCGGGCGGCGAAGATCCACCCCGACCGGATGGAGGTGACGATGAAGATCCCGTTCAAGACCATCCGCTACAAGAAGGGCCTGTCCCAATGGGGCCTGCAGTTCCGCCGGCATATCGCTGACCCCTTCGAGGACGACTACTGGACCGAGGTGACCCAGAAGGACGGGGACCTGGTTTCCCGCTGGGGGACGATGCGCAACATCCATCCCCAGTCCTCGGGGTATCATTTCGAGCTCTACCCCGAGGCCTTCGTCCGCTACGACAATTTCCGCAGCCAGGACAAGGCGACGCTCAAACCGAAGGCCAGCCTGACCTTCAAGTGGGACCTGACGTCCCAGACCTCCCTCAACGCGACCACCTATCCCGATTTCGCCCAGATCGAGTCCGATCCGTTTTCGGTCAATCTGTCGCGCTACCCGCGCTACCTGCAGGAGCAGCGGCCCTTCTTCGTGGAGGGATTGGAGATCTTCCGGATGTCGGACTTCGGCAACGGCAACGGGTGGTTCACTCCCCTCAACCTCTTTTACTCCCGGCGCATCGGCAAGTCGATCGACGGGAGTGTGGTGCCCATCATCGGAGGCGTGAAGCTGATCCACAAGACCGAGGCTTGGAACTTCGGAACGCTGGCCTCCTTGACCGATTTCTACCGCAACAATTGGGAGGGGGTCGACGAGCCCCAACGGCGGTTCGGGGTTTTCCGCCTGAAGCGGCGGGTCCTGAGCAACTCGGACATCGGGGTGATGGCCAGCGGCATGTCCCGTAACCGCCAGGACTACAACCTGGGCCTGGGCCTGGACGCGGCCTGGCGCCACGGCCCCAACCAGCTGGTGGTGCAGGGGGGCCGGAGCGACCGCAACGGCAAGCGGGATTGGGCCCTCTCGTCGGGATTCAACGGCTTCCTGGGGAAATTCCTGACCATGGGCGCCTACGAGGCCGTCGGGGATTCCTTCGATGTCAGCGAAATCGGTTTCGTCCCCTGGACCGGCCGGCAACGGGCGATGGTCTTGAGCGGGCCGTTCTGGACCTTCCGCCGGGGGTCCCTGCGCAACCTGTTCGTCGGCGGCGGGGTCTCCCGGACCCTCCAGCCGGGCAACCCGAACTGGTCGACCGTCGGAGTGTTCGTGCTCAACCCCAACCTCAGGAACAATTGGGGCTGCAACGTCGAGCTGGATTACGGCCGGATGTTCGAAGCGGATACCAATTATCTGTCGAAGAACCTGGGGTTCAATTTCTACGGGATGGTGAAAGGGAACAACATCAACGGTAATTTCAATTACGGATACGGGTACAACTATCAGCGGGGGTTCCTGGCCTGGCAGGGCTCCAACAGCTTGACCTTCAGTTATTCTTTCTGCTCCCCGTTGAGCGCAACCCTCCGCACCAATCTCTGGGCGGAGTGGGACAGCACGGGGAAGGTCCTCGCCCTGTGGCCCTGGTTGTCCCCGAGGGTGGATTACCGGATCTCCGCCCTGATGACCCTATCGGCCTTCAACGAACTGGTGGGCAACGCCCCGCAGACCCATCTGACCAAGACCCGATTGCAGTCCAATCGGCTGGGCGTGCTGTACTCCTGGAACTTCTCGCCAAAAAGCTGGGTTTACATCGCCCTCAACCAGTACAACGCGCTTGATTATTCCGAGCGCCCGGACGGCGAGATGAAACAGCAGTATGCCATCGGTGCGGTCAAGATCAAGTACCTGCTTTATTTCTAAGCCCCGACGGGGGACAACAAATAATAGAAACTCCATCGAGAAAGGAGGAAGCCATGTCTATGAAACGGATAATGAGAAGCCTCCTGCTCGCCGTCCTGACTGCGGGCGCTGCCTGGGGCCAGCTGCTGAACCGCCCGGAGAGCATCGTCTTCGATGCCGTCCGGAACCGCTATCTGGCATCGAACTTCGGCAACGGATACCTCGTCCAGATCGACACGAGCGGGGCCCAAAGCTACTTCGTAAATACTCAACACACCAGCATTAAGGGGCTGGAGATCCTGGGGGATACCGTCTACGTCGGCGCCCCCACGTCGGTCATGGGCTTCAACCTGAACACCGGAGCGTTGGTGATGGACGTGGCGATCCCCGGCGCGGCAGGCCTGAACGATGTGGCCGTGGACAGTTCCGGAAACCTCTACGTCTCGGACTTCCCTGGCGGTACGATCTACAAAATCCGCTTGAGCGACCGAACCTGGTCGGCCTTCGCCCGGGACAGCCTCGCGAACCCCAACGGAATCTACTTCGACCCTTCCAACCGCCGCCTGCTGGTCTGCTCCTATCGGACCAATTCCCCGATCCAGGCAGTCGATTTGGCGGATTCGTCGGTCTCGACCGTGGTGGCCACAAGCCTGAGCAATTGTGACGGCATAACCCAGGACACGTTCGGGAACTTCTACGTCTCCTCCTGGGCGACCACGTCGATCTACAAGTTCGACAACGCTTTCAGCCGGCCGCCGGAGAGGATCTACACCCATTCCGGAGTACCGGCCGATATCGCCTGCAACCGCCGGGACAACAAGCTGGCGGTGCCGGTGTTTAACTCCAACCTGGTGGTCTTCCTAGATTGCACCCGGTTCGGTGTGGAAGGCGGGGCCCCGGCAATCTCCCGCGCGCCGGATTTTAAGCTCTCCCTGTGCTCCCCGAACCCCTGCCGCAGGAGATGCCGACTGGAGTATGCCCTTCCGAGGAGGATGCCGGTTCGGCTCTCGGTTTTCGATCCGCTGGGCCGGAAGGTTATCACCCCGGTTGACCGCGTGCAGGAGGCCGGACGGAACATTGTGGAAATCGACATGGCTGGGCTGTCCCCCGGCGTGTACTTCTGCCGGCTGGTGGCCGGATCCGAGGATCGGACCGTGAAAATGGTGCGGATCGACTGACATAGCTAACGGGAGTGGGAATGGCATAACACCCTTCGGGTAGCCTTTCGAAGAAACCAGATGGTTCGATAACGAGCCCATTCCCTGAAATCCAAGGACCCAAGAATAGCGTCAAGACGAACCCATGAAAAGGAAACACAATGAGAATTCCCGTTTTTGTCTCCATCATCCTCAATTTGTTTTTCGCCATGGTCATTCTAGCTGAAGACGCACCCAAACTCCCTGGCACCCCGGTAGGCAAGGGGGTCGCCGCCTACTTCGCTGCCTTCAACGCCGGGGAGCAGGCCATGCGGGGCTTTATCGCTGATAACTTCGCCCCGGACGCCCTGAAAAGCAGGCCCATGGACGAGCGGCTCGGGATCTACAGACAGTTAAAGACCGACCTGGGCGGTCTGGATCTGAGGCAGGTAGAGGAAGCCCGGGATAACATCGCTGGGGTCCTGGCTCAGTCCCAAAAAGGAAACTGGTTTAAGCTTGGTTTCGAGTTCGAGCCCAAGGGAGAGCATAAACTTCTCGGCATCCGCATCGAGAACACCGAGCCTCCCCCGGACCCCAATCTCCCCAAGCTGACCGAGGCCCAGGTCCTGGACTCCTTTGAGGCCTACCTGGCCGAACAGGCCAAGGCCGACGAGTTCTCCGGTACCGTGCTCGTAGCCAGAGAAGGCAGGGTGCTTTATGAGAAAGCCTTCGGTTTGGCCAATAAGGATTTTGGCGTCCCCAACCGGGTGGATACCAAGTTCAACCTCGGGTCCATCAATAAGTTCTTCACCAAGATCGCCGTCGGGCAGCTCGTCCAAGAAGGTAAACTGTCTTTCGACGATACCCTCGGCAAAATACTCCCCGACTACCCGAACCCGGACGCCAGACAGAAGGTCACCATCCGGCACCTCTTGAACATGACTTCCGGGATCGGAGATTTCTTCGGCCCGGAGTTTGAGGGCACACCCAAGGACCGCATCCGGAGCATCAAGGACTACCTGCCTTTGTTTTCCAGCAAGCCCCTGGCCTTTGAGCCCGGCATTCAGAGGAAGTACTCCAATGGTGGATACGTCGCGCTCGGGGCCGTCATCGAGAAGATCACGGGGCAAAGCTACTACGACTATGTACGGGAGAACATCTTCAAGCCCGCCGGGATGGAGAACACCGACTCCTACGAGGCCGATGCATCGATTCAAAACCTGGCCATGGGTTACACTCGCGGGGAAGAAGGGAAGAAAGACAACCCTTGGCAGAGCAACATCTACACCCGTCCTGCCCGAGGCAGTTCCGCGGGCGGTGGTTACTCTACTGTAGAGGACCTGCTCAAGTTCACTCTCGCCTTACAAGCCAATAAGTTCCTCTCTCCCGAATACACCGGGTGGCTCCTCAACGACCGGGAGCCCACCAAAGATAGGAAGGCAAAACCCGATTCCAAGGTAAAGAAAGGAGGCCTCGGAATCGCCGGGGGCGCGCCGGGAATCAACTCGATGCTGGAAATGGACTTGAAGAGCGGCTACACCACGATCGTGCTGACCAATTTCGACCCGCCCTGCGCGATGACCGTTAACCGGAAAATCCAAGGCTGGCTGGCCCGGATAAAGAAGTGAGCCAAAACACAGTTCGATCGTTGAACGATTAGACCTTTGAAAAGATGTCGGGTGTAACGAGTCCGCATTTTAACGGGTTATGAAGCTTTCCCAACGCCCCAAGGGTTTTATCCTCGGGGCGTTAAACCTTTTCACCTGTATTAAGGTCGAATATTATCAGCATATTCTATGAAAGTTTCTGGTTTCATCCAAATTCCTAATTACCCAAGAGGCTAAAGCCCATGAGCTTATTCCCGGTCCGTTTCGCATTCCTTTCAGGCCTCCTTTGCCTTGCCGCCCTGATCGCGGGATGCGACAACGCCGAGATGATGAGCCAATGGCGGGACCGGGAAATCACCGTGGACGCGAAGGATGGCGACTGGCTGGGGCTCACCCAGTATGCCATCGGAGAGTCGGACGTCACCACCGTCGGCCTTCTCAACGACGAGCATAACCTGTATCTCCTGCTCCGGACCCACGACCGCGCCCTGCTTTCCCAGGTGATGCGGGGGGGCTTCACGGTCTGGTTCGATCCCTACGGCCAGAAAAAGAAGACTTTTGGGGTCCATTTCCCCATCGGACGCCGGGAGACCGGCCCGCCGTCCTGGATGCGCGGAGAAGGGAGGCCGGAGGGAAGACGGATGGATCCTTCCAAGGCGCCTCCGGAGGAATTGCCCAAACTGTCGGAGGAATCCTTGACGCAGGTGAAACTCATCGGCCCGGACAAGGACGAGCGCTGCACCCTGGCCGTGGCCGCTGCCGACTCCCAGGGGGTCACGGTCAAGGCGGACCTCTCCGGCGGGCTGCTCATCTATGAGCTGCAGGTACCCCTTAGGCAAAGCGCTCAGCACTCCTACGCCATCGCCCTCCCGGCGAGCGATGCCGGACAGAAGATCAGCATCGGGTTGGAGACCGGCAAACGGGAAAGGCCCAAAGGGGGGTTCGAGGGGTCCTTCCCGGGGGGCGGAATGCGCGGGGGCGGTGGGATGGGGTTTCCCAGGGGCGGGATGGGTCCTCCGGGGGACATGCCCTCGGGGTTTAGTTTTTGGGTTAACGTCAAACTGGCGTCGAAGAAGCCATAAGCTGATTAATCCGGGATAACCAAGAGGGGCGGCCACGAAGGCCGCCCCTCTTTTCTTTAAGTTCTACTTCGCTGACTCCTCTCTCCGTTCCTCTAATGAAACTCCTTCTTCACGTCCTTGTGTCTTAGAAAGAAGATGCCCACTCCGATCGGGAAGATCCAGACCAGGGTGGAGAGGGAGCTCACGCCCACGAACAGGATCTTAAGGAGCGGGGGGTAATCTCCGGCCACCGGGGCCGCCGGATGGCCGAACAGGAAGTTCAGGAAGATGATGAGCCAGAAGATGCCCGAGACGACGATATAGGCCGCCAAAATCCAGGCCAAGACCTCCAGGACCGTCCGGGCCCAGGCCTTGAGCTTCAAGAACTGCGCCCCGGTAATGGCCACGAACAGGGAGATCGGAATCTGCAGGACCAGGACCGGGAGGACGTAGCGGACCATGAACCGCAGGAAGGCCGTGTCCTGGAACTCGCCCGGAGGAAGGAGGAGCTTGCGCATCTGCTGGATGTTGGCGTAGGTCATGAACCCCAGGCTGCCGGCGAGAAGCGTGAATACGGCGCCGAGGATGTAGACCCAGCCGATGATCGTGACCGCGATATGCCTCCGGCTCATCTCATGTCACCGCGTTTTGAAGTCCTTCACCCGCAGCCGGGTCTCCTTCTTCCCCTGCCATTCATCCTCCTCCAGGACGCAGGCCACCGAGAGGCCGGCCTGGCCCGTGGCCAGAGCCCCGTACCGTTCCCCGGCATCAAAGGCGATGCCCCCCAGAACGGTCCGGTCCTGGCGCACCTTGAACTTGAGATGGTTCGCGCCCACGATCCGGGGCTCGCCCACTACCTGCAGGTCGCTGACCAGGAACAGGGGCTCGCGGTTCCCCGGGCCGAAAGGAGCCATCCTTCGCAGGTCGCGCAGGAGATCCGGGGTCACCTCCGAAAGTTCCAGCCAGGCGTCCAGGCTGAGCTTGGGCACAAGGTCCTCCTCCTTGAGGACCTCGCGGCCGATCGCGTTCATCCTCTCCCGGAATGCCCCGATCTTTCCCTTTTCGATGGAGAGCCCGGCCGCGAACTCGTGACCCCCGAACCCGAGGAGCAGGTCCTCGCAGCCCAAGAGAGCCTCGTAGAGGTTAAAGGCCGGGATGGAGCGGGCCGAGCCCCTCCCCTCCTCCCCATCCAGGGCGATCATCACCGTGGGCCGGTAGAAGGCCTCGGCGAGCTTGGAGGCCACGATCCCGATGACTCCCGGATGCCAGCCCTCCCGGGCCAGGACGAGCACACGGTCCCGCACCGGCTCGAAGTCCCGCTTCGCGAGCTCCCGGGCCTCTTCGAAAACCCCGGCATCCAGCTCCCGCCGCCTCAGGTTCTCGTCCTGGAGCACCTGGGCGATGGCACGAGCCTCTTCCTTGTCCTCGGTGAGCATCAGGTCCACAGCCCTTCCTGCATCCCCCATCCGTCCCACCGCATTGATGCGCGGGGCGATGCCGTAGGCCACCTGCCAGTATTCCAGGGGCTTGCCTGCCCTCGGACCTTCGGGGCCCCGGAACCCGGCCACCTCCAGGAGCGCTGCCAGCCCGGGTTTGCGCGTCTCCCTCAGGACCTCCAGGCCCAACCGGACGATGATCCGGTTCTCGCCGACCAATGGAACGACGTCCGCGACCGTGCCCACCGCCGCCAGGTCCAGGTGCTCGGCCAGTTCCTCCACGGGCCTTCCGAACCTTAGAAACAGGGCTTGCAGGAACTTGAACGCCAAACCCACGCCGGACAGTTCCAATCCCGGCAGGGCAACCGAATCGTCCTTTCCCGATCCCTGCTGGAGGTGCGGGTCGATCACGGCCACGGCATCAGGCCTCTCCGGGCCGGGCTGGTGGTGGTCTATAACGATGACCTCCACGCCCAGGCTTTTAGCAAGGGCCGTCTCCTGGACCGCCGTGACCCCGCAGTCCACGGTGATGAGAAGGCCGGCCCCCCGGGCCTTGGCCTCTTGAACGCCCAGTTCCGAGAGGCCGTAGCCCTCCTGGAGTCGGTTCGGAATGTAGAAGCTGACTCTGGCCCCGAGCCCTTTCAGTACACGCACCAGGAGCGCTGCGCCGGAGGTTCCATCCACGTCATAGTCCCCATGGATGAGGATAACCTCTTTCCGGGAGAGCGCTTCCCTGACGCGGAGGACGGCCTGGTCCATCTCCGGGATCAGGAAAGGGTCGAAGAGGTGCTCCATTTTTGGATCGAGATACCGCTTGGCCTCCTCAACGTCGGTGAGCCCGCGGAGGGCAAGCAATTCAGCCGCCTTGAGGCACGCTCCGGTCCCGGAGGCCAGAGCGGCCACGATCCCCGGGTCAGGGGCTTTAGGCAGGATCCACTGCTTCTCCATGGGTCCTCGGTCGAGAGTCCTCTGGGGAAACCTTTGATGGGAAACCGATTTCGTTCATCAGGGCATCAATTATAACAGATTTCCCCGGCTGATTTCAATTTCAAGCAGTAGGGGCGATCAGCAGTAGGAGAGCAAATGAAGGATTGAGCGCCCGTTGCACCCCCATTGGACGCCCATTGCACGCCCACAACCCTCCCTGATCCCTTCCTGAACCCTTCCTGATCCCTTCCTGTTACCTTCCTGTTGCCTCCCTCAGCTCCTGGCAGGTCACGAAGTAATCCCCCTAAAGGGGGATTAGCCGTTGAGAGAGACGCCAGAATACCCCTTAAAAAGGCTTAGAATCCCTTAAAAACGAAAGAGATGGTTGAGAAAAGGAAATAATTTGGGCCGGGCAGGATTAAGCTGAAAAATATCTCTCCTACTGGTCAAGATTTTTCTTGCAATTCCCGACGAAATGTGGTATAAGGGTAGCATGCGAAAAGTGAGCCGAATCGTAAAAATAGTCCTTGGCCTAGGACTCCTGCTGGCGCCGCTGGCGGGGCGGGGCGGAACGTGGAAGTGGCTGACGGGAAACAACCTGCAAGGGGTGAAGTTCCTGAAAGGGACCAACGAAGGCTGGGCCGTAGGCCAGCGAGGCCTCATCCTCCACACCACTGACGGCGGGGACCGGTGGGAGGTTCAGAACAGCAACACAGAGCAAGAACTGTGGGGAGTATTCTTTTTAGACCAGAACAACGGCTGGGTGACCGGAGGCTACAAAACCTGCCTCAGGACGAGGGATGGGGGGAGAAACTGGCAAGTCGTGCATACTGAACCAAGCGGATTCAGCCATTTCAAGGGAGTGAGCTTCTTGGACACCACGGTTGGGTGGGTGGTAGGGCCTTACGACTCGATCCTAAAGAGCACGGATGGAGGGGTAACGTGGAACGGACGGGCTATGGGAACGATGAACGATTGGTTTGGAATTACTTTTCCGGACCCTCTTCATGGATTTGCTGTGAGCTGGTCCCAAGGTCGAATAGCAAGGACTACAGATGGAGGGGTCACATGGGCGGATACAAATTCTATACTCAGTTGGGGATACGGAATTGATTTTTGGGATACTTTGAGAGGTTGGGCTGTTGGAGGAGGTGCGATAATACGTACAACTGATGGAGGGAATAACTGGAATGTAAGCAATCCGACACCCGTATTTCTTTACGGTGTTTCTTTTGCAAATGCAGATAATGGCTGGGTTTGCGGTACAACATCTAAAGTCCTGCGGACGTCTGACGGCGGAGTGAATTGGAATGTAACGACCATGCCAACTAATGTCGAATACTATGGAATCTCAGGTCTTGATACCCTAAATTCCCATGTCGTCGGTCAATCCGGCAGCATTCTTAAGACTACAAACGGAGGAATAGGCTGGCAAATACTAAGGAACTTGGATGCTTCAGGCCAGACCATGTTCAACCTCTCCCTTGCCGACACCCAATCCGGCTACGCCGTCGGACCATACGGGATCGTGGTCAAGACGACCAACGGGGGGACCGTCTGGCAGAGGCAGGATTTGGGCACAAGCTCTCTTTGGTTCTACGGAGTAGACGCCCCTGACCCCAACTATGCCTGGACCTGCGGAGACGGGGGAAGCATCTATGCTACGAAGAACGGGGGAACAAGCTGGGCCTCCCAGCCGAGCGGGGTGAGCTGGTATCTGAATTCGGTGGACATGGTGGATACGATGTTCGGGGTGAGCGTGGGCGGTGGCTACGGACCGTTAGGTCCAGAAGGGTTCGAGGGTTCGAGGGTTCGAGGGTTCAAGGGGAAAGAGAACGACGAGATTGCTTCGTCGTCCCGAACCGCGTTCGGGATTCCTCGCAATGACAGCCTGTTAGGTCCCCTGGAATCGCCGTCCTTATTAGATAAGTGGTGGTGGCTCAAGGGCAGGGAGACAAATACAGAGGCTCAATACCGTGTAATCACGAGGACGTTTGATGGGACAAACTGGCAGGGGGTAACGACAGGGGAAACGCCCCTGAACGGGGTGAGCTTTTATAACAAGGTCTTGGGATGGGCGGTAGGGGTAACCGGCACGGTTATTCATACCTCGGACTCCGGGGCTACCTGGCAGGCACAGACCTCAAACGTGACCAATACCCTTTATTGGGTCATCTTCTCAAGTGCGACCAACGGCTGGGCCGTAGGAACAGGGGGAACCATCATCGCTACAACGGACGGGGGGAATACCTGGAACCGGCAGACCAGCAATACCACCTTGGACCTATACAGCGCCGCCTTCGTAAACAGCCAGCGGGGCTGGGTCGTAGGAGACAGCGGCCTTGCCTTACAGACCACAAATGGAGGGCAGACCTGGACCTTCGATACTACGCGAACTAAGATACCTCTTTATGCGGCGAGCTTCACGGACCAGGATCATGGATGGTCCATCGGGGGATTCGGGCTGACCTTGGGATATGGGAGAGCGGGACAGTGGGGTGTTGAAGAGCAGGGGAGCAAGGGAACAGGGGAGCTGAGGGTGAATAACGGCATAAAGGCATGGCCGAATCCGTTTGTCTCGTATGCTCATGTGCTCGGGCATGAGAAAGAGCGGTTTGCGCTGTATGACGTGACGGGCAGACGGGTAGGCACGTATAAGGGAGATAGGATCGGGGCGGATGCCTCTGCGGGGGTATACTTTCTGATGGCTGAGGGGAAAGAGACGAGCCCGGTGAGGGTCGTAAAGGTGAGATAAAGAAACGACCTTACCGCAGAGGACGCAGAGAAGATCAATGAAAAATGCAAATTGTAAAATGTAAAATGCAAAAGTCAAAATAATCAAAGGCAAAAGGGAGGATGTCATGATGAAAGGAATGGTGCTGAGCGGGCTGAGCGTAATAGCCCTTGTGCTCAGCCTTTTTACTTCGCAGGCAATCGCATTTACAGATGTCTATACGGTGAAACCGACCACTGCAAGCAACAGCGGAACAGCCAATGCGGTATGGCAAACCTTCGTAGCCACCTGCGACAGCATTGACAGCGTAACCTACTTTGTAGGTGCGGAGGCGACAGACTCAACAGCCAACTACTTAGTCTCGATCACCGATTCCGCCACCAGCCAGGAAGTCTGGTCGAACTCCCGAAGCGCCAGAGGCTGGAAGTATCAGGATATGGGATTCGGAGTCCACAAACCCGTGGTCAGGGGAAGGACTTATTACTTGAGGATGAGCATTTCAGCTCAATATCAACAGACATGGAACTATTTTTACGATAACTATAATCCCTATCCCTGGGGAAGGATGGGGACCGCCGTATACGGCCTGAATGACAAGGACTTAGCGGCGTGGGTAGGGGGGGTGAACCGCGTGCCGACGGAGTTCTGGGGGATAAACATCCAGATGGGGCCGAAGGACTTCAAATACGACACTCAGTTGGAAAGAGACACAGCCTGCCAATTGGCTTCGCAGGCTGGGGTTCAGTGGGACCGAGAGTTTTTCAATTGGGGGTATCTCGAATGGGTGCATGACACTTTCGATTGGGGACCTTACGATGCTGCCGTTGATGCAGCAACCCAGAAAGGAATAAGACTTATCGGATGCCTAACCTCGACTCCATCCTGGGCCCAAGCCCGGTTAGATACGTGCTTTCGGAATCCCTGTAACGGACCGTGCACCGATTCCTGCGCAAAACAGTTTCCGCCTCGTCATTTATACCGCTCGATCTCCGACACATCGAACTGGTGGGCGAGCTTCGTCTATCAGGTCATAAACCGCTACCAGAATAAAGTCAAATACTGGGAAGTATGGAACGAACCCAACTTGCGAGGAAGTTTTGCCTTCCCAGATACTATCGAATATCCGATGGTCCGGGGAGCGAACTTGGACAGCTTGGCAAAATTGTATTTACGGATGAGCATCATCGTGGACAGCGTAGCCAACCAGGTTGATCCGACCCATAAAGTGATGGTGGGTTCAACCTCCGGGGTGACCCGACTGTGGTGGGGCCTGCAGGACAATCCGTACAACGATACCGGCTATCGCTGGCTCAAGCGGCTCTATGAGCTGGGGGTGAAGAACTGGGGGGATGGCCTTTCCATTCACCCCTTCCAGTTTGAGTATTACAACCCTCCCGGTGATTCGAGTCGCTTCCAGGAAAAGAGGTTCCATCAGGACTTGGATTCCGTCAGAGCATTGATGGAACGGAACGGAGACGGGGACAGGCCGGTTTGGCTTAGCGAGATCGGGTGGTCATCCTACAGCGGGTACAAGATCACACCCAGCAAGCAGGCGGATAATTTGCTGAAGGCATTCACCTCTGGGATAGGCGATTCCGCCGCCTTACGTAAGAAAGTGCCTTTCATGGTGTGGTGGGATTTCCGAGAGGATACTTGGAATCCAGACTCCCATGAGAAAAGGTTTGGGATAGTTGACAGTGTGTTTATTCCAAAACCAGGTTACTTTGCCTATAAGCAGATGACGGGGAAGCTGAAGGACAAGTATTTCAACCGCAGGGTGCCGCTGGCGGATACGAACGTCTATGCCTTTGAGTTCGAGGAGCCGGGGTCGGGGAAGAGGACCTGGGTGGTGTGGTCGGCACACGACTCAATAACACAAAAAATCCCAGCGAGAACGAATAATGTGTATTATGATAGTACATATTATCGTTCACCTGGACCCCCTTCAAGGGCTTTAGATTTGGAAGCAAACGGAAGTGGGAAAGCAATTGCATTGGTTGACAGCGTACCCATATACGTCTATGAAAGCGGGACAATAGCCCGTCCCGACATCATCGTAGACAGCTTATATACCTATCCCTCAACCCCCAGAGCTGGGGATTACGTATTCTTCTACGCCCGGCTCAAGAACATCGGGAACGCCACGCTCAACGCCAACGTCGGAAATGCGGTAACCTTCCAGGTGGACGGAGTCACCAAGAAGACCTACACCGACAGCCGGGCCATCATGAAAGATTCCACAATCATCGTAGGCTATAACCCTTATCCACCCCCCGGGGACGGCTCCATCTACGATTGGAAAGCCACCTGGGGAGACCACCTGATGCGAGCGTGGGTAGACTCCAGCGACAGATACGTTGAGCTTCGGGAGGACAACAACACAGGCTACATCTTCAAGCACATCCGGCCAAAGGTGAGCCTCTTGATCAACAACAACCACAAATATTCCAATCACTTAGCCAACGACACTCTCTCGATTTCAATGAACGGGAACACCACCCCTTTGCCGGACTCGGCCAAGCTCCTGCACGAGGGAACCTGGACCCGCTTAGGAGTCTACGGCTCCCGGGACACGCTGGTAGCCTATAGCTACGATGCGGTGAAGTGGGATTCCGTCATCGTGTTCCAAGGAGCGGACAGAGACACCGCCGGGGACAGCATCATCGTGGATTCCGAGGCGCCCTATGCGGAGATCAGCTCCCCGACCTCGGGGCAGATGGTCTCCGGGATGGTGCCATTTTATGGGTACGCCAACGACTGGTTCCAGCATCACCTGTCGCTGTGGGAAATCGTCCACGACTGCTTCACCTGGTGTTGCGACTCCGCAGAGGTGGGGATGATGTGGCCGATGCAGTGGCCCGGACACTTCGGGGATTGGAACAGCACCTGGGTGGAGAACGGATACCGCGGACACACCTTGGTGGTTAACGACTCCGCCGGGAACCAGAGCCAGGACACCGTGACCGTGTATGTCAACAACCATGGAAGTGAAGAGGACGGCTTCGCCTCAGGCTTCGGGAGCTTCGGAAGCTCCCCCATGAACCTGGCCACGGACAAAAAGGGCAATCTCATCGTAGCCGAGACCCAGGGGAGCACCTTGAGAGCGTTCTCCTCCAAGAAGGACACTCTGTTTTCTTTCAGCGCCAGGAGAGGAAACGACACCACCGGATTAGCCTGGCCAGCCGCCATCGTGTGCGATCCTGAAACCCTCTCGGGAAGGGCAACCTTCTATATTGCAGACGGTTATGGGCACGCGATCAAGCGGTTTGATGCCCAAGGAAATCTGCTTTTGCGCTTCGGCACCTTCGGGAGCGACTCAGCAGGGAAGTTCAAAAGGCCCACAGGCATCGCCCTGGACTGGAAGGGAAGGCTTTTCGTTGTGGATCAGGGAAATCACCGGATTCAAGTTTTCGATACGACCGGAAAGTTTCTGTTCCAGTTCGGGGAACTTGGCAGGGACAGCGGGAAGATGAACACACCTACCGGCATCGCTATAACGAGAGGTCCTGAAACGAGTTCAGGACGACGAGCAGGATGGGTCTATGTGACGGATACCAAGAACCACCAAGTCCAGGTTTTCGACTCTCTTGGCAAGTGGAAGAAGACCATCAAGAAGCCGGATTCCCTGGGCTTCGACACCCCCACGGGCATCTGCACGGATAAGCATGGGAACGTGTTTATTGCCGATACGAAAAACCAGAGGATCGTAGAACTGAATCCATTCGGCAGGATGCTGTTCGTCTTCGGAAGAGAGGGAGACAGCCTCTGCCAGTTCCGTAACCCCATCGGGGTCGCCTCCTCGCCCAGCGGGCACTTCCTTTACGTTGCCGACCTGGGGAACAAGCGGGTGCAGAGGTTCTATGTAATCCGGGGAGATACGCTCGGAGGAGGAGGGCCGCAGGCTGGGGCAGGAGTCAGACTGCCTCCGAAAGTCAACTTCCTGCGTCAATCCCAGCCCAATCCCACGACCGGGGAAGTCAGAATCGAGTACGGCCTGGCCAAGGAGAGCCCTGTAACCCTGAAGATTTACAACGTGGCCGGGCAAGTGGTCAGAGAGTTCAATCAGGGCAAGCAGAAAGCCGGGTATTACTCGATCCAGTGGGACGGGAGAAGCAGCTTAGGACACCAGGTAGGGGCCGGAGTCTACTTCTACCGGCTCCAAGCAGGCAACTGGGCGAAGACGAGGAAGATGATCGTGATAAGATAGGGATCAGGGATTAGGAAAAGAAAACCGAAGACACAAGCAAGCTTTGTGCCTACAACGACTCCTCAGACCCAAGGCAGAAGGCGGAAGGCAGAACGAAACGATGCAAAGTGTAAAATGAAAAATGCAAACCCTGGATTCCCGCCTACGCGGGAATGACGCCAAGGGGATGGGGGGAGAGGGCGAGGCGAAAGCCTCGCCCTCCTAACTTTAGCCAGGAAACTCTTTTGACGACAAACGAAGCCCTTTACCCTCTTGACTTCCACGGCAAAAAGGGGTAAGATATTATATTCTAATGGTCAAGCGAATCTCTTCCAGCGTCCTGGCGTTTAGCCTGCTTCTCCTCACCGGCTGCCAGACCATGCAGCCCGCCGTGGATAAGAAGGCAGGAAAGAGCATCCCGGAGGCCAATGCCGCCCTGGATAAGGCCCTGCAGGACTACGAGGCCATGCGCTATCAACAGGTCGTTGAGGAGGTTCAGGGCTTCCTATCCACCTGGCCCAATTCCGACAAGGTGGAGGACGCCCAGTTCATCCTGGCCCAGTCTTTCTACGCCCTGAGGGATTATCCCAGGACCGGGCAGGCCGCCGGCGACCTTTTGAAGAACTATCCCCGGTCCAAACGCCGCGACGAGGCCTACGTCCTCCTGGGGAACGCCTACCGCGGCCAGCACGACGACGCCAGGGCCGCCCCGGCCTACCTGGAGGCCTTCACCACAACCTCCGATGCCCTCCTCCGGGAGAGACTGCGCGGGCCCACCAAGCGCGTCATCGAGGGACGCATCGGGAGCGAGGACCTGAAGAACCTCTACAAGCGCTACGGCAAGACCGAGGCTGCGCCGTGGATCCTTTTCTCCCTGGGCGCAAAGGAGGCTGAGGCCGAGCACGGGGCCGACGCGACCAAATACCTTCAGGAATACCTGGACCGTTTCCCCTCCGGGGAGAGCGTCTCCCGGGCCAGGGAGCTTTTGGTCCAGATGAAATTCGCCAGGCCCGGGAGCTTGCCGGAGACAAAAGGCCTCAAGATCGGACTGATCGCTCCCCTGACCGGCAAGTACTCCACCTACGGCAAAGCCGTAAAGGCCGGAGTAGAGCTGGCCCTGGAAGGGTACAACAAGGACGCCAGGGAGAAAGCGGAGCTCCGGGACATGGACTCCCAGGGTGACCCGATCGAGGCTTTGAAAGCCGCCCGGACCCTGATCGAGAGAGAAGGGGTCGTGGCCCTGATCGGGGATGCGGTCTCCATGCCCACGATCGCGGCCGCGGCCGTCGCGGATGCCGAAAAGACTCCTCTCATCTCCCCTACGGCCACCGAGGAGCGGATTTCCACGATCGGACCTTATATCTTCCAGCTCAACGTGGGGCAGGAGAACCAGGCCACGATCCTGGCCAACTACGCCATCAAAACCAGGAGGCTCTTTGGGATCGCCATCCTGGAGCCCAGCGAACCCAAGGCCCTGGAGCTGGGCAAGGCCTTCTCGGACGAGGTCCTGCGCCTGGGCGGGACCATCGTGGCCACCGAGAAGTACCCGCCCGGGACCACGGACTTCAAGGCCTACGTCGCCCGTTTGAAGCGTACCAGCCCCCAGGCCGTGTTCGTTCCCGGGACCCCGGACGAGGTCCTGATGATCGCCCCCCAGTTCGCCTTTCATGACATGGCCGTCGCCCTGCTCGGGACCGAGGGCTTCAATTCCCAGAAGGTCCTGGATATGGGCGGGGAAGCGGTAGAGGGGGCGGTCTTCACCGGCTACGCCGGAAGCACCGGGGCCTCCTCCCGTGAGTTCGAATCCCGCTACCGGGCCAGGTTCAGCGAGGACCCCTCCCTTCCCGCTGCCCTGGGATACGATGCGGCGGGCCTCCTCCTGGAGGCCGTGAAAGCCGGGGCCAGGGACCGCAATGGGATCCGCGATGCCCTCAAGGGCTTCTCGGATTACGAAGGCGCCACCGGCAAGCTGGACATCACCACCCGCAGCGCCTCCAAGCACGTTCGGATCTTGACCATCAAAAACAAGCAGGTGATCCCGCTCGAATAGGACGGACGGTTAACTCTAAAACCTAACCTATCAAGAGGATTCATGGCCAAGAAAATCCAGAAGAAAAAGCCTCCGGAGCAGAGACCGCAGGATAAGAAGAAAGCAAAGGCTGAGGAGCCCGAGGGATTCGCCTTCACCCGCTGGAACTATATCCTGTTCGCCGTCGCCCTGGGCCTGATCGCGCTGGGGTTCATCTTCCTCGGGACCGGAGACATCGTCATCGCGCCCTTCCTCCTGGTCGGAGGCTACGTCGTCCTGGTGCCGCTCTCCATCCTGTTCCGCGAGGATTGGCCGATCGTTCAGCGGCTCTTCGGGCCCAAGGCTCCTCCGGCGGCTCCGGCTCCGACCGAGCCCAAGGAACTCCCGACCGCCCCGTAGTTACGTCATGCCGCGTCTCAGCGTCAACATCGACCATATCGCCACGCTTCGCGAGGCCCGCAAGACCTACGAGCCCGAACCCGTTTTCGCGGCCGGAGAGGCCCTGCTGGGCGGGGCCGAGGGCATCACGGTCCATCTCCGCCAGGACCGCCGGCATATCAAGGACCGCGACCTCCTCATCCTCCGCCAGATAGTGCCCTTCGGCCTGAACGTGGAGCACGCCATCCGGCGCGAGATGGTCGAGATCATGAAGGTCCTGGTCCCGGATTCGGTATGCTTCGTTCCCGAGAAACCCGAGGAGGTGACCACCGAGGGCGGGCTGAACCTGAAGGCCGTTTTCAAGGAGGCCAGGAAGGCGGCCGCCGACCTGAAGACACACCGCATCCGGATCACGGCCTTTATCGAGCCGGACGCGAGGCAGCTCAGGCTCGCCCGGGACATCGGCTGTGACAGCGTGGAGCTCTACACCCACCACTACGCCGGGGTCAGAGATCCCAAAGCCCGCGCGGAGGCCTTAAAGAAACTGGCTAAGGCTGCAGAGGAAGGACATAAACTCGGCCTGGAGATCCACGGCGGGCACGGCCTGAACTACCTGAACGTCTCGCACGCCGCCCGGCTTCCCTGGATGGCCGAGCTTTCCATCGGCCACGCCATCATCGCCCGGGCCGTGTTCGTGGGCCTGGGACAGGCGGTTCGGGAGATGGCGGAGCTGATGAAGACCTCATGAACACGCAGATTCAGCGAACCCTCAAGAAGAAAAAGGTCGGGGTCCTGATGGGCGGGACCTCCCGGGAGCGCGAAGTCTCCCTGCGCTCCGGCCGGAACGTCCTTTCCGCGCTGTTGCGCAAGGGCTTCCAGGCCGTGGGGATCGACGTGGACGCGGATATCGCCCTGAACCTCCGGAAGCAGAAGATCGAGGTCGCCTTCGTCGTCCTGCACGGCAAGCCCGGGGAGGACGGCACGATCCAGGGGCTCCTAGAGCTCATCGGCATCCCCTACACCGGCTCCGGGGTCCTGGCCTCGGCCCTGGCCCTGAACAAGCTGGCTTCCAAGAAGATCTTCGAGAGGGAGAAGATCCCCACGCCGCCGTACGCCTTCCTGCCGAGGAACAATTCCACGTCCGTGGCATCCCTCCCGCGGAGCCTCGGCCTTCCCCTCGTGGTCAAGCCCCTTGAGGAGGGCTCGAGCTACGGAGTGATCATCCTGCACAAAGCGAAGGAAATCGCCCCCTCCCTCAGGAGAGGACACCGCGAGTACGGGGACCTCCTCGCCGAGCGATACGTTCCGGGCATGAACGCGACCGTGGGCATCCTGGGCTGCGGCCATAAGGCCCGCGCCCTGCCCGTGCTCGAGCTCGTGCCCCAAAACGAGTTCTACGACCTGGAAGCCAAATACACCCCCGGCCTGACCGAGTTCATCATCCCGGCCCGCCTGCCCCAGAAGCTCTATCGCGAGCTTCAGGAGCAGGCCCTGAGGGCCCATCGCGCTCTGGGCTGCCACGGCTTCTCCCGGGTGGACGCCATCGTGGAGGCCCGGAAAGCGACGCCCTACATCCTGGAGGTCAACACCATCCCCGGCATGACCGACCTCTCCGACCTCCCGGCCGAGGCCAATGCCGCCGGCATCTCCTACGACGAGCTGGTCCTCGAAATGCTGGAAAGCGCCCTTTTACGCCCATGAGCCTTGACGAGATCCTGAAGCCCATCCAATCCGACCTCGCCCGGGTGGAGGAGGGCCTGGAGCGCTTCCTGCGCTCGGACCTCAGGATCGCGGATGAGGTGGGACGTTTCCTCGCCCGGACCAAGGGCAAGCGCATCCGCCCGGCGCTCACCCTTCTGGCGTCCAGGGCCTCGGGCTACCGGGGGACGAGGGCTGTTAAGGCCGCGGTCGCCGTGGAGCTCATCCACACCGCCACCCTGGTGCACGACGACCTGGTGGACCGCTCCTCACGGCGTCGCGGGGTCCCGACCGTGAACGCGCGCTGGGGGGATTCCATCTCGGTCCTGATGGGCGACCTGCTCTTCTCCAAGGCCTTCGAGCTTTTGCGAGAGAAGCCCTTTCAGCGGGTATCCCTGCGCCTGATCCAGGCCGCTCATCAGATGAGCCACGGCGAGCTGCGCCAGACCGAGAGAAAGGGCAGCCTGGACATCCGGGAGAAGGACTACCTCGCCATCATCCGGGAGAAGACCGCCTCTCTGTTCGCGGCCGCCGCGGAGTGCGGGGCCTATTTCGGCCGGAGCTCCGGCGAGGCCCCCCTGGCCCGGTTCGGCCTGCAGTGGGGCACGGCCTTTCAGATCGTGGACGACGTGTTCGATTTCGTGGGCGACTCCCGCTTCCTGGGAAAACCCGTCGCCTCGGATGTCCGGGACGGGAAGATCACCCTGCCCCTGATTTACGCCCTGCAGCACGCGCCCCGGAAGGAGGCCGACAGGGCCCGGGCCATCATCCGGTCCAAACATATCCTCGACGGGGGGTTCGAGGACATCGCCCGCTTCACCCGGAATTGGGGCGGGATCGATTACGCCCTGGGCAAGGCCAGGGCCGCGACCGACCAGGCCCGGATGGCCCTCCAGGCCCTTCCCCGCAGCCCGGCCCGGGAGTCGCTCGGCGAGCTGGCGGACTATGTCATCGCCCGGCAGCGTTGAACGATGAACGCCCTCATGATGCCCGAGAACAGAACCAGGGTCGAGGCCGCCTATTACGAAAAGAGGCCGGACGGAAAGGTCCGCTGCCGCCTCTGCCCCCACGACTGCCTCATCGCCGAGGGCAAAAGCGGCATCTGCCGCATCCGCGCGAACGAGAAGGGAACGCTCCTCGCCCAAGGCTACGGGGAGTGCACCTCGCTCTCCATGGACCCCATCGAAAAGAAGCCCCTGTACCACTTCCATCCCGGAAAGGAGATCCTCTCCACCGGCCCCAACGGGTGCAATCTGACCTGCCGGTTCTGCCAGAACTGGACCATCTCCCAGGAGCAGTCCGATACGGCTTACGTCACGCCTGAGGACCTCGTGGCCCTGGCCGGGAAGCGCGGCTCCATCGGCATCTCCTATACCTATGCCGAGCCCATGATCTGGTTCGAATACCTCCGCGATGCCGGGAGATTGGCCCACCAAGCCGGTCTGGTGAACGTGCTCGTGACCAACGGGTTCATCAATCCGGAACCGCTTCAAGAGCTCCTGCCTGTCGTGGATGCCATGAACATAGACCTCAAGGCCTCCGCCGAGGGTTTTTACCGCAAGATGTGCGGGGCGCGCCTGGAGCCTGTTTTGGAGACCATCAAGGCGTCCTATAAAAAGTGCCACCTCGAATTGACCAATCTCCTCATCCCGACCTTGAACGACTCCGAAGAGGACCTGGACCGCCTCATCGCCTGGGTGGCCGACCTGGGGGTGGAGGTCCCTTTGCACTTCTCGCGCTACTTCCCCCACCACAAGCTCGCCCTGCCCCCCACCCCCCCTGAGATCCTGATGCGGGCTTACGAGAAGGCCCGAAAGCGCCTGCGCTACGTGTATCTGGGAAACCTCCACGTCGAGGGGACCTCGGACACTTTCTGCTACCAGTGCCAGGCCCTCTGGGTCAAGCGCCGGGGATACCAGACCAGGGTCGTGGGCCTCTCCGGGGGCAAATGCCGGTCTTGTGGGGCCCAGGCCGACTTCATCGGAGCCACTTAACGGGAACCTGTGAATATAAAATTTAGTTTTTTCGATTTTCAATTTTCAATGGTTTTATTCTATGGCCCTCCGTCGCCGTAGCTGGAGCATTCTGCTTCTCGCCGTGTTCATCGGCGCCCTGTTGGGCAGCGCCCTGGGCGAGCTCCTGGGCGCGGTCCTTCCCCAGGGCGTGGTCAAGGAGTTCTTCCTGCGGGCGGTGCAGCTCGGGGTGGACCCGGAACGGCCCCTGCACCTGAACCTCGCCTTCCTGATTTTGACCCTGGGCGGGGTCCTGAAGGTGAATATCCTGAGCATTTTGGGCATGGCCCTCGCGGCCTATATCATGAAGTAGAAAAGTATGGGCCTCTGTTCCTTTTTCGAAAACATGAAGTCCGAAGGGGGGAGGTGACAAGGCATGTTCGGTAACATCGGCTGGGGCGAAGTCATCATCATCATGATCGTCATCCTCCTCCTGTTCGGGGCCCGGCGCATTCCCGAGGTCATGCGCTCCCTGGGACAGGGGGTCCGGGAGTTCAAGAAGTCCATGAACGAGGTCACCAGCGAGATCGAGAAACAGCCCGAAGAGAAGAAGGCCGGAGAGGAGAAGAAAGGGTAGCCATGGCGGATATCCTGAAGAAGATCACCCAGCTCAACAAGGAGAAGAAGCCCGAGGACAAAAGCCTCATCGAGGAGCTTTTTCCCCAGGTCTTGAAAGAGCCGCCTCCGGAGGAGACGGGCATCTCCAATCTCGGCACCCTCGGGAACCCCAACCTCAAGATGGCCCGGGATGGAAGCATCTCCGGGTTCCAGGAGGTCAGTTTCGGCGGCCCGGCGGCTCCGTCCTCCCCTCCCGCGGCCAATGAACGGGACAACATGTTCGCCGGGATGAAGGAGTTCACCCTGGACTCCCTGGGTGCGCCGTCCACCGAGGCTGGGGTTGAAGCTCCGGCCCCGGCCCTGCCGAAGGCCCAGGACGGCGAGATTCACGAGCTGAGCCTGGAGGCCCTGAAACCAACCCCCGAGGACTCCTTCGGAGCCCTGGCCGCCTCTCCCCCGGATCCCAGGGCAGAGGAACGCCAGCGCTTCATCCTGCTCATCGCCGCCATGCTCAAGGATGGGCGCTACGAGGCTGCCATTAACGCCGTCCGGGAGATGCGTCAGCAGATCGGCAAGCCCGGCTGATTCCGACTGTGAACCTGGGCCGCTTGACCGGAAAGGCCCTCTCTTTACAACACATTACCATGCGTTACTCCTTTGCCTTCTGACCTGCCCCTTCCGGCATCCTGCACCGTCGCCCGACCCTCTGCTTTTTCAAGGGAATAAAACCCCGGCATGTGCGGTAGTTATATCGGAAAGGACAGGGGATGAGCGAGGCCCCATTGAGCGAGCGGGGCCCCGCCTCGGAGCCCGCCGACGATCTCCTCATCTCCCGGACCCTCTCCGGCGACCAAAAGAGCTATGAGATTCTTGTCAAGCGTTATCAAAAAAGAGTTCACCGCCTGGCCCAGAGACTTGTCCGCGACGCCGACGCCGCCGACGACGTGGCCCAGGAGGCTTTCATCCGGGCCTATTACGCCCTCAGCCGCTACGAGCAGGGGCGGAACTTCTACTTCTGGCTGTCCAAGATCGCCGTGAACCTGGCCCTGAACCATCTCTCCCGGGAGAAGCGGCTGGTCGCGCTGCCCGAGGACGACACGAACCTGGACCCGGCCCTGTCCACGGACCCCACGGCCGAAGCCGATGCCTCGCAGCTCAAGGTCCGGATTGGGGAGGCAATCGAGAAACTTCCCCTGCATCAGCGCAGCGTGCTTTTGCTCCGGGCCCAGGAGGGTCTGTCTTACCAGGAGATCGCCCGGAATCTGGACATCTCCATCGGGACCGTGATGTCCCGCCTCTCCCGCGCCCGCCAGGCCCTGAAGGAGCTGCTCGGGGATACGGTCAACTTGAAGGGGTGCCGCTCTGAGGGCGAACGCAGCGAAGCGAAGGAGTCCCGTCGTTCATAGAGCATTATAATGATGAAGCATTTAACGCCTGAACAACTGTCCGCCTTTCTGGATAACGAGCTCCGGGGCAAGGCCTCGGAAGAGGCTGAAGCCCACCTCGCCTCCTGCGCCGGGTGCCGGGAGGAGCTGGCTCAGCTCGCCGCCCTGGAGAAGCTCACCCGGGAAGCCGAGCCCTCGCCCGCGGACGAATCCTATTTTGCGGCCTTCTCCCAGCAAGTCATGCAAGGCATCGAGCGCGAGCGACCCGTTTCGATCAAAGAAACTTTTTTGAGATGGGTAAAAGGTGTTTCCGCCTTACGCCTCACTCCTTACGCCTCACTCCGTTGGATGGGCGGGGTGGCGGTCTCCGCCCTGGTCGTCGGGTTCGGAATCTATCTCTACCAGCGCCCGTACCTGATCCGGCCTTCCTATAAGACGGCCCGCGAGGCTCCCGTGGAAGCTCATAAGAATGAGGTCCCGCCTGCTCTCGATTCATCGAAACCTGCTCCGATGGCTACGGCTACTCCCTCCGGGGATTGGGAGGGCAGGGCCGGAGCCGCCGGGACCGGGGAATCGCTTTCCCTTGCCTCCCGCATGGAGCGCCCGATGGCCCAGGCCGAGCGGGGAGGTCGCGAAGGCTACATGGCGGACGGGAGGACGATCGCGGGAGGAAAGCCCGCTGAGCCCCCTGTCCTCGCCGAGCGAAGGGCCGGGAGCGGGGCTGAAAAGGGGCTCGTTTCCACGACCGAGACCGTGGCTGCGGACAAAGTGGCCAGCATCCCTGCGGAGAAAAAGGATGAGGGTCCCGAGAAAGCCAAGGCCGGGGAGTTCGCCAGGCTCCAGCCCGAGGTCACGGCCTCGACCCGCGCTCCTGTGACCGGAGCCTCGGCTCCGGCGCCGGTCAAGGAAGAGGACCGGCTGGGCAAGCTCGCCGGGCCCTCTATCCGGGCCCGGGCCGGTGAGGAAAAAGCCTCGGATGACGAGCTGCTCTTCGCCGAGGCCCAGGTCAAGCAGTCCAACCAGGCCTATCGCGATGCGGCCAATGACTATGACAGCCTGGTGCGCAACTATCCCAAGAGCCCCCGCCTGGACGATGCCAGCTACAATCTCGCTCTGTCGGAGTACGCCAACAGCCAGCAGACCCGGAGGTCCGAGGACATGAAGCGCGCCCTCACCATCTCCAAGGCCTTCCTCAAGGCCGCCCGGGACTCCGCCCGCAAGGCCCAGGTCAACCGCCAGGTCGTGGTCCTCGAGCGCCAGATCAAAGAGATGAAGTAGGTTCGCTTTCCCGTCCTGAAATTGATTAAGGCACGCCCTCAGGCGTGCCTTTTTCTCTCGAACCCTCGAACCCTGGACCTCTTGAACCTTCTTATCCTTTGTTCTTGATAATAATTCTTCCCTTATCTGCTATTCCGGCTTTCTTATCCTTTTCCACTCCTCGATGATTTCGCGATAAACGATGATTTTAGGTTTGCCCGTTTGTTTTGATTTTAGTTTGGCTTCATCTATCACCCTTTCAACAGCCCGGCGAAACACTGAGGGAGTCCCATCCGCATCCCGTTCTTTCGCAGACTGAGCTGTCTCATGCCCCCAAGGGTCTTTGGCGTAATTTTGCTCTGCCTTATCCACCAGCCAGAGGGCCTCCAGCTTAGTCAATTGGGGCTCGTCCTGCAGAAACAGTTGGATGAGGTTTCGGAATTGTGGCGACATGCCATAGTGAATGCCTAATGGATAATCGGTCTTCTCCGGAAATTCGGCAGCGAACTTCCTGTTGCGCTCTTCTTCCGTTCCTAACTGCTTCGTTTTCTGATCAACCACAACACGCCAAATGAACGAACCCGTAACTTCGGGTGTGACTATTCGTTCTTTGCCGTTTGCATCTTTTCCTGTGATACATTTTAGCACATGACAGTAAACCTGTGCAGGGGCAGAAACGAATTGGACTTGGACTGCAAAAGTTTTAGTTTCATCCTTTGTTATGGATGTGTCAATGCTTGGGCGCCCACTGACGATTTTTGTGCCCAATGGCGTTCCGAATTTTACTCTTAGATGACCGATGTTTTTGTTCGCAGTGAAAGTTGCAGTGAGGGTGATTATTTCGCCTAACCTCGGCTCTTTGGACATTTGAAGCGTAAGTTTCCCAGGGCTTTCTACTATCTCTTCGCCACCTGAAGCCAAGGTGGCCGCAATCAAAATCAGCCCACCTATCGCTGCTAATATCTGTACTCTTTTCACCATCTCTTTTTCCAACGTATCGTATGTTCTAATTATCGGTTCTTGAACAACAGCCAGTTTCTCTCTCCGGTATGGATCAGGGTATAATTTCCGACGAGCCTTTTCCCCTTCAGAGCAATCCTCCATACCTCCCGCCCCGGCTTTCCCTCTCGAAGAACTGTCTCATACGTCCCCTTGTCCCAGATCTTCACCGTCCCGCCGCCGTATTGCCCTTCCGGGATCGTGCCCTCGAACCCCGCGTAGTCCAAGGGGTGGTCCTCCACTTGCATGGCCAGACGCTTGATGCCAACCTCCTCAGGCGGCCCCTTGGGCACGGCCCAAGACTTGAGGACCCCGTCCTCCTCCAGCCGGAAGTCCCAATGCAGGTGCGTCGCATGGTGCTCCTGCACCACGAAGATGAGCTTGTCCTTTACGTTTTCCGTCTCACGTTTCCCGTCTTCCTTTGAAAGCGGCTCGGGGGTCGTCTCGAAATCCCGTTTCTTCTTATATTCGGTCAATCTTCCTTTTCCGGGCATAACGCTAACGGTCTCTTCCTAATCCGGCTTCGCCAAGCGGTCTTTGATGGTTTGGATCCATTCCGGCCTTTTCTCCAGCTTCAGGGCCTGCTCCCACCAGACCCTTGCTTCCCTTTTCCGGCCCTGCTGGTCTATGACGTTTGCCAAAGCGATTACCACGCTTACCTCGTCCGGCTTTTGCCGGAGAAATTCCCGGAACTCCCTCTCCGCCTCGCTGTACTTCTTTTTCCTCATCAGCTCCACGCCTAAAACGCTGTGCCCCTCGGGAATGTCGGAATCCAATCGTATCGTCGCTCTCGCCTCCCTTTCGGCCTCGTCATATCTGCCTAACATGTCCAGGGCGGCGCAAAGTTGAGCGTGCGCCCGCGCGTCATTAGGGTCGAGCCGGATGGCCTCGCGGAGTTCCGCTTCCCCCTCGCTGGTGCGCCCCTGCACCAAGAGAACCATCCCCAGGTTAAAGTGAGCCTTTTGATGGTCCGGCTTCAGCCGAATGGCCTCCCGGTATTCCCTTTCCGCTTCCCCGTACTTCCCTTTGCCTGCGGCGAATCTCGCGAGGTCATAGTGCCCCTCGGCGTCCTCGGGGTTTGCCTTCACGAACTCCCTCTGTCTTTCGAGCAACAGGCAGGCGCACACTTTCCTGACCAGGTCCGGCACGTAGAGGCCTGCCTTATTGACGTTCTCACCCGCCTCTTCCTTCTCGCTGCACTCCACGGCTTCCCTCTCGACGTCTACGACCTTCAGGTAGAGGGTGAGCGTCCGTCCCAACCGGGTGACCGAGCCGGTGATGATCTTTTTAACGTTCAGGGCCTTGCCGACCTGGACTGCGGTGGAGTCCTCCGTGATCCCCGAGAGCTGGATCGCCTTCTCCCGGGCCAGCTCCAGAAGCTTCTCCCGGGCCACCAGTTCGAAGTTCTTGTTCGTGGAGAATTCATCACGGACTTTCTCGGTGAGGGCCTGACTCACGCCCTGATCCAGACCTTCCCCCTTGGCGTCTAAATCCAGGACGGCGATGGCGATTTTATCGGCATGGGCTGGGAGGACGATGAGAACAGCGAACAGGATGAACAGGATATGCTTCACGGACCATCTCCTGAGATAAGGGTTCAACCGATTGGCTTAATCAAAAGATTCCTTTTATTCTACCCCAATCCGGGGTCCAAGTCAAGAGGCCCAAACAGCTTCATCCTCCTTTCTTCTTTGCCCTTAACAATTGGACCGCTTATCTGCTCTTGCAACCCTCGGGAAGACCGTGTGAATACCGCGGGAATACCGCCGGAATACCGTGAGAATACCGTCGGAATACCGTCGGAACACCGCCAGAATACCGTCGGAACATGGCGGGAATACCTCTGGATATGTTCGTATAGCCTGTTGATAGACCTTGTGTTATGTTAGAAAAGGAGTGACGCTGGGCGAGGCAGGTTTTTGTAAAACGACTTGTAAGACCCTGAATTATGAGGAGTTGACCTTGTTAATCATTCCATTTACCATTCACAATTCACCATTTACAGCTTTTAAATCTTCGGCAGCGTGACCCCTTTCTGGGCCTGGTACTTGCCCTTCTTGTCGGCGTAGGAGACCAGGCACTCCTCGTCGGACTCTAAGAACAGGACCTGAGCGATGCCCTCGTTGGCGTAGATTCGGGCCGGAAGCGGGGTCGTGTTGGATATTTCCAGAGTGACGAACCCCTCCCACTCCGGCTCCAGGGGGGTTACGTTGGTGATGATCCCGCACCGGGCGTAGGTGGACTTGCCCACGCAGACGGTCATGATCTTCCTGGGGATGCGGAAGTACTCCACGGTCCGCCCCAGGGCGAAGGAGTTGGGGGGGATGGTGCAGACCTTGCCCTTGAAGTCAACGAAGGACGAGGGGTCGAACCGCTTGGGGTCTATAATCGTGGTTGCCACGTTGGTGAAGATCTTGAATTCATCCGCCACCCGGATGTCGTAGCCGTATGAGGAAACCCCGAAGGAGATCACTCCTTTCCTTACCTGCTTCTCGGCGAAGGGCTCGATCATCTTTTGCTTCTTCGCCATGTCTCTAATCCAACGATCATTTTTAATCATCAGGCTTCTTGAAAGTAAAATTTGAAATGCTAATTGCTAATTTTGCATTTTGCAATGAATCAGATGGATTTCACGCTCAGCTTCATCACATCCTCGGCCTCCATCGTCTCCTTCAGAAGGTAAGCCTCGCCGTACTTCTTGCCGATCATCACCCCGTAGTGCCGGGCCCGGATCCGCATGTACTCGAAGATGTCGAACCCCCGCAGCCACATCTTCCTCCCCTGCTCGTCGAAGAACTGGGTCTTGTAGGCCTCCACGGCTTTGAGCTTGCGCTCCAGCTGGTTCGTGATGTCCACGATGAAAGAGGGCTTGGTCTCCTGGAACGAGGCCGCGTAGATGATCTTGAACGGCCTCCAGGCCTCTCCCGGAAGGTCCATCTTCTTCAGGCCGGAATAGAAACAGGCGTCCCAGACCAGGAGGGAGCAGTTGCGGTGGTCGGGGTGCCTCTGCTCCCAGTAGGGGATGACCACGGCGTGGGGCCGGTACTTGCGGATATAGCGGGCGATCTTCAGGGCATTGGCCCGGGTGAACTCCACCCCGGAATCATGCAGGCCGACGTTGTCCCGTACGGCGATCCCCATGATCTTGGCCGCGGCCTTGGCCTCCCGCTCCCGGGTGGCCGCCGTGCCCCGGGTCCCCATCTCCCCCCGGGTCAGGTCCAAAAGCCCGATCTTGCAGCCCTGGTCCACGAGCTTGATGACCAGGCCGCCACAGGTGATCTCGGTGTCGTCCCGGTGCGCGGAGATAAACAGACAATCCAGTTTCATGGCCCTTCCCTTTGATGGATTCATCCTTGGCATTTGCGCTCCATGACTTCACGGTAATAGCGCTCGTACAGGGGCACGATGTTCCGGGCCTCGAAATGCTCTACGGTCCGCTCCCGGGCATTGGCCCCGAAGGCGGCCAGCTTGTCGCGGTCCCCGAGGAGCTCCAGGACCCGTTTTGCCATCGCTTCCGTGTCCCCCATCGGCTCCAAGTACCCGCACTCCCCGTGGACCACGAGCTCCGGCAGGCCCCCGATGCGCGAGCCCACCACCGGGACCCCGCAGGCCATGGCCTCTAACCCGGCCAGGCCGAAGCTCTCGGTCTCGGACGGCATCAGGAACACGTCCGCGATCCCCAGGAGATGCTCCAGGGGGTCCTGTTTACCAAGATAAACCACTTCTTCCTGAATCCCCAGGGCTTGGGCTTTCTCCACGACCCGGGGCATCTCCGGTCCGTCCCCGATCAGGAGGAGCTTGGCTTTCCGCTCCTTCCGGACCTTGGCGAAGATCTCGACCACGTCCGGCACCCGCTTGGCGGGCCGGAAGTTGGAGACGTGCATCAGGACCGCCTCATCCGGTCGGGCGAACTTCCTTCGGTCGCAGCAGACGTTTCCGGCGAAGGGCATGTACCGGGTCGTGTCCACGAAATTGGGGATGACTTCCACCTGGCAGGCGGTGCAGAACTTCTCCAGGGTCTCCCGCCTGAGGTATTCCGAGACCGCGGTGATCCCGTCGGACTCCTCGATCCCGAACTTGGTGATCTGGAAAAAGGATTTGTCGTAGCCCACCAGGGTGATGTCCGTGCCGTGCAGGGTGGTCACGACCTTCGGAGCGCTGGCTTTGAGCATCGCCTTGGCCAGGTAGGCACAGATGGCGTGCGGGATGGCGTAGTGCACGTGCAGGAGCTCCAGGTCGTGTTCCCGGGCGACCTCGGCCATCTTGGCGGCCAGGGCCAGGGTGTAGGGGGGATACTTGAACAGAGGGTAGAGCATGACCTCCACCCCGTGGAAGAAGATGTTCTCCTGGTACCGGGCCAGGCGGAAGGGAAGCTCGTAGGAGATGAAGTGGACCTCGTGCCCCTTCTTGGCCAGCTCCAGGCCCAGCTCCGAGGCCACCACCCCGCTTCCGCCGTAGGTAGGATAACAGGTGATGCCGATTTTCATGATAATGGCCTGTAATTCATTGTTATGTGGTGTAACTCATGGTAATGGATTGTGAGAGGAATAATCCGGGTGGATGATCTGATGCTGGAAGCGCTCGATGTCCAGGCTCTCATAGAGGTCGTCCACGAACCGGAAGCCGTACTTGACGAGGTAGGGGACGGCCGGGAACGCGCGCTCCTGAAGCGTCCCCTCGGGAAGAAGATGGAGCGCGGCCTTCCTGATCTGGGCCACGAGCTCCTCGTTCTTCCTCTTGTAGGCCTGGGTGAGCTTCCTGGCCAGCCCGTCCAGCTGATGGTTAATCGTCCCCTTGGCCGTGCTCACGGCCTGAAGCAAAGATTTATCCCACTGCTCTGCGGCCTGGCCCCATCGGTCCAAGGACTCGTTCAGTTTCGCCTCTAAGGCTTCCAATTCCCGGTCCGCTGAGGGATCCTGCTTCCCTTCCACCAGACGGGTGATGAGCGTGTCCACGCCTGAGAAGATGTCTTTCGGCCCGATGCCGTATTTACCAAAAACCGCCTTGATCTTAGGCTCAATCAAGCTTACCGTGGTGCGCGGGAACACGATCGGCATGGGCAGGCCCGCCGCCTCGTAGCACCCCCGGTATTCTCCGTAATACGCCACTTCCGCCGGTCCGCCGATGTAGGCGATGTGGGGGAATAGGGTGTCCTGGTAGATCGGGCGCAGGGCTACATTCGGGCTGAACCGCTCGGGCTCCTGTTCTATGCGTTCCAGCATCTCCTGCCTGCTGAACGTCCTGCCATGAATCTCAAACCCCTCCCCGGCCTTTTTGACCGAATGCCTCTCCCCGTCATAATAAAAAAGGTTGGTTCCCCCTTCGCGCAGCTCCACCTGAACGTGGAAGCCCGCTGCTTTGAGCTTCTCCGAGACCTGCCGGATCCTCCTGCTGGACTCGGACCCGGTCTCGATCTCCCAGCGGAGGGTGCTCTTCCCGGCCCGCTTGAGGATGGGGTCTGATGGGTCCACCACGACCAGGCCCTTCTCCCCCAGAAGCAGCATCATCCATCGGGCGAAGGCCTCGGGGAACGTCCGGCCCAGGGAATAGCATTCCGCGAGCCGAGCCAGGACCGCCTCCCTGAACTCTGTGGGAGGAAGGCATTCGGCGATGGCCTGATGAGCCTGGGCGATCTCCTGCTCCAGGACCATCCGGCTCTCGGGCTGACGCTCCGGTGGACGCTTCGGGGAGTACGTGATCCGTGCCAGCTGATTGCCCTTGTCCGGCAGAAAGGTGTGGTTGATCTCCGCGAAGTCGTGGTCATCCGCGGCCATCCAGAACAGGCCCACGACCTTTTTCCCCAGATCGCGACTCAGCCTCTCGGCCAGCTTCAGGCCCGCGATCGCCTTGTAGAGCGTGAACAGAGGCCCCCCGAACAACCCCGCCTGCTGGCCCGTGAAGACCACGAACGCCCCCTCTTCCAGGGCTTGAATGTTCGTTAAACCCTCCGGCCCTCCTCCCCAGCGGGCGTGCTGGGCCCGCAGGGCCGAGGCCACCTCGGCCCTGGGATATGCCCGCTTCTCCACCCTCCCGGCCACAGCCCTCACAGCCTCCAGGGACCGGGGATCCCCGGCATAGAAGGGAGAAAGTTTCGGGTAATCGTTCAGATAGGCCAAATAGAGCGCCGAAATCCCCGGCAGGTCGCTCAAAGATAAGAACTCACTTGCGAATCTCAAGGTTCCTCAAGGGGTTAAAACCATTTTGTCCATAAAGCATACCCGTTTTCACCGAATTAGTCAAGGGGCCTGTTACGATAACAAAAGTTCGCCCTCAAACGCCCCCCAAAACGTTAAAAAGGCCCCTTCCCGGCCAGACCGCCATCCGGACAGGGAGAAACCCCTCCCCTTCAAAAAAGGCCTCCCTTTCCCCAAAGCCTACCCTCCCCCGAAGGGGGAGGGCGTAGACTTCCGTCTCACATCTTCAAGTTCGCTTCAAGTAGGCTTCAAGTACGCTACAACTACGCTTGCACGAGCCTTGCAGTAGCTTTCCGGGTGCCCTGCTCTGCCACCCCCATAGGGATTCCCCCGGTACACGGACAAAGGACAAGTAACGAATGGTAATGTATAGTAATATGTTGTAATGAATGGCAAGAAAAGGACTTAAAGACCAAACCTCGGACATGGCACAATAAAAGAACCAATCATCCTTGACTTTCTGGTTCGTTTGACCTATAATACTTTCGGTTAATGGTTTAGTAGTTAGGTGGAAAAGTTATGGACTACTATAAATTGGCTTTGGAAGAGTGAAGTATTCAGAGTACAAAGAAGCAGCAAGCTTTCTGGCGAAAGCCCAGTCGGCCCTGGAACGGCAGGAGTGCGTTCATGGGCTGATGCTGGGGATATGCCTGCGGCTGGTCAACGATCCGAACTACTACGGCAGTCCACCGTACCTCGCCACGGTCGAGTCCGCTGACGGTCTCAGCGTGGCCGCGGTCATGACTCCCCCCTACAAGCTCCAGATTTATTCAGAGGACGACCGCGAGACGACGGGTCTCGGCCTGGTAGCGGATGCACTGTGGCAGGGGAAATGGCCGGTGCCCGGAGTAATGGCCCGGGAAGCCACGGCCGAGGCATTTGCTTCCATTTGGTGTCATAAGACAGGGGTAAGCTCCCGCACAGGTATGCGCCAAGGGATCTTTGAGCTGCGCCAGGTCATTCATCCCCGGTATCCCTCCGGTGAGTTCAGGCAGGCGGACATCGAGGACATGGAACTCGCCCGGCAATGGGCATCCGGTTTCCACAACGACATCTTCGGCAAGGAGCACACCGAACGAGCCATAAAGTCCGGGGAGGAGGCCGTGAAGAACGGGCACCTATTCCTCTGGGTGGACGGCGAGCCCAAATCCATGGCCGCCAGGACGCGGCCCACCCCTCACGGCGAGGCCGTGGGCTTCGTTTACACCCCTCCGAGCCAGCGCAGAAAAGGTTATGGTACCGCGGTGATGGCGCGATTATCACAACAAATCCTGAACGACGGAAAGCAGTTCTGCACCCTTTATACCGACCTCGGCAACCCGACCTCGAACCGCATCTACCAAAGAATCGGCTACAGGAAAATCGCTGATGTGGTTGACATTCATTTCGAGAGTACAACCAATGACTCTTAGGCAACTGCGTTTTTTTAAACAATGTCCGAGATCATCTATCGCACCCAAATCAAGACGTCGGTAGGGTGGATCGTGGCCCTGGCCTCAGGGAAGGGCTTGTGCGCCCTGGAGTTCGACAAGCCGGAGCGGATGGCCTTGCTGACCAAGCGGCTGGCCCGCTGGCACAGGCCGCGCACGATCAAGGAATCAAACCATCCCATTTTGACCCTGACCAAACACTGGCTCGATGACTATTTCAAGGGCCGATTCGGAAAACTGAAGACTCCGCCCTTAGACCTCCGGGGCACAGCCTTTGAGAAGCGGGTCTGGGGAGAACTGATGAAATTAAAGCCGGGCCACGTTATGAGTTACGCCCGGATGGCGAAGAAGCTCGGCGAGCCCAAGGCCGCTCGGGCCGTGGGCGGAGTTTCGGCCAGGAACCCCGTCGCATTAATAATCCCCTGCCACCGCCTGGTCGGAACGAACGGCTCCCTGACCGGATACGGAAGCGGGACCGACAAAAAGAGATGGCTGTTGGAGCACGAGAAAGCGTTTGGACAGTCGGACCGTAAGCCGATCCCGAAAAAACGTGGCTCTGTTTTATTCCCTTACGAGGAGGGCATTTGAAATGAAAAGAAGCGCCCGCGTTTTCACGTTCCTGGCCTCGATCCTGGTCTGCCAGGGAGCGGGGGTATTGGGCTCTGTCTTCACCGCCCCGGCCATCCCCACCTGGTACGCCGGGCTGAAGAAGCCGCCCTTCAACCCTCCCGACTGGGTCTTCGCCCCGGTGTGGACGACCCTTTTCCTGTTGATGGGCATCTCCCTCTACCTCGTCTGGAGCAAGGAGACCCCCGGAAAATCGAAGAAGGCCGCGGTCGCGGCCTTTGCCATCCAGCTTGCCCTGAATTCGCTTTGGTCCTTTCTCTTCTTCGGGCTTCGCGCTCCCCTTTTCGGCCTCCTGGAGATCGTCGTCCTCTGGTTTTTCATCCTGCTCACCCTCCTCCTCTTTTACCGCCTCTCACGGCCGGCGGCCTTCCTTCTCCTCCCCTACCTGCTGTGGGTGAGCTTCGCCACCGCGTTGAATTACGCCCTCTTCGCCTTGAACCGATAAGGTCGCTCCCCTACAAATGAAATCCGTCGCCCTGATCATTCCCTGTCACTGCCTGGTAGGAGGCAAAGGCTTCCTGACCGAATACGGAGGCGGGATCGCTTGTAAACGATGGCTATCGGAACGTAAAAAGGAGGATTAATGAGAAGATTAAGATTGCTCGCCTTCCTATCGGCTGTATTTTTTATCCTCGCCCCCGCGGCCCGGGCCCAGGTCGCCCCGGCGCGGATCACTGTCTTCGCCGACTCCGTGCTCGGGACCGTGAGCCCGCTCCTGTTCGGCTCCGGCCAGGAGATGGGCCAGAACCTCTCCGATCCCCTCCTCCCCGGCCTCATACAGAGCACCCGCACTCCGCTCATCCGGTTCGGGGGGATCATGTCGGAATACTACGACTGGGAGGCCAACAACTACAACGGCATCTCTTACATAGACTGGGTGGACACCCTGATCATCCCAGTGCCCAGCCGTTTCGGGGTGGACAGCATCGCCAGGCTCTGCCAGGTCACAGGAATGGAGCCGGTCATGGGCGTGAACACCCAGATCAACGATCCCGCCAAAGCCGGACGCTGGGTGGAGTACTGCAACGGGGACACGACCACGCCGATGGGCCGGATCCGGGCCCAGCGCGGGCATCCCGCCCCCTACAACCTGCGCTTCTGGAGCCTGGGCAACGAGACCGACATCGCGGGCGGGACCTGGCCCGGGATGATGACCTTTTACCGGCACTTCGGCAAGCCCTTCAGCCAGTGGCACTGGCGGGACTCCATCTTCGTGACCAAGCCCCAGTTCGCCTCTCTGGTTCGGGCTTACGCCGACACCATGCGGGCGCACTCCCCGGTCCCCCTGCAGATCGTGGGGCTCTCCCTGGCCGGGGACCTGTCCTGGATCGGGCCGGTCCTGGGCCCGAACGCCTCCCGGATCAATTACGTGGACGTGCACACCTACCCCGCGGGCTTCGACTCCCTGGCAGACACGACCCGGTATAAGCGCTGGCTGGCCGCCTGCGACTGGCCCTGGCCCCTGGAGGCCTATCTCGGAATGGCCCAGGACAGCCTGAACCGCTACCGCGGAGGATATCCGGTTTCCCTGGCCCTTCTGGAGTACAACGCCGGGCTCATCCTGGTGGGCGACCCCTTGTGGTGGAACTATCTGGACGGGCTGTACATCGCGGACGCCCTGGGCCATATCGCCAAGCGCGGACTCCCCCTGGCCTGCTCCTACAACCTTTACAACCTACCCGATAAGCCCGGGGAGGTCCCGTACTGGGCCGCGATTCGGGGGGATACCACGAGCCGAAGGATGGCCTCCTGGGTTTTCGAGCTGTACCGCACCCAATTTGGGAACACCTTGGTCAAGACGACCTCGAGCGCGGTAGGTCAAGGAAACGGCCTGGAGGCCTATGGCAGTTGGGTCGGTTTCACCAACCTCGCCATCATGGTCGTTAACAAGAATCTGGATACAGCCTACGCCACGACCGTAACCTGGCCCGGGTTCGAAGCTAACTTCGGAAGAGCTGGCTTGGACATCCAACATGACACCACGCTCGCCGCTCCCTGGAATGGAACCAAAGGGATCAAGTTTCTCGGAGGCCTTCCTGGGGGGCTGGACAGCATGGTTTACACATTTCCCAAAGCTTCGGTAACTCTACTCAGAATCAATCATGGCGATGCCGTAGAGGCCGGGACGGAAAACAAACCTGTAACCGGAGATTGGTCCCTTGCCATCCTTTCCCCCAACCCCTCGCGCTCTGGAATCCGTCTCGCTTTCTTGGTCCCCCCTCAAATGCAGGGAAAACTGGTTGTGTGCAATGCCCTAGGTCAGGTCATCGCCCGGCTGTGGGAAGGAAGCGGAGGGCCGGAGAGAAAGGTCCTGGACTGGAAACCGGGGACGATCCCTGCCGGGGTCTATTTCCTGAAGCTGGAAAGCGGGGATAAGGCCGTAGTGCGGAAGGCAGTGCTGGTGAAGTAGGACCGGGGGAAAGGCGGGCGGGACCCAAAGGTCCTGCAATATAGCGATAGATAGCGATAGGGGCGCACACCGTGCGCCCCTCTGCCTTTAATTACGCCCTTAAGCCCTCACTTACCGCAACTTCACGATCCGCAAAAGCTTGGCGTTCTGGCCCTCAGGCTTAAGGAAGTAGATTCCGGCAGAGAGGCCGAAGCCGATCTTATCCCCCTTATAAACCCCCACCTTGCGGCCGGAAACATCGTAGAGGGCGAAGCGTTCGGCTTCGTGGCCGGGGATCGTGGCGTGGGAGAGAAAGGGATTGGGGGAAACCTGCAAGGGAAACGGGAGACGGGAAACGGAAGACGTAACCTCAACCCCGGAGGCAGGTTGAATCGTAAACGGTCCGTCTGAAAAGTCCCAGCCCGTGGCGTTCTGATAGGCCCAGAGCATGAGCATACACCTGCTTGAATTCGTGTCAGGAACCGTCCAGAGATAAGTGCTATCCGAACCAGATATCCCATGAGCAATCGGCGAATAGGTCATCCCGCTGTCCGCAGAGAAGAACAGCGAAAACGAATCCGCCCGAAACGGGTCCTCGTTATGCCACTGAATCACGCATAGGGAGTCCACATAAAGCAGCTCGCCCCCGTTGGGAAAGTCCAGCTTCACCGGCTGAACCTCCCAAATATGCGTCTCGTTACCGCCCGACTCGATAATCTCCGGATACCCGTTCCCGTTCATGTCGTGGATGTGGACGTTCGTAGAATTATGCCCGTTATCCCCGTAAGCCGAAAAGACTCTCTGGAACTGATTGTTTCCCGGAGACTTATACACCATCCAATCCCGATCAATCGCCCACACCAACTCCGGCCTCCCGTCCCGGTCCACATCCCCGCAGTCGGAGTGGACGGCATAGACGCCGCGGTCAGTCAGACCGTTGACAGAATCTGCAAAAATGACCTCGTATTGATTGTTCCCCAAGGCTTCGTAAATCAAAAGCCAAGCTGCCCAAGGAGCCGGGCCGGTCCTGTCTGCACCGATGATGAACTCTAATCTTCCATCTCCATCCAAGTCCGGACCGGTGATATCGTCGTTCATATTGGGTAAATTCACGGTATCTGCCCAAACCAACTGATACTGATCGCTCCCAGCATACTCATAGACCAACACATTGGGGCTCCTTGATTGCGCGGATATCATAAACTCCATCAGCCCATCCTGATCAAAGTCCCCAATGGCAAAGTTAGGCCAAACCGCAGGATTAATGGTAACTGTATCCCACCACACTTTTTGATAAGCGTTATCCCCACGGCATTCAAAGACATAAAGTACATAAGCATCTCCCGTTAAAATCTCCTTCTGAGCATCCCGATCCAAGTCAGTTATATACATCGGCTGGACCCCGTTCCCATTGAACTCATAACGCCAAGACCACGCTAGAATTTTGGGGAAAGAAACTTGTGTTTCAGCTTCAAAAACTCTGATATAAGTATTATTAGTAGCGCTATCCCAGGCTTGAGTTGTAACATCTAAAAGAGAATCGTTGTCGAGATAGCCTACATCCCAAAATAAAGCCCGTGGAAACGAATCCTCGGAGACATAGCGATTAAAAGGGCGATAGCCATAATAAAGAGTACCTCCAGTACCCGGCTGTACAGCAGCCGAGAAAGCTAAATCCTGAAAACCATCATTATTCAAATCCAACCCACGGATATACCCGTAACCCCAAGTCATCCCTTTAGGGATATAGGAAATCTGCCTAAAATTAAGGCCTAAGGCTCCGCTTACAATGATAATGGTAATAAATACGGAATGAAATATCTTTGGCATAGTCCCCTTTCAGTAGAAAAGGGGGAAGAGGGGAAACAAATAACGTTTCCCCCCTTCCCCGACAAGAAGTTAGCGAAGAAGTACGGCCTTCCCGGTTCGGGTTCTCCCTCCAGCAACAGATCGAATCAGGTAGACGCCGCTTGTAACCCTCGCCCCTTTCTCGTCCCGGCCATCCCAAACCAATCGGTGCAACCCCGCAGGCTGTCTGCCCTCCACAAGCTTGCGGACAAGCCTACCTTCGATGTCGTAAACAGCCACTTGGACAGGGCTCGGAGCCCGAAGGCTATACATCACCTGCACCGCAGAAGCTGACGGATTGGGGGAAATTGTGAACTGTTCTGTGGATGCTAAGGTTGAAATCTCACCAGATTGCGGACCCCCTTTCCCCCTCGGCTTGGGATCCTTTTGATAGAGGGTCAATCCGAGGCTCGTCACGTAATCCCCTTGCACGTTTCTCAGGGCGAAGACCGCCTTGCGGTCCCGCTCGTAAGCCGTCGGAGGTATCTGAATCCAGGCTGTATCCACCCTGTTGGGCACAAACTTCAAGGCCCGGTAGGAACCTCCATCCACAGAGAGAGCCTGAGTCCAGTTAATCCCGGTCTCGCGGTAGGAGGAGACCTTGAGGTAGTAGTCATAGTTGGGATTCAAGAGCGGCAACTCGTAGATCAAACTATCCCTGGCGAAGTCCACCTTCTTCTCCCCAAACCGCAAGACACCCTCTCTCCTACGGCAGTAGGGCGAAGCCGCGGAATCGCCGGAACAAACGGTATAGTAAACCCCGCCATCTCCTCCAAGAAAGCCGAACATGAGGTGATTGGTCGCTATCCAGTAGGGCGGCTGATAAGGCACTTTGCTCTCCGTGCCAGCCGTGGCAAGGTCGCTTCCAAACCAGCCAAACCACATCTGGCTGTGCGGCCAGTAGGAGAAATCCGGCGTAGGGTTTACGTAGCCCGAACCCCAAACCGGACTCCACCACTTTGTGTCAAACATCCCAGAGCCAGGGTCCTCGGCCCAGACAGTGAAAGACTGCCAGGCCTGCGTCGGAGACTCGGACGCAAGCTCCGGGGACCAACTCACATTTCGAGGAACCTCCCAAAATGGCCAGTAAAGCCATTTTGCCCTACGGTAGAGTTCAAGGTTCGCATCCTCCTCAGCCCAGACCACGAACACGGATTCTGCGTAACACTCCGCAAAGGGCTGTTTGGAGTAAGAGGGCAGATGATCTACCCGTCCAGGATACCAATGGCCGTCAATCCTAGGGCTGTAGTAAATGTCACCAGCCATCTCTCGGTTCCAAGCCGCGTGGATGAACCCGTCCCCATCCACGGCCAGCCCCGGAGGATAGGGTGCTTCGTCAGACATGTAAACGCGATCCCCGTCTGGCCACTCCGTAATCATCGTCAGAGGCGAGTTGTAGGGAAAGCCGTTGAAGTAAATCATAAACGGCATTTGCCGACCTGGCCTATCAAGCAGCCATGCCCAGTACGAAATGAACACAGAGTCGCCTCGCGTCACCAAACTTGGAGGCCCTGGATACCAACTGGTGGCGATTCTGTCGTTCTGCCAATAACCCACCATCGGATCGAACCATTGGTACCAAAGTTCGCAGTTACGGGGAGAAGATGGCTTGTAGACCACGCAGACCACGGTCGTCATCATCGGCCCCGGAACCAAGCCCACGGTGGGATATCTACCTTCGTCAAGGTACTGCGGAACGGCCCAAGTATAACCGTTGTCCGAGGACAGGGTGTAGTAGATCCTGTCGTCGTTGCTGTGGAACACCAGGTGCAGGTTCCCGGTCCACTGATCCCGGATTAAATGCCTCCCCTGGCTGGGCTCGGTGGAGCCCAAGATCGGCTCCGGGCGGGCGCGGCGATAATACACCTGAGTTACTCGATCCCAGACCCCATGGATCCCCCCGACGCGATCAATTGCGACCGAGGCGTTTTCGCTTGTGCGACTCGGGAGCGGATCGTCAACTCGCTCAGCACTGCTCCAGTCAGCACCGTCATTTGTGGAGAAGGTGTAGAATATGCCGTACGATGAGCCGTCCATCCAAGTTACGTGGATCCGGCCAAGGAAATCCGTTGCAATCGAGGGACGCTCAGAAAAGGCTTGATCCGCAGTGACTCGCTTATCTGTTGTCCAAGAGTTGGGCTCTCCGCGGGTGGGAGACCTCTTGTGGTAAATCTCGTAGTTGCCGTCCCGCGAATCGGACCAGGTGACGTGAACCCCCTGGTATCCGTCTGCCATGACGCACGGGAGGATCGAAGCAGCATCATCCGTGGTCAGCCTCTGCTCGTCTTCGGTCCAGCTTTCACCGCCATCCAGGGAGCGACGGAAGTAGATCTCCCAGTTCCCGAAATAATCTTCCGCCCTGCGCCCCTGACCAGACATCCAACCACCCCACCGGGCGTCATACCAGGTGACATGGACCCCGCCCCAAGCATCGGCTGCAACCGAGGGATTCCAAGGCCTGGCTGCCCCTGTAACGAGAACGAAAGGATCCTGCTGCCAAGTTTCCCCTTCGTCCGTCGAGCGAGCGTAGAAAGCCTGGGTTTTATCCGTGCCGACTTGCCAGACGAGGTGCACTCGCCCCTGCGGATCGGTCGCTATGGAAAGAGAACGATACTCACTTCCGGGATAAAGCACCTCCTCGCCATCCCAGGATACTCCTGCATCTGTAGAGCGATTGTACCAAATGCTCCCGTCCCTAACCCAGACTACGTGGACGTGATCCAGGCTGTCTACGGCTACAGCTGGCGAGTTATCGCTCCCGCCCGCGCTCGGATAACCCTGCCCTTGCCAAGTGACCCCGCCGTCGGTGGATCTGTTGTAATAGATCTGCCAGAAAGTTTGGGTTTCACAATCCTGCCAGACCACGTGAACGCGGTTCTTGTGATCCACCGCCACACACCAAGCGTTGTTATAGGAGGTCCATGAGTTTTCTTCGTTTCCAGTTGAGACTTGCACTTCCGGGTCCCAATTTGCTGCTCCTGCGCTCAACGCGAGCAGCAACAGAAAGGCCAGAAACAAAGCCCATCGTTTGCTGTTCATTTTTCCCTCCCTTCTTGAGACTGTTTAACCGTTACAACAAGACCTATCAACCCCAAGCAAGTAAAACGCTCGCTTAATCACATAAGCCCTCCTTACACTAAAGAGGAAGCATTCAACGCCCGGCCATGGCAAACTCAGGAGAATACGGCCGAGCCAGCAAAAAGGGTGCACCTCTACTTCGTTAACACGAAGACCAGAAGATGCACCTACTCGATTTATCCCCCGGACCATCTTACACCTCTACACGATACCTCTCAAAGGGGTTACACGTTTATCAGATTTGCCCAGCCACCACGCTCATAAACTACGAAAGGATTTTAACACATAAACCTCAATTTTGTCAATAGGTCGGATGGAACCGTGGTGCGGAAGGCCGTGCTGGTGAAGTAGGCCCAAAATGGGAGCGGGATCTTTTAGATCCCGCCCTACCCTCCTGAATATGAAAGGGGCGCATAAAGCCGTGCGCCCCTACTTTTTTTTCGCCGGCATCCCGATAACCGACTTATTTCATCCCCAGCTTCTGATTCGACTCCAGCCGCTGGACCGTTTCGGCGATACGCCGGGCCCGCGTCTCCTCCTTCTTGGCGTCCCTAATCCACAGCAGGTACATCCGGCGATGGGAGGGCGCCAGGCGCTCGAAGTTCTCACCAGCCTTGGGATGGGGCTTTAACGCTTTCACAAAATCAGGATGAGGAGCCGGGGTCCTGGTTCGGGAGGTAATCCCCCCGGCCTTGCCATGAACATCGAACTTCGCCATCCCGGCCGGGGTCATCATCCCCTCTTGAATCATCTTGTAAGCCCGTTTCCGGTTCAAGGCCGACCAGCCGCTCCCGGGGAGCCGGGGAGTGAACCGGCGGGCGTAGCGTTCCTCGTCCAGACGGCGAATCGTCCCGTCAATCCAGCCGAAACACAACGCCTCCTCCACCGAGTCCTCGTAGGGAATCGAAAGCCGGCCGGTATGCTGTTTGAAATAAACCAGCCAGGCCACCCGGGCGGAGGCATGGTGGCGCTCGAGCCAGGCCCGCCAGGCCCGGCGGGCGGCGAAGGTGAGGAGGGGGGCGGGTCGAATCCTGGCGTTAGTCATCCCTGAAAGGATTAACTCAAAATGAGGCGGGGCCTCTTTCTAAAGAGACCCCGCTTCCTCCACAGCAAGATCGTTTCGTCATCCGGCCCAAGAAACAAGACTCCTCGACAGGACCCCTGAAGGTTAGTTCTTTGTCGCCCCGGCCTTCCTCTCCCTTTCGACCTCAGCCTTTCCCCCAACCTCCGACATCCTGATCTTGAACATCAACCGCTCCCATTCCCGGTCCACGGTGCGCTGGGCCTCCTCGAGGTCCTTCTCCTTGAGGTGGCGGAAGCGGTCCTGCTGGACGATGTAGTCCCGCAACGGCACCCCCTTGGGCTGGTAGGTCAGCCGGTAGCGCACCCCGTCCTCGATCTCGTACAGGGGGAAGAGCCGGGACTCCACGGCCAGGCGGGAGAGCCGGATGGAGGCGTCGTTCTGGGACTTCCAGCCCGGAGGGCAGGGTGAGAGGATGTGGATGAAGCGCGTGCCTTTGATCCCCTTAGCCTTGGTCACCTTGGCCACCAGGTCCTCGGGGAAGGCCACCGTGGCCGTGGCCACATAGGGGATGCGGTGCGCGGCCATGATCTCCACGATGTTCTTCTTGGGCTCGCCCTTGGGATTGTTCACCGGGGTCGTGGTGGTCCAGGCCCGGAAGGGCGTGGCCGAGCTGCGCTGGATCCCGGTGTTCATGTAGGCCTCGTTGTCGTAGCAGATGTAGATCAGGTTGTCGTTGCGCTCAGCGGCCCCGGAGAGGGCCTGGATCCCGATGTCGAAGGTGCCCCCGTCCCCGGCCCAGGCCAGCACGGTCGTCTCCCGGTCCCCCTTGGCGTCCAGGGCCGCGCGGATTCCCGAGGCGCAGGCTGCGGCGGTCTCGAAGGCCGTGTGGTACAGCGGGACGGCCAGGCTGGAGTAGGGGAACGGCCCGTCGATCACGGACCAGCAGCAGGCCGGCATGGACACGATGGTCTTGGATCCGAGGGCTTTCAGGGCCAGGCGCATGGCCAGCGTGGCCCCGCAGCCGGGGCAGGCCAGGTGGCCCGGGGACATCAGTTCCTGGTCAGGCACATGGATCAGCTTTTGGCTCATGGCTTGGCTCCTATCCAGATGATCTCAGAGTCAGGCCGGTCGTGCTCCATAGTGTAGGTGATGATCTCGGCGAAGGTCTTGGGCGTGATGTCCCGCCCGCCCATCCCGGCGATGAACCCGAAGATCGGCGGACGCTCTGCGTGGTGGTACATCCCGGCCTTGATCTCCTGGTAGAAGATCCCGGAGGCACCGTAGGAGATGTTACGGTCCACCACCGCGACCTTCCTGGCCGGACCCAGGATCCGCCGAACGTCCTCCAGGGGGAAAGGCCGGAGAACCAGGAACTTCAGGAGCCCCAGCTTCACGCCCCTCTTGCGGAACTCTTCCACGGTGATCCGGGCCGTGGAGGCCGCGGTCCCGGCCGTCACCAGGATGATCTCGGCGTCCTCGCACTGCACCGGCTCCACCAGGTCGTGGAGCCTGCCGGAGAACTCGGCGTACTCCCGGGCGGCCTGCTTGTACTCCTGCTTGGCTTGCTCTTGGGCCCAGTGCATCTTCTGCCGGAACTCGTAATACACCGGCTGGGGCCCGAAGCCCCCGAAGGTGTGCGGATCGTTGGGATCCAGCTTGATCTCCGGCTTGTAGGGCGGGAGAAAGCGGTCCACGTCCTCCTGGGCCGGGAGGTGCACCGGCTCCGAGGTGTGCGAGAGGAAGAAGGCATCCATGTTCAGGAGGCAGGGCATGAGGACCTTCTCGCAGACCCTGAACGAGATCAGGATCATGTCCAGGAGGTCCTGGTTGGACTCGCAGTAGACCTGCATCAGGCCGGTGTCCCGCTGGGAGAGGCTGTCGTTGTGGTCGGCGTAAACCGTCCAGGGCGGCCCCATGGCCCGGTTTACGTTGGCGAACACGACGGGCAACCGGGCGCCCGAAACCCAGTGCAGGAGCTCGTGCATCAGGGCCAGGCCCTGGGAGGAGGTGCCGGTGAAGGTCCGCACACCGGTCGCCGAGGCCCCGATCAGGGAGGCCATCACGGAGTGCTCGGACTCCACCTTGATGAACTTAGCGGCCAGCTCGCCCGAGGCACACATATCGGCGAGCTTCTCCACCACGCCCGAGGAGGGCGTGATGGGATAGGCCGAGATGACCTGCACCCGGGCCAGCTTGGCGGCGTACGAGGCGGCGTGGGTGCCCTCGATGATCTGATAGTGCCCGCGGACCTTGGTGCTTTCAACGGCTACAGCCATAGGATGCTCCGTTTCAATCGTTCAAGTGATATTTTGATAAGCTTCCATTACCGGTACTTCAACTCTTCGTCCATGGCCATGGCCTCGCGGGGGCACTCTTCCACGCAGATCCCACAGCCCTTGCAGTGGTCGTAGTCCAGGAGGTAACCCCTGCCCGCGGGGTTTTTGGCAACCGCCACGTCCGGACAGAAGATCAGACAGTTGTCGCACTCCGTGCAGACTCCGCAGGAGAAACAGCGGAGGGCCTCCTGCCTCGCCTGCTTCTCCGTGATGCCGAGCTGGACCTCCTTGAAATCCCTGATGCCCTGTGGGTAGGGCCTCCGCTTCTGCTCCGGCCGCTCCTCGGAGAGGAAATAGGCCAGATTGACCTCCCCGAAGGAGATGGTCCGGGGAAGGACGATCTCCGGGGCCTGCGATTTCCCTAAAAAGGCCGCAATGGCTTTCGCCGCCTTCTTTCCCGAGGCGATGGCATCCACCACGGTTCCGATCGGGCCCGTGGCCGCGTCCCCCCCGGCGAAGATACCGGGAAGGTTCGTGGCCTGGCCCTTGTCCACCTGGATCCGGGGAGCCAGGCGGTAGAGCTCGGAGGCGAATCCCGTCAAATCCGGGTCCTCGCCGATCGCCGGATAGAGGTAGTCCACGCGCAGTTTGAACTCCGAGCCCCGGACGGGCACGGGTTTCCTCCTCCCGCTGTCATCGGGAGGGCCGAGCTTCATCCGCTGGCAGGTGAGCACGAGCTTCTTCCCCTTCTTCTCCACCTTGACCGGAGCAGTGAGGAACCGGATCTCCACGCCCTCCTTCTCGGCCTCGGAGACCTCCTCGGGATGGGCCGGCATCTCGGCCTTGCTCCTGCGGTAGAGGATCACAGGCTTTCCGCCCAGGCGCAGGGTCGTGCGGGCCGTATCGATGGCCGTGTTGCCCCCTCCGATGACCGCCACCCGGCCGCTCATCCGGCTCTTCTTCGCCAGGCTGATGCCCTTGAGGAAGGTGAGGCCCGAGACCAGCCCGGCCTCCTCTTCTCCCTTCGCCCCCATGGCCCGCCCGAGGTGCGCGCCCGGAGCAAGGAACACGGCCCGAAACTTCTTCAGGTCCGCCCAGGAGAGTGTATCGCCGAGCTTCCTGTTACACCGGATCTCAACGCCCAGGGCTTCGATGTCCTCGATCTCCCGGTCCAGGATCGCCTTGGGAAGGCGGTACTCCGGGATGCCCACCCGAAGCATCCCGCCGGGCTTGGGCAGGGCCTCGAAGACGACCGATGCATACCCCGCCTTGGCCAGGAAGTAGGCGCAGGACAGGCCCGTCGGCCCGGAACCCACGATGGCGATTTTCTCCTTGTGAGTGATCCTGGCCGTGGGTTTCGTTTTCCGGAGGGCATACCCCCGGTCAGCCACGAACCGTTCCATGAGATGGATGCCGACCGCCTTGTCGAACTCCCTGCGATTGCAGACCCCCTCGCAGGGGTGGTAGCACACCCTCCCGCAGGTCGCGGGCAGGGGGTTTTCCTCCTTGATCAGCTCCCAGGCCTCTGTAAACTTGCCCTGCTTCACCAAAGCGAAGTACTGCGGGATCCTCTCGTTCGCCGGGCAGCCCGGGGTGCAGGGCGGGGTCTTGTCCTCGTAAAGCGGGCGGATATAGCGCCAGCTTCCGGTCTTGTTCCAGCGCATCGTACCGAACGAGGCCACCATCGGGGGCATGTCCGTGGTGTTGTTCTCGAACTGGATCAGGTCTCCCACGCGTTTCATCGGGCCCCTCCTTTCCCGGCGGCGGCATCGTAAGCCTCGCGGGCAGCTTGCTGGTTGTTCTCGGCCTTGACCGGAACCCCTTTCTGAATGGCCGACAGGATGGATTCTAACTTTACGATGCCCGTCACCCGGGCGAAGCTTCCCAGAATCGCCGTGTTCACGATCGGAGTGGCCTTGGTGCCGAGCCGGTTCCGCACCGCGATCGCGGCCGCGTCCACGGTCACCACCTTGAAGCCTTTGGGCAATTTGAAGAACTCCGGGGGATGGTCGCTGTTGATGAGAACCGTGCCCCCTGGCTTCAAGCCTGCCGTGACGTTCACCGGCCCGATCAGGGTGGGGTCCAGGACGACCAGGTGATCCGGCTCGTAAATCTCACAGCGCAGGTTGATCGGCTTATCGTCGATGCGGGTGAAGGCGGCCACCGGGGCCCCTCTGCGCTCCACCCCGAAGGCCGGGAAACTCTGGCAGAACTTGCCCTCCTGAAAGACCGCCTCGGCCAGGAGCTTCGTGGCCACCACCGCGCCCTGCCCGCCCCGTCCGTGCATCCTTATCTCAATCATCTATTCTCCCTCACACCTCGTAATAATTGCCTTGCAGAAAGGCTTGTGAAACCTATAACAAGTATACCGCTTTTGGGGAAAAAGTTCAAGGATGTAAGAGGGCGGATTTTGCTTCCAAGACCTCATAAACAGCATCCTCAACCACGGGAACGCCCATCCGGGCCATATCCTCGGTTTCCCATCCGTGAAAATCCGATCCGCCGGATACGAGCAGGCCAAGCTGCCTCGCCTTGTCCTTGTAGCGCTGGGTCATGCGCTCATCATGCCGGGTGTAGTAGGCCTCCAGACCCAAGAGCCCGGCTTCCACCAGCTCCGGAATCCACGCGTCGCGGTCCAGGAGCCCCGGGTGGGCCAGAACCGGGATGCCGGAGGAGCTTCCGATAAAAACCACCGCCTCTAGGGGGCTCATCGCTTCCCGGGGAACATAGGCCGGGGCATGGCGGCCCAGGTAGTAGTTGAAGGCCTGATCCATGGTCTCCACATAACCCGCGTCCACCATGGCCTGAGCCACGTGGGGCCGGCCCACCGAGGCCTGCCCGATTTGACGGAGGACCTGCTCGGGCGTAAGCGGCAGGCCCAACCCCTCCAGCTTCTCCAGGATGCGGCGGATCCGCCGGACCCTCGATTCCCGCTGTTCCCCGAGCCGGGCCTCAAAACGCTCGTCCCCGTGCGGGATGAAGAAGCCGAGGATATGCACCTCCCTCCCGTTCTTCTCGGTGTTGATCTCCACCGCTGGAACGACCTCCACGCCCAGAGCTTTCCCGGCCTCCATGGCTTCGGCCACCCCTGAAGTGGTGTCGTGGTCCGCGATGGCAATCGCGCGGAGTCCCAGCCGTTTGGCCTCCTCAACCACCTGAGTGGGGCTCAGGATGCCGTCCGAGGCCAAAGAATGGATGTGTAGATCGACCAATAAAACCTGGTGGAGGTGAAGAGATGCGGGCTTCTTGGCTTTTCCCTGACTCTCGCCCCTTCTAACCCCTCTATATCCCCATGAGATAGTAAAGAAAGGTACGCACGCCGACACCGGTCGCGCCCTTGGGGGAGAGGGGCGTCTCGCGGTCGATGAACGCCGGCC
>CAYGWX010000001.1:0-1403 GCA_964353855.1 uncultured bacterium | reverse complement strand
ACACCGGTCGCGCCCTTGGGGGAGAGGGGCGTCTCGCGGTCGATGAACGCCGGCCCGGCGATGTCCAGGTGTACCCAGGGGGTCGAGCCCACGAACTCCTGCAGGAAGAGCCCGCCCATGGTTGCCCCGGCCTCTCCGGCCTTGCCGGTGTTCTTCATGTCCGCGATGTCGCTCTTCATCGCCTCCTTGAGATCCTCGTTCAAAGGCAGGTGCCAGGCCCCTTCCCCGGCCCGTTTGGCCGCGTCCATCACCCGGCGGCGGAGGCCCTCGTCGTTAGCGAACACCCCCATCTGAACTTTCCCGAGGGCCACCACGCAGGCCCCGGTCAGGGTCGCGATGTCGATCGCCTCGTCCACTTTCTCCTTCACGGCATAGCACAGGGCATCGGCCAGGGTCAGGCGACCCTCGGCATCCGTGTTCACGACCTCGATGGTCTTCCCGTTCATCGCCCGGACCACGTCCCCGGGCTTGGTGGCACGGCCCGAGGGCATGTTCTCCGTGGCCGCGACCAGGCCCAGGACCGAGACCCTGGGCTTGAGCTTTCCCAGTGCCCGCATGGTGGCCAGGACCGCCGCGGACCCGGCCATGTCGCACTTCATCGTCTCCATCCCGCCTGCGGGCTTGAGCGAGATGCCTCCGGAATCGAAGGTCAGCCCCTTGCCCACCAGGGCGATCTTCCTCCTCGCCCTTTGCCTCTCAGGCTCATAGGAGAGCACGATGAACTTGGGTGGCTGGTCGCTCCCCAGGGAGACCCCCAGGAACGCGCCCATGCCGAGCTTCTCCACCTCGGCTTTCTCCATGACCTTGATTTTGAGCCCGGCTTCCCGGGCGACCTTCCTGGCTTCTTCGGCCAGCAGGGTGGGGGTCAAGCTGGCCGCGGGCTCGGAGACCAGGTCCCGGGCGAAGTTCACGGCCCCTCCGATGACCTCTCCCTTTGCGGCCCCGGCCTGGGCTTTGCCCCTCTCTGCCGGCTTGGAGAGAAGGAGGACAACTTCCTCAATCGCCTTTTTGTCCTTTTCGCTTTTGTACTTCAGGAACCGGTACGTTCCCAAGAGCCCTCCCTCCACGATCACCTGGGCCTTGTCCCCGGCGCCCGCCCCTCTGACCGCCTCATCCAAAAGGGCTATCGCGACCTTCTTCGCGCCCAGGGCTCTGGCTTTGGCCATCCCGGCGGCGCTCGCCATCCGGAGAACAGGAAGGGTGAGCTTATCCTTCTTTCCCAGGCCCACGACCACAGCCGCTTGGGCGGGAATCCTCCCCTGGGTGTGAAAGGCCGTCGCGGTTCCCGGCTTGCCCTTAAACTCCTCGGCTGAGAGGGCCCGAGACAGGGTCCCTCCCAGGAATTTGTCCAGGGTCTGGGCTTCCTTGGATAACCCCTTCTCGCCTTCGTAGACCCCCACGAG